>JAJUFS010000002.1 GCA_029263725.1 Gammaproteobacteria bacterium | reverse complement strand
TCACCGCCTCAATACCAGCGTCCTCGAAGGCATCAACAACCGCATCAAGGTCATCAAGCGCATGGCCTACGGCTACCGCGACTCCAACTACTTCTTCCTCAAGATCAGAGCCGCGTTCCCCGGTAAAACGTGAAGAACCAAAAAAATGCCCCGGCTTGCGCCGGGGCAACGCCTTCATGGCTGGAGGTGATTGAGTGCGTCAGCAATGGAACCGGCGTCCTGCGTCTTCCTCGCCTGGTTCCGTCCCTCGCTCATCCATGACGCCGCATCCTGCGGCTCAAGGCAGGGAAATTCTTGCAAACGCGCAGGGGAGTTACAGTCAGTGGGCCATAACAGGCGGTGTAAGCATTTTCTGAAACGGGAGCCGGGAGGAAGCAAGGCATGATCGGTCTTCTGCAGCGCGTGGACGAGGCCAGCGTGACGGTGGGCGAGGAGCTGGTGGGGGCCATCGGCGCCGGCCTGCTGGTGCTGGTCGGCGTGCAGAAGGACGACGACGAGCGCAACGTGCGGCGACTGCTGGAGCGCGTGCTCGGCTACCGCGTGTTCCCGGACGAGGCGGGGCGCATGAACCTCAGCCTGCGCGACATCAACGGCGGCCTGCTGCTGGTGCCACAGTTCACGCTCGCTGCCGACACCCGCAAGGGCATGCGGGCGAGCTTCACGCCGGCGGCGCCGCCCGAAGAGGGCCGGCGGCTGTTCGAGCTGCTCTGCGAGCAGGCCGCGGCCGAGTGGCCCTGGACCGCGACCGGCCGTTTTGGCGCCGACATGAAGGTGCAGCTGGTCAACGCCGGCCCCGTCACCTTTTGGCTGGAAGGCTGAGCGGCGCCCGTACTAGACTATCCGCGAACATCTTCGGCCCTCACCAAAGAATTCTGCGCCATGCCTCGCGTTGCCATCATCGATCACGGCCTGGGTAACCTGCAGGCGGTGGAAAAAGCCCTGACGCGGGCGGGTGGCGGCGCCAATGTCTTCCGCAGCTTCGATCCCGATGCCGTGCGCCGCGCGGACCGCGTGGTGCTGTCCGGCACCGGCGGCCTGCAGCAGTGCGTCGACGAGCTGCGCCGCCTGGGCATGGACGAAGTCCTGGCCGAACTCCTCGAGAACCGCCCCTTGCTGGCGATCGACGTCGGTCTGCACGCACTCGGCAGGCAGGGCCTCGGCCTTTTGCCTTTCGACGTGCGGCCGCTATCCGGCAACGGCGTGCGGCTGCCCCACATGGGATGGAACCGGGTGCGCCGCGAGCACGGCGACGCCCTGTGGGACGGCATCCCACAGGACGGCTTCTTCTATTTCACGCACCGTGAATGCATTGCCAATGCGGGTCCGCTGGTCGCGGGGGAGAGCGAGCACGGCGAGCGCTTCGCCAGCGTGCTGGCGCGCGGCTGCTTCGTCGGCGTGCAGTTTCATCCGGAAATCAGTCATGTGCAGGGGCTGCATTTCCTGGCGAATTTCGTGAACAGGGACGAGCCAGGGGAAACCGACAGGGATTGACGCCACAACGGGGAAACGGGAGACGGAGATGTTGCTGATACCTTCGATCAGGTTCCGGGCCGGCCACGTGCTGGGGGATGACGGGCAGCAGACCGGCGAGGTGCCGGCCGAGCTCATCGCGCGGCTCATGGACCATGGCATCCGGCGCGTGCAGCTCGTCGACGAGGACAGCATGCAGAGCCAGAAGCCCGGCGTGCTGACCATCGTCGAGCAGCTGATGTCGCGCTTCGAGGACCTGGAGCTGCAGGTGGTGAGCGGCGTGAACGACGAGGAGCTGGTGCAGTCGCATCTCGACGCCGGCGCCAACTGGCTGGTGCTCGGACATCGCGTGGCCTCCACGCCGCACGTGCTCAAGGACCTTTGCCTGGAATTTCCCGGCCACATCCTCATGCAGATGAACGTGCGCGACGGCCGCCTGGCCGGTGATGCGCACTCCAAGCTCGCCAACCACGACATCGTCAGCCTCGCGCGGCATTTTGAGGACGACGGCGTCGACGGTCTCGTCTACCAGGACGTGGATGCGGAAGGCCGGCCGCTGCCGCCGCGTCCCGATAAGCTCGCCGAACTCGCGGAGGCGGTGCGCATCGACGTGTTCGTCGCCGGGCGCATCGACTCCATGCCCGAGCTGGAAGCCGCCTGCCGGCTCGCCGACGCCGGCATCGCCGGCATGATCCTGGGCGGCTCGGCAAGGCACATCAATCTCGGCGAGGCGCGCCGCATGGTCGAGGCGGCGGGTTGACGTGGCCACCACCCGGCGCATCATTCCCTGCCTGGACATCAACCGCGGCCGCGTGGTCAAGGGCATACGCCTGGAGAACGTGGACAACTGCGCCGATCCGGTGGCGGTGTCCACGGCCTTCGCCGACCGCGGCGCCGACGAGCTCGCGCTGCTGGACGTTTCCAGCGCCGGGCGCGCTGACGAGCTCGCCGCGATTCTCAAGAAGGTTTCCGAGCGCGTCTTCGTGCCGGTGATCGCCGGCGGCGGCATCGCCGGCCTGCCGGAGATCCAGCGCATGCTGGGCAGCGGCGCCGACAAGGTGATGCTGAACACTGCTGCGGTGCTCGACCCTGAGCTCGTGACGCGGGCGGTGAAGCGCTTCGGCGGCGAGGCCATCATCGGCGCCGTCGATGTGCGCCGCCGCAGGAGCGGCGAGGAAATCACCTGGGAAGTGATGACGCATGGCGGCCGCAAGGCCAGCGGCCTGGATGCGCGCGAATGGGTGCAGCGGCTGGTGGACATGGGCGTAGGCGAGATCGTGCTCACCAGCCTGGATCGCGACGGCACCCGCAAGGGGTTTGACCTTGCCCTGGTCGAGAACATCGCCGCGATCTGCGGCGCGCCGCTGGTGGTCGCCGGCGGCGCCGGCGAACCGCAGGACCTCGCCGAGGTATTCCAAGGTAAACTGGCGGACGGCGCGATGGTCGCCAGCATCTTTCACTCCGGTGACTACGGCATCGGCAGCCTGAAGGAATTTCTTTCCATGCGCGGGCTCGACATCCGGCCCTGACCTGCGCTCAAGCGGAGAAACATCATCATGGGACTTGGCGGAATCAGTCTCTGGCAGCTGCTCATCATCCTTGCCATCGTCGTGCTCATCTTCGGCACCAGGCGCCTGCGCAACATCGGTTCCGATCTCGGCGGCGCGGTGAAAGGCTTCAAGGATGCGATGAAGGAAGGCGAGACCGAGGAGCACCGGCGCATCGAGAAGAACGGCGACGACAACGAGCCGAAGTAGATGTTCGACGTCGGCTTCAGCGAGCTGGTGCTGATCGCCGTGCTCGCGCTCGTCATCGCGGGGCCCGAGCGCCTGCCCGGCATCATGCGCACCCTCGGGCGGCTTGCAGGGCGCGCGCGCGCCACGGTGGCCGTGCTGCGCACGGAGCTCGAGCGCGAGGTCGAGCGCGCCGAGCAGCGCAAGGACGCCGGGGAGGGCGACGACAGGGACGGTGACGGATGAGCACCTTGCGCCGCCAGGGCCTGCTCGATCACCTGCTGGAGCTGCGCACGCGCCTGTTGCGCAGCTTCATCGCGGTGATCGTGGTGTTCATCGTGCTGGTGCCGTTCGCGCAGCGGCTTTACACCTGGGTGGCCACGCCGCTGCTGGAGCGCCTGCCGGAAGGCGCGACCATGATCGCGACTCAGGTGGCCACACCCTTTCTCGCGCCGTTCAAGCTCGCCTTCTTTACCGCCGTGTTCATCGCCATGCCCTTCATGCTCTACCAGGCCTGGGCGTTCATCGCGCCGGGGCTGTACCAGCAGGAAAAGCGCCTGTTCGCGCCGCTGTTCGTCACCAGCGTGCTGCTGTTCTACGCCGGCATGGCGTTCGCGTTCTTCGTGGTGTTCCCGCTGATCTTCGGTTTTCTCGTCGCGGTGGCGCCGGAAGGCGTGGCGATCATGACGGACATCAACGAGTACCTCGATTTCGTGCTGACGCTGTTCTTTGCCTTCGGCCTGGCCTTCGAGGTGCCGGTGGCCACCGTGCTGCTGGTATGGGCCGGCTTCACCACGCCTGGCGCGCTCGCCGAAAAACGCCAGTACGTGCTGCTCGGCTGCTTCGTGATCGGAATGTTCCTCACCCCGCCCGACGTCATCTCCCAGACCCTGCTCGCCGTGCCGATGTACCTGCTCTATGAAGCGGGCATCGTCATGAGCCGCGTGTTCCTGCGCGGCTGGAAGGAAGTCGAAGCGCAGCGGGCGGAGAGGGGGAAGAGGTAAGGGCCAGGACAATCACCCCCTTTCAAAGGGGTCGCCGCGAAGCGGCGGGGGATCCGGTTCGTGACGTAAGACGACGCTTGAAGTGAAACGTCGTCTCACGTCTTGCGTCTCCCTGTTCTTCTCCCGCCTCTTGAGCCCCCCGCCCATGCACCCATCTCGGAAGCATGCGCGTCCATCATCTCAATGCCATTTCCACCTGCCCACTGGGCGGACGGCTCATGGATGGCCGCACGCACAGCCTCGTGCATCGCGGCGAGCTTGCCTGCCATTGCCTGTTGCTGGAAACGGATGCCGGCCTGGTGCTGGTCGACACGGGGCTCGGCCTGCGTGATGTCGCCCATCCGCGCGCACGGCTCAGCACCTTCTTTCTCGCCCTGGTGTCGCCGGACTTTCGCGCCGAGATGACCGCGGCGCGGCAGATCGAAGCGATGGGTTTTCATGCCGCCGATGTGCGCCACATCATCCTGACCCATCTCGATTTCGATCATGCCGGCGGGCTGGATGACTTCCCCAACGCGATCGTGCACATGATGCAGCGCGAACGCGATTACGCGCTGGAGCAGCGCACATGGCTGGACCGGCAGCGCTTCCGTCCGCAGCAATGGGGCAGCCGTGATCGCTGGCAGGTCTACCAGGCAGGCGAAGGGGAAACGTGGTACGGCTTCGATAGCGTGCGTCCGATCGCCGCGCTGGCCGATGAAGTGGCGCTGGTGCCGCTCGCAGGCCACACGCACGGTCATGCCGGTGTCGCGGTGCGCGGCGAGGCGCGCTGGCTGTTGCTCGCGGGTGATGCCTACTTTCACCAGGACGAAATGGATCCGCATGAGCCGCAGTGCCCGCCCGGCTTGCGCTTCTACCAGGCCATGATGGAAAAGAATCGCCGCGCGCGACTGTGGAACCAGCAGCGCCTGCGCGAGCTGAAGAGCATGCACGGCGGAGAGGTCGAAGTCTGCTGCTCGCATGACGTCGCCGAGTTCGAACTCGCCTCCGGCCGTCCGTCCCGCCGCCCCGCCACGAAAATGCACGCCACGCATTCGCCGCGCGACCGGTTTCGCGGCAGCGAGACGAGGCATTGAGGAGAAGGGAGAAAAGACCGCGAATCTTCTCCCTTCTTCCTCCCAACAGAATCCCTCCACCGCTTCGATGCGATCCCACAAGAAAGGCGGGCGAGTTCAAGCCACGTCCATGAAAAACTGCCCGCCTTGCGGCGGGCAGTGGTTTTGCGGACGCAGTTTCGGCGGATTACGCGAGCTGCGCTCGCCAATCGGCCCTGCAGCGGTTGGCGTGAAGGCAGAGGTGGGAGGAAGGCTCCTTTCTCCTCCCTTCTTCCTTCTGCCTGTTCATCTCACTCGAACACTTCTTCCGCCGGCACGATCTCCACGGCGTCCGGCGCGAAGGAGATCGGCAGTTCCTGGATGGCCTGGTCCTCGATGAGGATGTCCTCCGGCATTTCCGTCGCGTACTCCATGGGCGACGGCGTGTTGTTGAGCAGCCGGTTGCGCAGGTCCTCGCCGTCACGGGTGATGAACACGAACTGCAGCTTGTCGGCGCGCAGGTGCCGGCGGATGGCGGCGTTCACGTCATCGACGGTGAGCTTGTCCAGGCCTTCGCGCACGTAGTCCGTGAACGGCCCGATGCCGTAGAAGCGCGAGTCCAGCATGTAGGCGAGTTGCCGTCCCTGGGTGCTGACCAGCTGCGCGACGAACTTGTCGAGGAAGCTGCGCGTCGCCTCGAACTCTTCCTGGGTGAGTCCTTCCTCGATCAGCTTGTTGAGCTCGTACAGCGCCACGCGGGTGGCGAAATGCGCGTCGTTGTTGGAGCGCAGCGGCCGCAGCCAGACCTGGAAGATCTGCTGCCGGCGCGCCAGGTTCGCATCCGGATGGAACTGGTACATGCCGCGCGGGAAGTACTCGATGTAGGCGTAGTCGCCGTAGTTCATGCCGCGCGCTTCGCGGATGCGCTTGTAGAGATGGCTGTTGGAGGAGCGGTGCTCGCCCAGCCAGCTGCGCGCCAGCCACAGCGCCACCCAGTCCGGATCGCCGCGCCTGACGTCGATGGCGTGCCCGAAGGACACCGCCACCGGCTGGGTTTCCTTGGTGATGATCAGCGCGCGGTTGCGCTCGATCGCGGGCGGCTGCGGCAGCGACACGGTCGCCTTCCCGCCCTTCGGCAGCGCCGCGAGATCGGCGCGCAGCTGTCTGACGAATTCCTTGTCGTAGCCGCCGGCGATGCCGACGATGAGGTTCGCCGGGGTGTAGTGGCGCGCGTAGAAGTTCTTCACGTCATCCAGCGTGATGCTCTCGATGTCGCCGATGTGGCCGGAGTTCAGCGTGCCGTACGGGTGCTTCGGGCCGTAGATGCGCTCGTAGAGTGCCTCCTTGGCGAACTCCTCGTCGTTGCTGCTGCGCAGGTTGGTGCGGATGGAGTTGAGCAGCAGCGTCTTGACGCGCTGGAAGTCGGATTCGCGCCAGCCCGGGTTGAGCAGCTGTTCGCTGACGATGTCGTAGTACCTGGCGAGATTGTCCTTGTGGACCGTGCCGCGGAAGGAGGTCATCTCCTTGTCGAACATCGGCTCGAAGGACGCCGCGAGCGGGTAGAGCGTGGCGTTGATCTCGTTGATGTCATGGAACTTCGAGCCGCCCATGCTCACCATCGCCGCGGTCAGCGCCGCAAGGCCCTTCTTGCCCTCGGGGTCGAGCGCCGTACCGGCGCGGAACAGCAGGTTGATGTCGACGAGGTCGGACTTGCCGGGCATCTCCAGCATTTCGATGTCCGCCGGCTGCCCGTCCGTGCGCGCCGCGATCGCTTCGCGGTGCGCGCTCTCGTCCCAGGGCGCGCGCGCCTCGTCGCTCTTCGCCGGCGCGCTGCCGCGGGAGGCGACCATTTCGTCCAGCGACGGCAGCGCGTTCATGCCGGCAAGGCTGGGCGTGTTCGACAGCGTGATCACCACGCGGCTCGCATCGACGAAATAACGGTTGGCGTAGTCGCGCACGTCTTCCGCGGTGATCGAGTCATAGGTGCGGTACAGCGTGTTGATGGTGGTGATGGGCTCGCGCGTGAAATGCGCGAAGCCGGCCAGCGTCGAGCCGATGGCGTCGGAATTGTTCAGCGCCGCGGCGAAGCCGTACTTGAGGTTCGACTTGGTATCGGCAAGCCGCGATTCGCCGACCAGCCGGGTGCGCGCGTCGGCCAGCGTCTCCAGGATGCGGTCGGTGACCTCGCGCGCCGCTTCCGGCTTGTTGAGCCGCGCCAGGATCATCATCACGTTCGGGTCGATGCTGTTCGGGAAGTACGCCTGCACCGCATCGGCGAGCTGCTTCTCGATCACCAGTTCGCGGTAGAGGTCCGACGTCGGCGAGAAGTACAGCTGCGCAATGAGATCCATCGCCGGCATGTCCTTCGCGGCCGGGTCGAAGGCCGGACCGCGGAAGCCGACGACCACCCAGGGCTGCGTGGGCGAATCCCAGGTAATGTGCTCGTACTGCGGGCCCTTGGGCGGGCCTTCCTGCGGGATGGTGACCGGCTCGGCCTCGCCGGACTGCCAGCCGCCCCAGTACTTCTCGACCAGGGCCAGCGTGCGCTCGGGATCGAGGTCGCCGGCGAGGATCACCGTGGTGTTCTCCGGCCGGTACCAGCGGTCGAAGAACTGGTGCGAGTACTCGAACTGGTTGGGCATGTCTTCGATGTCCCTGAAGAAGCCCATGGTGGTGTGCTGGTAGGTGTGCGTGTCGAAGGACAGGTCGCGGATCCGCTCGAAGATCTGCATGATGGGATTCGCGGAATTCTTCAGGTACTCGCCCTTGACCGCCAGCGCCTCGGTGCGGAACTGCTCCTCGGTGTACTTCAGGTTCTGGAAGCGGTCCGCCTCCAGCATGATCACCGTCTCCAGGTCATCCTTCGTGAAGGTGATGTGGTAGTTGGTGAGGTCGTCCGAGGTGTAGGCGTTCTGGTCGGCGCCGGCTTCCTTGAGCAGCGCGAGGTATTCCTCGGCGGAGTAGTTCTCGGTACCGCGGAACATCATGTGCTCGAAGAAGTGCGCGAAGCCGGACTTGCCTTCCTCCACCTCGTTACGCGAGCCGGTCTGCACCGGGATCTGGATGGTGACCACGTCGGGGTAGTCGGTCGGCACGATCACGACCTTGAGACCGTTCTCCAGCGTGGTCTCGAGATAGGGCTGGCTGAAGATGCCCTCTCCCTGGCTGAGCCTGGCGGCGTCGGAGGACGCCTGGTTGTCAGCCGGAGGTGCACATGCCGCCAGCGCCACCGCGCCGATGAGCGGGAGCAGGATCTTGCGCATGGGAGTTCTCCGCGAAGCGAGTGGATGGAAAGTCACTCTTTATAAATGGCCGCTTCCGCTTTTCACAAGGCCGTATTGGTCAAATTCTGCCCAAATGCTGCGGGAAACGCGGTTGACGCCGCCATTCGAAGCGGGAATCCTTGGGCGTCGCTTTTTCGGAGCGGTATCCATTCACCATGATTCAGGGGACATAAATAATGAATACGGCCGGAACCAACCCGCCGGCGGAGACCTGGTTTGGGCACCCCAAAGGTCTGTTCACCGCCTTCATGACCGAAATGTGGGAGCGCTTCAGCTACTACGGCATCCGTGCGCTGCTGATGCTTTTCATGACCGCGGCCATCGTCGACGGCGGTCTCGAGCTTTCCGCCATCGAGGCGGGCGCGATCTACGGCCTGTACACTGGCGCCGTCTACCTGCTGGCGCTGTGGGGCGGCTGGGTGGCTGACCGCCTGCTCGGCCAGCAGTCGTCCATCTTCTGGGGCGGCCTCGTCATTGCCGCGGGCAATTTCTCGCTGGCCGTGCCGCTGACCGAGTTCTTCTATCTCGGTCTCGCGCTGATCGCGGTCGGCACCGGCCTGCTGAAGCCCAATGTCTCCACCATCGTCGGCGAGCTGTACGTCAACGACTCCGGCGCGCGCCGCGATGCGGGCTTCTCGATCTTCTACATGGGCATCAACATCGGCGCCCTGATCGCGCCGCTGATCACCGGCTGGGTGGCGGCCGAATTCGGCTACCGCGCCGCGTTCGCGGTTGCCGGCGTGGCCATTGCGCTCGGCACCTTCCAGTTCAAGTTCACCTCGCGCTACCTCGGCGAGGCCGGGCTGCACCCGACCACCGCGCCCGGACCGGAGCGCGATCGCGTCCGCAAGGCCTTCTGGATCAGCGCCGTGATCGTCACCCTGATCGGCATGCTGATGCTGTTCGGCGTCATCCCGGTGAACGCGGAGCAGCTGGCCGACATCACCGGCAACGCCATCGTCATCATGGCGGTCGCCTTCTTCATCTACGTGCTGCTGCTTGGCGGCCTCAACCGCGAGGAGAAGAAGCGCGTCGGCGTGATCGCGGTGTTCTTCGTGGCCGCGGCGGTGTTCTTCTCCGGCTTCGAGCAGGCGGGCTCCTCGCTCAACCTGTTCGCCCGCGACTACACCGACCGCAGCTTCCTCGGCAGCTTCTTCAGCTCCGGCGAGCATCCGGCGGCGTGGTACCAGTCGATCAACCCGATCATGATCATCGTGCTGTCGCCGATGTTCGCCTGGCTGTGGGTGTGGCTGGCGAAGCGCAACCTCGAGCCGTCCGCGCCGGGCAAGTTCGCGCTCGGCCTCGTGCAGATGGGCCTCGGCTTCGGCGTGATCGCCTTCGCCGCGAAGCTTGCCATCGACCAGACGGTCGCGCCGAGCTGGCTGCTGCTGACCTACCTGCTGCACACCACCGCGGAGCTGTGCCTCAGCCCGATCGGCCTGTCCAACATCACCAAGCTGGCGCCGCGCCGCTTCGTCGGCATGATGATGGGCACCTGGTTCATGGGCGTGTCGCTCGGCAACCTGATCGCCGGCCGCTTCGGCGGCGAGGTCGGCGCGGCCGATCCCGCTTCCATGTCGGAGAAGTTCATGTCCGTCATGTGGTGGGGCGTGGTCGCCGGCATCATCATGCTGGCGCTGACGCCGTGGCTGAAGAAGATGACCGGCGACGCCCGGTAAACGACTGATGTTCCATGAAGACCGCCCGTAACGGGCGGTCTTCGTTTTCCGTTTTCCGATGCAATAAACTCGGGACCACCCCGGGTCACCGAAACAGGAATCCGAACATGAAACACATCATCCGCATCACCACCCTGGCCGCCGCCGGCCTGCTGCTGGCCGCCTGCGGCGACAACGGCGACCGCCAGGCGCGCGACGACGCCGGGCAGGCTGCCGTCACTCCGGCCGACGCCGACAAGTTCGTCGCCGGCATCAACCAGGATCTGCGCCGGATGTCGCCGGAGCTGTCCAAGTCGGCCTGGATCGCCTCCACCTACATCACGCCGGACAGCCAGTTCCTGGCGGCGAAATCCAACGAAAACTTCCTCAACTGGATGGCGCGCACGGTGGAAGCCTCGAAGCGCTTCACCGACCTTGAGCTGTCGCCGCAGACGGCCCGCGCAATCAAGCTGATCCAGACCGGCACCTCCATGCCGGCGCCCTCGGATCCGCAGAAGGTCGCCGAGCTCGCGCAGCTGGCGGCTTCCATGGAAGCCATGTACGGCGCCGGCAAGTACTGCCCCGAGGACGAGGGCGGCAAGTGCTACAGCCTCACCGAGCTGGAGAACATCATCGATGACCCCGAGGCGAGCCCGCAGGACAAGCTGGAAGCCTGGGTCGGCTGGCGCACCATTTCCATGCCGATGCGCAAGGACTACCAGCGCTTCGTCGAGCTGACCAACGAGGGCGCGAAGGAACTCGGCTTCAGCGACACCGGTGCGCTGTGGCGTTCCGCCTACGACATGAGCCCGGAAGAGTTCACCCAGGTCAGCAACCAGCTGTGGGAAGACGTCAAGCCGCTGTACGACGCGCTGCACTGCTACGTGCGTGACCGGCTCGCCGATCACTACGGCGAGGACGTGGTGCCGCGCCAGGGACCGATCCCGGCGCACCTGCTCGGCAACATGTGGTCGCAGGAGTGGGCCAACATCTATCCGCTGGTCGAGCCCTTCGAAGGCGTCTCCGACCTGGACGTCAGCAGGACGCTGAAGGCGCGCCGCGACCAGAAGCTGGGCGAGCTGATCGCCACCCGCGGCGGCCAGCTGTCCGCCGAGGAGATGGTCGAGGTCAACCGCGAGGCGGACGAGTGGATCGCGCTGGAGATGGTGAAGTCCGCGGAGAACTTCTACACCTCCATGGGCCTGCGCGAGCTGCCGACCTCCTTCTGGCAGAACTCCATGTTCCTCAAGCCGCGCGACCGCGACGTGGTCTGCCACGCCTCGGCCTGGGACATGGACATGCAGGGCGACGTGCGCATCAAGATGTGCATCGAGCCCGTGCACGAGGACCTGACCACCGTCTACCACGAGCTCGGTCACCTGTACTACGACCTCGCCTACAACAAGCAGGAACCGATCTTCCAGGGCGCCGCCCACGACGGCTTCCATGAGGCCATCGGCGACACCATCGAGCTGTCGATGACGCCGGACTACCTCGCCTCGCAGGGCCTGGTGCAGGACGTCGCCACGGACGAGCGCGCCACCATCAACAACCAGATGAAGATGGCGCTCAACAAGGTCGCCTTCCTGCCGTTCGGCAAGCTCATCGACGAGTGGCGCTGGAAGGTGTTCGCGGGCGAGATCACGCCGGAGAACTACAACGCCGGCTGGTGGCAGCTGCGCACCGCCTACCAGGGCATCAAGCCGCCGGTGGAGCGCACCGAGGAGCACTTCGACCCGGGCGCGAAGTACCACATCCCGGGCAACACCCCGTACACGCGTTACTTCCTGGCGCGCATCCTGCAGTTCCAGTTCTACAAGTCGCTGTGCGAAGCCGCCGGTCACGAAGGCCCGCTGCACGAGTGCTCCTTCTACGGCAGCGAGGAAGCCGGCAAGCGCTTCTGGGCCATGCTCGAGAAGGGCGCAAGCCAGCCGTGGCAGGACACGCTGTACGAACTCACCGGCTCGCGCGAGATGAGCGGCGAACCGATGATCGAGTACTTCCAGCCGCTGATGAGCTACCTGGAGGAGCAGAATCAGGGCAGGCAGTGCGGCTGGTAAGGTAGAAGGCAGAAGGTAGAAAGGATTTTCTCTTCTCCCTTCTCACTTCTTCCTTCTCCCTCAGAAAAACGAACGCCCCTCGCCGAGGGGCGTTTCTCCGAGAAGGGCGCGAAAGGCGCCGGGGCGGGAGACAATGATGAAGAGCTTCAAGGTGCCGCACACGCTGGTGCTGCTGTTTTCAATGATGGTGCTGGCGTATGTCGCCACCTGGCTGGTGCCGGCCGGTGCCTTCGACACTGCGGTCGATGATCATGGCCGCTCCGTGGTGGTGCCCGGCACCTTCCATCACCTCGAAGAGCAGCCGAAGCTGCCGGCATGGCATTTGTTCACCGCCATCCCGCGCGCGCTCGAGGATGCCCAGGGCATCATCTTCTTCCTGTTGCTGATCGGCGGCTCGCTGGCGGTGCTGCGTTCCACGGGTGCCATCGACGCCATGCTTGGCCGGGTGCTGAGCCGTTTCTCGCACCGGCCAGCGCTGCTGATCTTCATGGGCATGGCGGCTTTCCTGGCGGGTTCCTCCACCATAGGCATGGCCGAGGAGTACATCCCGCTGGTGCTGATCCTCATCAGCCTGTGCGTCGCGCTGCGCATGGACACGGTCTCGGCCGTGGCCACCATGGTGGTGGGTTACGGCATCGGTTATGGCGTGGCGGTGCTCAACCCGTTCACGGTGCTGGTCGCGCAGGGCGTGGCGGAGGTGCCGCCCACCTCGGGCTGGCTGTACCGCGTCATCCTTTCCCTGCCGTTCTTCATCATCGGCTTCCATCACGTCTGGCGCTATGCCAGCCGGGTGCGCGCCAACCCCGAGGCGAGCGTGGTGCACGACGTGCCGGAGGCGCAGCCGCCGCAGCCCAGCGAGTACCCGCCGCTGGACCTGCGCCGCCGCCTGATCCTGCTGGTCACGCTGGCCGCGCTGGTGTTCATGATCTGGGGCATCGCGAGCCACGGCTGGTATTTCACCGAGCTCGGCGCGATCTTCGTGGCGCTGGCCATCGTCGCCGCCGTGATCGCCCGGCAGAAGTTCGACGACACCGCGCGCATCTTCGGCCATGGCGCGTCGGAGCTCGCCACCACGGCGCTGCTGATCGGCTTCGCGCGCGGCATCGCGCTCATCCTCGAAGACGGCCAGGTGCTGCACACCATCGTCAACGCCATGGCTTCGCCGCTGGCCAAGGTCGGCCCCGAGCTTTCCGCTGCCGGCATGGTGCTGATCCAGAGCGTGATGAACTTCTTCGTGCCGTCCGGTTCAGGCCAGGCCTACGTGATGATGCCGCTGATGGCGCCGATCTCCGATCTCGTCGGCGTGTCGCGCCAGGTGGCGGTGCTGGCCTTCCAGATGGGCGACGGCTTCATGAACATGATCGTGCCCACCAACGCCGTGCTCATGGGCATCCTCGGCCTCGCCGGCATCCCGTACGACCGCTGGTTCCGCTTCATCTGGCCGCTGATGGTCAAGCTGGTGCTGGGCGGCATGCTGGCCGTGGTGATCGGCGTCTGGATCGATTACCAGTGATCTCCTGGCGGCCCGGAATCGGGCCGCCCTGATCGTCCCCGCGAAGAGGGATTTCTCACCCGAATTACTGGAGCGGTTACCTCGCGTTTGGTATAAGCGAGGAGCGCGGGGAGGGGCGTAATGCCCATTCCGCGGTTCGGGGACTACCGTGCGCGAGCAGGAAAAAGTGGTGCCGGCACTCGCTGCCGGCCTCAACCGTGCTGTCGTGATCACTGCGCTGGCGGCTTTCGCGCTGGCCTTCGGCGGCTTTTGCCTGCTCGAATTCCACCTGTTCGACGCCGATACCCCAAACTACCACCGTTTTCTCGGCTACCTGACGCTGGGCGTCGTGCTGCTGGCGGGCTTTCGCCTGCAGCTGCACATCCTTGCCGAGCGCCTGCGCAGCCAGCTGGGCGATCCGCTGGGCGCGCTGGCGGACTCCATCCGCGACCTGATCGAGGGCCGCGACTTCCGCCGCCGCCTGCGTCACGGCCAGGTCGCCGAGTTCAGCGAGCTTTATGTACGCTTCGATGAAGTCCTCGAGCACCTGCACAAGCGCGAGGCCTGGCTGGTGGAGCAGCGCGAGGCGCTGCAGGAGAAGCTCACCGCCGCCGAGCAGGAGCTGCGCGAGGAACGCCGCCGGCTGCGCATCGAGGTGAACCGGCGCCGCAAGGCGCAGACCGAGATGCTCAAGCTGTCCAGCGCGCTCACCCATGCCGCCGACTCGGTCATGGTCACCAACCGTGAAGGCGTCATCGAGTACGTGAACCCGGCCTTCGAGACCATCACCGGCTTCCACCGCGAGGAGGTCATCGGCAAGACGCCGGACATGCTGCGCTCCGACGAGCAGGACCCGGAAGTGTTCGCCGCGATGTGGAAGGCCATCGAGCGCGGCGAGGTGTTCCGCTGCGAACTCATCAACCGCCGCAAGGACGGCGGCGTCTACCACGAAGAGAAGACCATCACGCCGCTCAAGGATGCGCATGGCCGCATCACGCACTTCATCGCCACCGGCGTGGACATCTCCGAGCGCATCCAGGCCAAGGAAAAGCTGGAGTACATGGCGCACCACGACGCGGTCACCGGCCTGCCGAATCGCGTGCGGCTGATGGAGCGCATCGAGCAGGCGCTGTCGCGCGGCCGGCGCGACAACCGCAGCGTCGGCGTGATGTTCATTGATCTCGACGGCTTCAAGGCCATCAACGACACCGTCGGCCATCACTTCGGCGACCGCTTTCTCGGCGAGGTGGCGGCGCGCCTGCAGAACACGGTGCGCGATCACGACACGGTGGCGCGCCTGGGCGGCGACGAGTTCGCCATCGTGCTGGAATCCATGCAGTCGATGAGCGACATCGGCAAGGTGGCGCGCAAGGTGCTGCGCGAGCTGTCGCTGCCCTTCCTGGTCGATGGCCGCGAGATGTACGTGACCGGCTCCATTGGCATCGCGCGTTTCCCCGGCGACGGCACTGACGTGCACACCCTGCTGCGCAAGGCCGACAGCGCCATGTACCGTGCCAAGCAGGTCGGCAAGAATACCTATCGCTTCTACTCGGAGGTCGAAGGCGAGGAAGACACCGCCCGCCTCAAGCTGGAACAGGAGCTGCGCCGCGCGGTGGAGCGGCGCGAGTTCGTCGTCTATTACCAGCCGCAGGTGTCCATCGACACGTCCGAGGTGGTCGGCGTCGAGGCGCTGTTGCGCTGGCAGCATCCCGAGGAAGGCATCGTCGGGCCGAAGCGCTTCATCCCGCTGCTGGAGGAAACCGGGCTGATCGTCGAGGTCGGCGACTGGGTGCTGCGCGAGGTCTGCCGGCATGCCGTCGGCTGGCAGAGCCTGGGCCTGCCGCCGGTGCGCATCGCGGTGAACTTCTCCTCGCGGCAGTTCGCCAAGCGCGACCTGGTCGGCGACGTGGCGCGCATCCTAGACGAGACCGGGCTGGATCCGAAGCGCCTCAACATCGAGATCACCGAGGGCACGCTGGCGACCAAGATCGAGTCCACCATCAAGACGCTGGAGAAGCTCAACGCGCTCGGCATCACCATCTCGGTGGACGACTTCGGCGTGGGTTATTCCTCGCTCAACTACCTGAAGCGCTTCCCCATCCACAAGCTGAAGATCGACCAGAGCTTCGTGCGCGACGTCACCAGCGACGGCAACGACGCCGCCATCGCCAGCGCCATCATCGCGCTCGCCCACAAGCTCAACCTGGAAGTGATCGGCGAGGGCGTGGAGACGCTGGAGCAGCTGTTCTTCCTGTCGCGGCAGGGCTGCCACGAGGTGCAGGGCCATCTCATCAGCCCGCCGCTGTCCAATGCCGACTACATCCGCTGGATAAGCGAGAACCCCCGGGTGCGCGTCAAGCGCGCCGCCAACATGTAGGCCTTGCCGGTGTTTTTCCGGTCTTGAAACCGCGTCCTTTGCCGTCATCGCCAATTCATGGCTGAACAGAGGGGACGATCATGGAATTTCTCAAGCCGCTGGAGATGAACGAGGCGCCGGAAGGCTCGCGGGACGTGCTGAGCTCCGTGGAGGATCACGGCGGCGTGTCCAATCTCCTGCGCGTGCTGGCGCATTCGCCTTCCGCGCTGCGCGCCTTTGTGGCGATGAACAAGCTGGTGGAGGACTGTGACATGTCGCCGGCGGAACGGCGCGTGGCGCTGCTGGCGGCGAGCGCCGCCAACGGATGCGAATACTGCCTCGCCGCTGACGCCGCCGAGGCCGGCCGGGCCGGGCTCGATGAGGAAACCGTGCAGGCGATACGCGACGGCGAGCCCATCGAGAACAACGAACGCTTCGAATCGCTGCGGGTCTTCGTCACCGGCATGGTGGAACGGCGCGGCCGGCTTTCCGACGAAGAAGTGCGTGACTTCATCGAAGCGGATTTCCAGGAAGGCAACATCGTCGACATCGCCTTCATCGTCGCGATGAAGACGCTCTCCAACTACGTCAACCACATCGCCCGCACGCCGCTGGACGAGGTCTTCGCGGACATCGCATCGCACCCGTCGACGCCTGGCGTGCAGCCGCACGGCGTGACGCATTGAGACGCGGCGCGGCATAATCGCCGCTTTCCATGCCGGGAAGCGCAGCGATGCCGTACGCCGAACAGCGACTCATCACCGATGACGGTCATCCCGTCGTCGCGCGCCTGTTCGCACCTGGCGATGCGCCGCGCGGCGCCGTGCTGATCGTCCCCGCCTTCGGGGTCGCCCAGACCTATTACGCCGACCTTGCCGACTGGCTGGCACGCAGGGGCTTCGCGGCGCTTACCTTCGACTACCGCGGCACCGGGCTTTCGCGCCAGGGCAGCCTGCGCGGCTTCCACGCCGACGTCATCGAGGACTGGGCAGGGCGTGACTGCGCGGCCGCGCTCGAATTCCTGCGCGCGCAGGCGCCGCGAGTGCCGCTTACGTGGCTGGGTCACAGCCTGGGCGGGCAGATCGTGCCGTTCGTGCCGAACCACGCAGAGCTTGCGCGCATCATCACCATCGCCACCGGCAGCGGTTACTGGCGCGAGAATTCGCCCAGGCTCAAGCGCGTGGTGTGGTGGCTGTGGTACGTCATCGTGCCGGTGACGCTGCCGCTGTTCGATTACTTTCCGGGGCGCCGGTTACGCAAGGTCGGCGACCTGCCGCGGCGTGTCATGGAACAGTGGCGGCGCTGGTGCCTGCATCCGGAATACCTGGCCGGCGTCGAGGGCGAGTGGGCACGGCAGAAGTACGCGGCGGTACGCACGCCAATGCTTTCCCTGTCGTTCACCGACGACGACTACATGTCGGCACGCAACACCGAATCCATCCATTCCTTCTACGTCAACGCGCCGAAGAGCTTCCGGCGCATCTCGCCTGATGATGCGGGCGTGAAGCACATCGGCCATTTCGGCTTCTTCCGCGCGAAGTTCGAGAACGCGTTGTGGGAGCGCTACCTGCTGCCGGAGCTGCCGGCCGCATAGCCGCTTGCTGCATGCCACGGCCGGGCGGACAATGCCGGCATGAGCGAACCTCGCAAGATACGCCCCGGCCGCGGCGCAACACTGAACCTTCCCGGGCGCTTTGCCGGCACCGATGTCGAGCGCGACCTGGAGGCGGTGCCGGACAGTGTCGCCACCGAGGTCCGGCCCGAGCGTGCCAGGAGCATCATCGCCATCAATCGCTCGCCCGACATTCCCTTCGAGCAGTCCATCAATCCTTATCGCGGCTGCGAGCATGGCTGCATTTATTGTTATGCGCGCCCTTCGCATGCCTACGTGGATCTGTCGCCGGGCCTCGATTTCGAGAGCATCCTGTTCTACAAGCAGGACGCGGCGCGGCTGCTGCGCGAAACCCTCGCGAAGAAGGGCTACCGCTGCAGTCCGATCAACATCGGCTCGAACACCGATCCCTACCAGCCCATCGAGAAGAAATACCGCGTCACCCGCGAATGCCTCGAAGTGCTGGCGGAGACGCATCATCCCGTCACGCTGATCACCAAGGGCAGTCTCATCCTGCGCGATCTCGACATCCTTGCCGCGATGGCGCGCGAGAGGCTGGTGTCCGTTTCGGTCAGCCTCACCACGCTGGATGCGAATCTCAAGCGCACCCTGGAACCGCGCGCCGCCTCGCCGCAGGCGCGGCTCAACGTGATCCGCGAGCTGACCGCGGCGGGCGTGCCGGTCACCGTGCTGGTGGCGCCGGTGATTCCCGCGGTCAACGACAGCGAGCTTGAACGCATCCTGGAAGCGGTGGCGAATGCCGGCGCGCGCTGGGCCGCCTACATCTTCCTGCGCCTGCCGCATGAGGTCGCGCCGCTGTTCAAGGACTGGCTGGAGGCGCACATGCCGATGCGCGCGGCGCATGTCATGTCGCTGGTGAGGCAGTCGCGCGACGGACGCGAGTATTCATCGAACTTCGGCGAGCGCATGCGCGGCAAGGGCGAGTACGCCGAGATGCTGAGAAAGCGTTTCCGCATCGCCTGCCGCCGCCACGGACTGAACGAAGAGCCCTGGCCCACGCTGGATGAAACACGCTTCCGCCCGCCGAACCTTTCCGGCCAGGCCGACCTGTTCTGAATCCAGCCAGTCGCGGAGTCGCCATGCGCGAATGCATCGCCATACGTCATCTTGAGTTCGAGGATCTCGGCTACTGGCAGGAGACGCTGCAGGAGGCCGGCTTCCACGTGCGTCACATTGATGCGCCGAAAGCCGCACCGGGTTCGATCGCGAAACTGGATCCGGACCTGCTGGTCGTGCTCGGCGCTCCGCTGGGCGCGAACGATGAGGCGGATTATCCCTTCCTCGGCGAGGAGCTTGCGTTGTTGCGCCATCGCCTGGAGCGCGACCTGCCGACGCTGGGCATCTGCCTCGGCGCGCAGCTGATGGCGCGCGCGGCGGGCGCGAAGGTCGCCGAAGGGCATCGCGCCGAGATCGGCTGGAAGCCGCTCAGGCTTACCGAACTTGCCATGCAGACGCCGCTCGCGCATCTCGACGGCGTGCCGGTGTTTCACTGGCACAGCGACGTCTTCGACCTTCCCGAGCATTGCCTGCCGCTGGCATCGACCGACGACTGTCCCAACCAGGCAATGATCGCCGGGCGCAACCTGCTCGGCGTGCAGTTCCATCCCGAGGTGACGGCGCAGGGACTGGAAACCTGGTACGTGGGCCACTACCGAGCGCTGCGTGATCCGCGTGCCCCAGGCGTGCAGGCGTTGCGGGAACAGGCGGAGCGACATGCGCCGCGCCTGCGCGAGGCCGGCGAACGCCTGCTGCGCGACTGGCTGGCGGGCCTGCAATGGTGAAGTTCCGCGCGCTGCACGACTGGAACCTCGCGCCCGGCGAGGCGCGCGAGCTGCAGAAGACGCTCGCGCCGCGCGTGGTGCGTACGGATGACTTCCGCGACATCCGCCGCGTCGCCGGCGTGGATGTCGGCTTCGAGGACAAGGGCCGCGTCACGCGCGCCGCCATCGTCGTGCTCGATGCCGAAAGCCTGGAAGTCATCGAGCAGGTGCTGCACCGGGAAGCGACGCGCTTTCCCTACGTGCCCGGCCTGCTGTCCTTCCGCGAATTGCCCGCATTGATCAACGCCCTCGAAACCCTGCGCGTGCTGCCCGACCTCCTGCTTTGCGACGGGCAGGGCATCGCGCATCCGCGCCGTCTTGGCGTGGCCGCGCATCTCGGGCTGTGGCTGGACCTGCCGTCCATCGGCGTCGGCAAGTCGCGGCTGGTCGGCGAGCACGATGAGCCCGGCACGAAACGTGGCGCGTGGACGCCGCTCATCGACAAGGAGGAAGTCATCGGCCGCGTGGTGCGCACCCGCGACCGCGTCAAGCCGCTGTACGTCTCCACCGGTCACCGTGTCGGCATCGAAAGCGCGATGGAATTCGTGCTGCGTTTCACCACGCGTTATCGCTTGCCTGAACCGATCCGTTTCGCGGATCGGCTTTCATCGAGTCGTAAAGGTTATCTATAAGACGGCGTATTACACCGCTTGCGGCGGGATCCGCCCTCCGGGATACAGAAACTACGTGTTTCCGGTTTCCGGCCGGGCGCGTAGGGCGGATCAGCGAGCGCAGCTCGCGTGATCCGCCGAAAATTACGCGGTTTCCGGTTGCCGATCGAGCAACACGATGTCCGGCCGCTTTTTCCGATCCAGCAAGTGGCGGACGAGGATGCGATAGGTGTCGAGTTCGAAGCTGCCTTCAAGCGTGACGGAATCGAACAGGTCGCCTTGCAGGTCGCGCTCGCGCACGGTGCCGAGGTAGCACCAGTTTTCGATGATGTGCATGTCGATGTGGCCGTCGGCATTGCGTTCACGCACGCCGATGCGGCCGGGCCACGGCCAGGTGGCGATCCTGAGTTTCCCCAGCGCCTGCATGAGTCGCAGGTGATGCTTTACTTCCGGTTCCACGCCCGTGCAGGCGCCGCGGCATTTCTTCAGCTGGTGCGCGAAACAGGGATCGCCGCGCCGTCCGCGTGACTCCAGCCCCAGCTTGCGCGCGCAGAAGCCGTGCTCGGCCGCGAGTTCCCGCAGCAGGTTCTCCGCCTGCCGCTTCGTGCGGAACAGGCCGTAATGGTTGGCGGCGGCGAGCGCCGCGGCGTTCACGTCGACGATGGCGAGCACCGGCTCCGCGGTGGGATCGTCGGCGAGCCGGAAGGTGTGCAGTCTTTCCGCGCGCCGCTGGCGGCGATTGAGCACCGGCGCGCGTTCCTTGATCTCGCGGTTCTCCAGCAGCAGTGCGCCGAGCTCGCCCGTGGTGGTGGTGCATTCGATGTGCCGCACCTGCTGGGCGAGGCGCATCTCCCTGGCGCTGGAATGATCCGCGGAGAAATGCGACAGCACCCGCGAGCGTATGTTGACACTCTTGCCGACGTACAGCAGCAGGCCATTCTCGTCGTAGAAGCGGTACACGCCCGGCGCCTCCGGCAGGGCGTCGACCTCCGCGGCGGGAAGATGCGGCGGCAGGGAAGGGCGCTTGATGAGTTCGTTGATCGCCGCCTCCAGCGCTTCCGCGCCGTGTTCGCGCCGCGCGGTCTCCAGGAAGCGATGGACCAGCCGCGCGTCGCCCAGCGCGCGGTGGCGGTCGTCCACCGCGAGCCCGTGCCTGCCCACCAGCGCATCCAGGTTGTGACGGCTGTAGGCCGGATACAGCCTGCGCGACAGCTTCACGGTGCACAGCGGCTGGCGCTGGAAGCGCAGGCCCGCGCGCTGGAACTCGTGCCGCAGGAAGCCGTAGTCGAAGCGCGCGTTGTGGGCGACGAAGATGCGGTCGCCCAGCAGTTCCAGCAGCTCGTCGGCGATGTCGGCGAAGCGCGGCGCGGCGGCGACGTCGGCATCGGAGATGCCGGTGAAGTTCTCGATGAACGGCGGAATGGAAACTTCAGGGTCGATCAGCGTCTGCCATTCGCGCGTCGTGCCGTCCGGGTCCACCAGCACCACGCCGATCTCGATGATCCGGTCGATGCGCGGATGGGTGCCGGTGGTCTCCAGGTCGACGATGGCGAGCGGTCGGGAATGCATGGCGTTTGACGATAAGAGCGGGCGGCAAGCATAGACCCGGGGATGTCCAGATGCTCAGACATTCCGAAAAATAAAAATACATGTTGAAAAAGTCCGAAGACGAACTATAATTCTTCCTGTCGCCGGTGCCCCGCGGGTTGCTCCCCCTCCCTGTCCCCTCCGTCCCGCGGGGCACATGGCACTTTTAGTCCGAAACCGAATTTTTCAGATGCGAACCATGAGATCGTTCATTCTCCTCCTTGCCGCGCTGCTGGCTGCCCCGGTGGCGGCGTCGGAAGACATGCTCGGGCCCTTGCGCCTGCGGGACCTGACGCCGTTTGCGCTGCAGCGCCTGGACTTCCTGCCGGCCAGCGCGGCCTCGCGCTATCCCGTCGGCTGGGCGGTCGAAGCGAACGCGTCGTTCACCAACACCTTCATCATGAGCGACAACGTCGGCAGTTATCTCCAGGACCGCAACCGGCGCGCGCGGCTGGAGGCGGCGGATTTCGCCGCGCTCGGCCAGCTGGAGGGCGATGCCTTCTATTTCGACGGCTCCATCGCCGTGCTCAATCTCACCTTCCACTACGGCATCAACGACCGGCTCGCCTTCTATGGCATCCTGCCGGTCCATCATTACCACGGCGGTTCGCTGGACCAGGCCATCGAGGATTTCCACGACGCCGCGGGGTTCTCGGACTTCGGCCGGCCGCTGGTGGCGCGCGACCAGTTCCAGGCGTACTTCAAGGTAGGCGGCCAGGAGCTGGTGATGTCGAATGCCCCGCGCAGCACCGGGCTTGCCGACCCGGTGATCGGCCTGCGCAGCCGCGGCTACACCTGGCATGGCTGGGACGTGGTGCTGGAGGCGGCGCTGAAACTGCCCTGGGGCGCGGATGATCCGCTGTTTTCCTCCGGGCACGTCGATTTCGGCACGCAGCTGTCACTGCAGCGGCAGTGGGACAACCACGGCCTGTACTTCAGCGTGAACCACGTGTTCTTCGGCGGTTCGGATGATTTCGGCAAGGCCGTGCACCGCCAGATTCCCGGTTTCACCGCGGCCTGGGAAACCCGCCTGGGCAGCGCCACCACGGGCATCCTGCAGTTTTCCGCGGCGCGCAGCCTGTTCAAGGGTGACACCGATCCGGAACTTTCCGCGCACCAGTACCAGGTGAGCGCGGGGCTGCGGCACCGGCGCGGCGGCGTGTACTACACCTTCGCGCTGACCGAAAACGTCATCAATTTCCAGAACACGCCGGACATCGGCTTCCATTTCGGCGTGGCGTTCGCGCTGTAGCGCGCTTGACTCGCGAGGTATCCGGACTTATCAATGTCGGACATTTCAGACAATCGAAGAAACATGGACCCAACCAGGGAATGCGCGCGTGATCCTGCGCTCGCCGTGATCCGCGAGCTGGTGCGCGCCTACCAGGCGTTCTCGGAGTTCAGCGCCGCAGACATCAAGCGTTTCGGCCTGACCAGCCCCGAGTTCGATGTGCTCGCCACGCTTGGCAACCAGCCGGGCATGACCTTCAAGGAAATCGGCGAGAACACGCTCATCACCAAGACCACGCTCACCGGCGTGGTCGACCGCCTGGAGCAGAAGGGCCTGGTGCAGCGGCGCGCCTGCTCCGAGGACCGGCGCTGCATTCGCGTGGTGCTCACCGACAAGGGCGACCAGGTGTTCCGCCAGGTGTTCCCCGAGCACGTCCGCCGGCTGGGCGAACAGCTCGCCACCATGCCGGGCGCGGACCGCGACCGCCTGCACGAGGGTCTCAAGCAGCTGCGCCGGCTGCTCACCGCCTGATCATCCGCCCGCGCAGAGCCGCTCGCAGGGAATCCCGTCGCCGTCGCCATCGATGAGGCCGGCGCCGCACTCGCGCAGCTGGAACAGCGCTTCCTCGCAGGACTGCATGGCCGCGCAACGCTTCAGCGGCGCGCATTCGAATCCCGCTTCTTCCGGCTTTCCCGGGGCGCGCTCCCGCACGCCGCGCCGCCATTCCCAGGGCGGTACCGGATCCGCTTCCGACCACAGGCCGCGCCTTGCTTCGCGGGCCTGCCGTTCGAGATCGAGATAATCCTGGTCGCGCAGGTAACGCCGGTACGCCCAGGCAAAGCCGTCCAGCACCAGCGCGCGGTTCACCGACTCGCCATTCACCAGCACCTCGCCCACCCGCCGGCCATAGCGGTCGGTGTCATGCACCACCACGGTGACTTCGCGGCGGAAGACGCGCGCCGCCAGCGCCTGGCGGGTGCGGTTGCCGAAGGCCTGGCCTTTCTCGGGAGTGTCAATCTGGTCGAGGCGGATGCGATGCCGGACCTTGTCCGCAGTGAGCAGCGTCAGCGTGTCGCCATCGGCGATCGCCACCACCTCGCCGTGCAGCGTCTCGGCGGCATGCACGGGCAGGGCGATGAACAGAAGAAAAAGCAGGATGCGCGGCATGATCGGCTCGTGGTGTGGATGCCTTCCCATTCTACGCCGTGAATCGTTTCCCAAGGGGCATCCACCTGCGGCGCATGCCCGGTTGCGGCCCGGCAAGAGCAGGGGGCATAAGCCGCGACATGACCGCACATGCCCCGCTGTTCCACAACCAGCTGCTGGCGATGCTGCCTGCCGCCGAGCTTGCCCGCCTTGAACCTTGCCTCGAGGCCGTCGAACTGGAAGCCGGCGAGCTGCTGCATGCGCCCGACGAGGAACACAGCGGCGTGTGGTTTCCCGCCGGCGCGGTGATTTCGCTGGGCATGCTGCTGGATGACGGCGCGACCATCGAAGTCGCCATGGTCGGCAGCGAGGGCCTGCTGGGGGCCTCGCGCGTGCTGGGCGGCGGTGGCATGCCCTGGCAGGCGAGCGTGCAGATCGGCGGCGCGGCCTTTCGCCTCAAGTCGGCGCTGCTGGCGGAAGCCATGGAGCGCGACGAGCGCGTGCGCCACTGCCTGTTGCGCTACGCGCAGACGCTGCTGGCGCAGGTCGCGCAGGGCGCGGCCTGCAACCAGCATCACTCCGTGGAGCAGCAGCTGTGCCGCTGGCTGTTGCAGGTGCTGGACCGCATTCCGGGCAGCCGCATTCTCGCCACCCAGGAGCGCATTGCCGGCAATCTCGGCGTGCGCCGCGAAGGCGTGACGGTGGCGGCGAAGAAGCTGCAGCGGCTCGGCATCGTCGATTACGGCCGCGGCTGCATCGTGGTGCTGGACCGCTCGCGGCTCACGGAAATGGCCTGCGAGTGCTATGCCGCCATCCGCCGCGAGGAAGAGCGCTTCGCGCGCTTTGACAATGCCTCTATGCGAAACCGAACAGACCAGGTCGCACGGTACTCGTAGCGTCAGTCGCGCAAGGGTGAGAGACGCTCTTGTCGCGGGAGACCGCGCATTCGTCAACCTGAAGAGGAAACACATCATGCCTGGCAACAAGCAGCAGCAGCAGAAGGGTGGCAAGCAGCAGCAACAGCAGGGAGGCAAGCAGGCCTCGCCGCGTCAGGGACAGCAGAGCCGCTGAGGCTCGCGCGAGCGACAGACGGCGGGCGTCGCGAAAGCGGCGTCCGCCGTCTTCATTTGCGGAGGATCATTTCATTCATTGCCTGCAATGCAATGGCGGTGCGGGCCGCGTTACCATCCCGCCATTCGACTGCGAGAGCATGCAATGCCCGGACGCTATTTCATCGTCGCGCCTGAGGAAGGCGCCAACCTGTATCCCGCTGACTTCGATGATGCGCCCATCGCCGCGGCCTATGCGCGGCCTCGCTACAACATCTCGCCGCAGCAGACCGCGCCGGTGCTGCGGCTGATAGAAGGCGAGTTCATTGAAAGCGGCATGCGCTGGGGATTCGCGCCGCGCTGGATGAAGGATCCGCGCCAGGCGCAGATCAACGCGCGCAGCGAGACGGTGTTCGAGAAGCGCATGTTCCAGCACGCCGCGAAGGCGCAGCGTTGTCTCGTGCCGGTGAGCGGCTGGTACGAATGGCAGCCGGTGGACGGCGGCAAGCAGGCCTGGGCGATACACATGCCCGGCTTCGCGGCGTTTGCCCTTGCCGGATTGTGGACGGTGGGCAATGACAGGGAGGGCGGGCCGGAAGAGAACTTTCTCACGCTCACCGCCGAGCCATCCGAACAGCTGCGGCCGATACATCACCGCATGCCGGTGATTCTCGATGCCGATGGTTGCCGCACGTGGCTGGATCCCGATGCCGACCGGCAGGCGCTGCAGGCCTTGCTGCGGCCCTGGCCGGGCGAACTGTCACTGCGCGCCGTGTCCAGCTACGTCAACAGCATCCGTCACCAGGGGCCGGAATGCCTGGAGCCCGACGGTTCATGAGCGACGCCCTTGCAGCCAGCGCACCGGCCCTGAAGCCCGCTCGCCGAGACGATCGCCGGGATTGACCAGCCGGCACTGCTTCATCGACAGGCAGCCGCAGCCTATGCATTCGCCCAGCGAGTCGCGCAGCTGCTCGAGCTCGGCGATGCGTTCATCGATGCGCTGGCGCCAGCTCGCCGACAGCCGCTGCCAGTCGGCCTTCTGCGGCACGCGATCGCGCGGCAGGCGCGCAAGCTCCGCGCCGATTTCCTCCAGGGTGAGCCCGACGCGCTGCGCGAACACGATGAAGGCGACACGGCGGAGCATGGCGCGCGGGTAGCGGCGATGGCCGGAGGCCGTGCGCAGCGAATGGATCAGGCCGCGCTCCTCGTAGAAGCGCAGCGCGGAGGCGGCCACGCCGCTGCGGCGGGCGAGTTCACCGATGGCAAGTTCCTCGTGCATGGCGTGCAGTCAATCATGCATGCCCCTTGACTTCAAGTGCACTTGAAGTGTCAGCATTCGCGGCCTCTTGACGGGAAACACCGATGAACAACGACCAGAACGGCAACCAACAGGGCGAATCGCTGTACGTGAAGCGCGACGAGCGCCTGCAGAGCGAGATATCCGTGATGCGCTCGCTGCTGCCCTACCTGCGGCCCTACCTCGGCCGCATTCTGCTGGCGCTCGCGCTGATCCTGCTGTCCAAGCTCGCCAACCTCACCGTGCCGGTCATCCTCAAGTACATCGTGGATGGTCTCAACGTCGAACCGAACCTGCTGGTGCTGCCGGTGGCGCTGCTGCTTGCCTATGGCGCCGCGCGGGTGAGCGTGACGCTGTTCACCGGGCTGCGGCAGGTGGTGTTCGCGCGCGTCATGGCGCGCGTCTCGCGCCAGGTCACGCTGCAGGTCTTTCGCCACCTGCACGCGCTCAGCCTGAAGTTCCATCTCGCGCGCCGCACCGGCGGCGTGGCGCGCGATGTCGAACGCGGCGGCAGCGCCATCACCGATCTCCTCGACTGGACCATCTACAGCATCCTGCCCATCGCGCTGGAAGTGCTGCTGGTCACCATCGTGCTGGTGTGGGCCTACGACTGGGTCTTCGCGCTGATCACGCTGGTGACGCTCATGGCCTACGCGGCCTGGACCTTCGCGGTCACCGAGTGGCGCACGCGTTACTACCGTGCTTCGGTGGAGGCGGACACGCGCGCCAACGAGCGTGCCGTGGATTCGCTGCTCAACTACGAGACCGTGAAGTACTTCAACAACGAGGAGCACGAGGCGCGGCGTTACGACCACAGCCTGCGCTACCTGGAGGATGCGCGCGTCAAGGCGCAGAAGACGCTCACCGTGCTCGACGTCGGCCAGACCGTGGTGGTCTCCGCCGGTGTCACCGCGATGATGTGGCGCGCGGCCGCGGGCGTGGTCGCCGGCAATCTCACCGTCGGCGATCTCGTGCTGGTGAACGCCTATCTTCTGCAGCTGTCGGCGCCGCTGTTCCTGCTCGGCATGGTCTACCGCGAGGTGAAGCAGGCGCTCACCAACATGGAGCGGCTGTTCGGTTTGCTGGACGAGAACCTCGACGTGCAGGACGCGCCCGGGGCGCGGGAGCTCATGGTGACGCGCCCGCGAGTACGCTTCGAGAACGTCGGCTTCGGCTACGATCCGCGCCGCCAGATCCTGCATGAGGTGGACATCGAGATTCCGCCCGGCGGCACGGTGGCGGTGGTGGGGCATTCGGGTTCCGGCAAGTCGACGCTGGCGCGGCTCCTGTACCGTTTCTACGACGTCGATTCCGGGCGCATCACCATCGACGGCATGGACATCCGCGAGGTCACGCAGTCATCACTGCGGCGGGCGATCGCCATCGTTCCGCAGGACACCGTGCTGTTCAACGACACCATCTTCTACAACATCCAGTACGGCCGCCCGGAAGCCACGCGCGAGGAAGTGGAAGCCGCGGCGCGCGCCGCGCATATCCACGATTTCATCACGCGCCTGCCGGATGGCTACGAGACGCAGGTCGGCGAGCGCGGTCTCAAGCTTTCCGGCGGCGAGAAGCAGCGCGTGGCGATTGCGCGCGCGCTGCTCAAGAATCCCGCCATCCTGATCTTCGACGAGGCGACCTCGGCGCTGGATTCGCGCTCGGAGAAGGCCATCCAGGCGGAGCTGGATCGCATCCAGGTAGGCCGCACCACGCTGGTGATCGCGCATCGCCTGTCCACCATCATGCACGCGCACGAGATCGTCGTGCTCGACAAGGGCCGCGTGGTCGAACGCGGCACGCACGACGAGCTGCTGGCGCTGGACGGCCATTACGCCGGCATGTGGACGCTGCAGCAGATGCAGCGCGCGGAAGCGCAACTGGCGGCGGCGATCAATGAATAGGCGGCTGGAATCAGTCCGCGGCGGTCGCGGCCTTCACCGGCAGGCGCTTGAGCCCTTCGATGTAGATGTCGACGTAGTGCTCGGCGAGTTCGTCGAGGCGGATGACCTCGGGATGCAGGAAGGAGTTGTAGATCAGGCCGTCGAGGTAGCTGAAGAAGCCCGCGATCATGGTGGGGACGTCGCCCGCGGGCAGCTGGCCGCGCTCGATGGCGGCGCGGAAGGCGGCCTCGATGTGCGGCACGCACTCGTGCCGGGAGGCGAGGCAGCGTTCCATGATGGTGCCGCCGTCCTCGACGCTTTCCGACTTGTGGAACAGGATCTCGTAGACCTGGCGCACGCCCGGCTCGGTGGCGGCGCGGTGCAGCTGTTCGATGGCATTGCGGCGGATGCGGCCGAGCGGATCGCTTTCACCGGCGAGCTGGCAATGGCCCCAGGTCTCGTCCAGCGGCATGCGCTTGCGCTCCATGAGCGCCTCGATGAGGTCCTGCTTGTTGCGGAAGTGCCAGTAGATCGCGCCGCGTGTCATGCCGGCCTCGCGGGCGATGTCGTCCAGCGAGGTGGCCGTCACGCCACGGGCGCAGAACATGCGCGCCGCCGCGTCGAGCAGCTTCTCGCGGGTTGCCTGTGCTTCTTCCTTGGTTCGCCTCGCCATTCCGGTACTCGCTCGGTTTCACCCTGGATCAACCTTCCTGACACAAGGCTGTCAGGAGGGCTCTTATAAGGTAGGCGGCCTTCGCGGTACAGCCGTCCTGCCCCTTGATATACGGAATTCTATCACCAGTTTACAAACATTCGCGTATGTATGTATATTGCGCAGCAGTCGGGATGTTTTCCCCGAACCCTTTCGGAGCCTAGTGATGACACGCCATTTCAAGCCATTCCTGTTGTCTTTCGCGGCGCTTCTGCTGGCCGGCTGCCTGGGCCAGGCAGAGGAAGCGGCGCCGTCCTATCCACCGCCGGAAGTCGACGCCGTGGTCGTCGTGCCGCAGCCCGTGCCCGTTTCCCGCGAATACGTCGGCCAGACCATGGGCGCCCGCGAGGTCGAGATCCACGCCCGCGTCACCGGCATCATCGAACAGCGCCTCTACGAGGAAGGCGAGGCCGTGAAGGCCGGCCAGCCGCTGTTCCGCATCGATCCCAGGCCCTTCGAGGTGCAGGTCGCCGCCGCGGAAGCCGCGCTGGCCCGCGCCAGGGCCGAGCTCGCCCGCGCCGAGCGCGAACGCGAACGGCTGGAGCCGCTGGCGGCCCGGGACGCGGTCAGCCGCAAGGAAATCGACGACGCCACCTCGGAAGCGGAACTCGCCGCTGCCGAGGTGCGCCGCGCCGAGGCCGCGCTGCGCGACGCGCGCATCCAGCTGGAGTACACCGTGGTCACCGCGCCCATCGACGGCATTGCCGGCATCGCCCACAAGTTCGAGGGGGCGCTGGTGACGGCCGGGCAGGACAGCCTGCTGACCACGCTGGTGCAGACCGATCCCATGGACGTGCATTTCTCCATCTCGGAGAACGAGTGGCTGGCGGAACGGCGCGAGCAGGCCGCCGGCCGCCTGGAGGTGCCGAAGGAGGAGGAGCGCCAGGTGCGCATCCGGCTGGCCGACGGCAGCGTCCCGGACATCGTCGGTCACATCAACTTCTCCGCCGCGCGCATTGATGCCAAGACCGGCACCTACGCCCTGCGGGCGCGTTTCCCGAACCCGGATGGCCTGCTGAAGGCCGGGCAGTTCGTGCGCGTCGAGGTCAACGGTGCGAAGCGCCCGAACGCCATCACCGTGCCGCAGAAGGCGGTGCTGGAAGGTCCGCAGGGCAAGTTCATGTTCGTGGTCGGCACGGATGACACCGGCGCCGCCATCGCCGCGATCCGGCCGGTGGAGGTCGGCGAGTGGGTGGCCACGCCGCGCGGCGCCGAGTGGGTGGTGCGCGAGGGGCTGGCCCCCGGCGACATCGTGATTCTCAACAACTTCGTGCGGCTCGCTCCCGGCGCGCCGGTCGTGGCCCATGTCGCCAACGACCCGGCTGCCACGCTCGCCGTCGCCGGCAACCGCTGAGGAGGCCGCATGTTTTCCCGTTTCTTCATCGACCGGCCGATCTTCGCCACCGTGGTGTCGGCCTTCATCGTCATCGCCGGGCTGGCCGCATTGCGCGTCCTGCCCGTCGCCCAGTACCCGGAGATCGCGCCGCCAGTGGTGATGGTGCGCGCCATGTACCCGGGCGCGTCTGCCGAGGTGCTGGAAGCGACCGTCGCCGCACCGCTGGAGAACCAGATCAACGGCGTCGAGGACATGCTCTACATGAACTCGACCTCGACCTCGAACGGCGTGGTGGAGATCTACGTGACCTTCGGCATCGGCGCCGACCCGGACAAGGCGGCGCTGGACGTGAACAACCGCGTCAAGCAGGCCGAGGCGCGCCTGCCGGAGGAAGTGCGCCGCCAGGGTGTCACGGTAGAGAAGAGCTCCTCGTCCTTCCTGCAGGTGCTCGCCTTCCGCGCGCCCGACGGCCGCTTCGATGACGTGTTCATCAGCAACTACGTGACCATGAACGTGCTGGATCGCCTCAAGCGCGTGCCCGGCACGACCGGCGTGCAGATCTTCGGCGCCAAGGACTACGCCATGCGCGTGTGGCTGAAGCCCGATCTGCTCACGCGCCTCGGCGTCACGCCGGGTGACGTCGCGCGCGCCATCCGCGAGCAGAACGCACAGTTCGCGCCCGGCAAGATCGGCCAGCCGCCGACGGCGAACGGCCAGGAGCTGGTCTACACCATCACCAGCCAGGGCCGGCTGGAGGACGTCGAGGAGTTCGAGAACATCGTGCTGCGCACCGAGCCGGACGGTTCCATCCTGCGCCTCAGGGACGTCGCCGACGTCGAACTTGGTTCGCGCGACTACGAGTTCCGCGGCCGCGTGAACGGCGAGAACGCCACCCTGGTGGGCATCTTCCTGCAGCCCGGCGTGAACGCGCTGGATGTCGCCGAGGAGGTGAACGCGGTCATGGCCGAGCTCGCCGCGCGCTTCCCGGAAGGCCTCGAGTACAGCGTCGTCTACGACACCACGCGCTTCGTGAAGGTCTCGATACGCGAGGTGGTGAAGACGCTGGTCGAGGCCATGGTGCTGGTGTTCCTGGTGATCTTCCTGTTCCTGCAGAACTGGCGCGCCACGCTGATTCCCTCGCTGGCGGTGCCGGTGTCACTGATCGGCACCTTCGCCGGCCTGCAGATGCTCGGCTACTCGGTGAACACGCTGACGCTGTTCGGCCTGGTGCTGTCCATCGGCATCGTGGTGGACGACGCCATCGTGGTGCTGGAGAACGTCGAGCGCAACATGCGCGAGAACGGCCTCGGACCGCGCGACGCCGCGGTGCGCGCCATGGAAGAGGTGAGCAGCCCGGTGATCGCCATCGTGCTGGTGCTGGTCGCCGCCTTCATTCCCATCGCCTTCATCGGCGGCCTTGCCGGCGAGCTGTACCGCCAGTTCGCGGTGTCGATCTCGATTGCCGTGGCGATCTCCGGTTTCGTCGCCATCACGCTGACGCCGGCGCTGTGCGTGCTCATCCTCAGGGACGACCACCGGAAGACCGGCCTCTTCTTCAGCTGGTTCAACGATTTCTTCGCGCGCATCACGCGCCGTTACACCGACGGCGTGCGCTGGATGCTGAAGCGCACCGTGATCGGCCTTGCCATGTTCGTGGCGATGATCGCGGCGACCGCGGGACTGTGGAAGCTCATCCCCGGCTCGCTGGTGCCGGACGAGGACCAGGGCTACTACATCGCCGCGGTGATGCTGCCGGATGGCGCGACCCTGGACCGCACCGATGCCGTGGTCGAGGAAGTGGTCGAGGCGATCAAGTCGAATCCGGCGAACGAATACGCCATCGCGTTCACCGGCTTCGATTTCCTCGGCGGCGGCTACCGCAACTCGGCCGCGACCATCTTCGTTTCGCAGAAGCACTGGGATGAACGCGAGGTCACCGCCGAGGAGCTGGTCGGCGAGCTGTTCATGAAGACCGCGCACATCCGCGAGGGCCTGGTGCTCGCCTTCAACCCGCCGCCGATCTTCGGTCTCGGCACCGCCGGCGGCTTCGAGCTCTACATCCAGAATCGCGGCGACGGCGGCGCGGCGCGCCTCAATGAAGTGACGCAGAAATTCGTCGAGCGCGCCAACCAGGACCCGATGCTCAGCAACGTCGCCACGCTGTGGCGCGCCAACGCGCCGCAGCTGTACGTGGATGTCGATCGCGAGAAGGCCAAGGTCCTCGGCGTGCCGGTCAACGAGGTGTTCGACACGCTCTCCGGCACGCTGGGCACCTGGTACGTCAACGACTTCAACCTCTACGGCCGCACCTGGCAGGTGCTGATGTCGGCGCATCCGGATTACCGCAGGCGTCCCGACGACATCGCCAGCGTGCACGTGCGCTCGCAGTCCGGTCGCCAGGTGCCGCTGGCCGCGCTCGCCACGGTGGAATATTCCTCCGGCCCCGAGACCATGGATCGCTTCAACAACCTGCCGGCGGTGAAGATCTTCGGCAGCGGTGCGCCGGGCATCAGTTCCGGCCAGGCGATCGAGCGCGTCGAGCAGATCCTCGCCGAGGTGCTGCCGCCCGACTTCAGCTACGACTGGTCGGGCGCCTCCTACCAGGAGAAGGCGACCAGCGGCGCGGGCAGCTTCGCGCTGGTGCTGGCGGCAGTGATGGTGTTCCTGATCCTCGCCGCGCAGTACGAACGCTGGTCGCTGCCGCTGTCCGTGCTGCTGTCGGTGCCCTTCGGCCTGTTCGGCGCGCTGCTCGCGGTGTGGCTCGCCGGCAAGACCAATGACGTCTATTTCCAGATCGGCCTGGTCACGCTGCTTGGCCTGGCCGCGCGCAACGCCATCCTCATCGTCGAGTTCGCGATCATCAAGAAGGACGAAGGCCTCGGCACGATGGACGCCGTGCTGGAGGCGGCCCGGTTGCGCTTCCGTCCCATCCTGATGACCTCGCTGGCGTTCATTCTCGGCGTGCTGCCGCTGGCTTTCTCCAGCGGCGCCGGCGCCGCGGCGCGGCAGTCGGTGGGCACTGGCGTGATGGGCGGCATGATCGCCGCGACCTTCCTCGCGGTGTTCTTCGTGCCGCTGTTCTTCAAGCTGATCGCGGACTTCCGCCTGCGTCGAGCGAACGACGAAGCGGGGCGCGGGGAGATGGTGCATGAATAAGTTTGCATGGATGTTGGCCGCGCTGCTGCTCGCCGGCTGCGCGGCCGGGCCGGATTACGTGCGGCCGGAAAGCGAGCTGCCGGAGCGCTGGACCGAAGCGGAAACGCGCGTCGCCGACGTCGATGCCTGGTGGCATGCCTTCGGCGATGCGCGCCTGGTCGCGCTGGTGGAACAGGCGCTCGCCCACAACCACGAGCTGCGCGCGGCGGCAGCCAACATCGAGGCCGCGGCGGCAAGGCTCAATCTCGCCCGCATGGATTACGTGCCGACGGTGAACGGTGCGATCGAATCGCAGCGCCGCGAGCTCGATGGCAGCGGCGTGCACGGCGAGTATCGCGCGGGCTTCGCCATCAGTTACGAGATCGATCTGTGGGGGCGCATTCGGCGCGCCAACGAGGCCGCGCTCGCGGAAATGGAAGCCGACGTGGCGTTGCGCGATGGCGTGCGCGCCGCCGTGGCGGCGGCGGTGGCGAACGCCTACTTCGAGACGCGCGCCCTGGAGCGGCGCATCGCGCTTGCCACGCGCCTGCTGGAAACGCGCGAGGCCAACCTCGAGCTGCAGCGCGAGCGCCTCGCCGCGGGGCTGATACCGCGCTACGACTACGAGCAGGCGCGCAGCGAGACCGCGGCGGTGGCGGCGGAACTTGCGCAGCTCCGCAACGCGCACAGCCAGGCATTGACGGCGCTCGCCGTGCTCAGGGGCGCAAGCCCGCGCGAGATGCACGCCGAGTGGCAGGCGCGCCGCGAGATTTCGGACGCGGCGTTGCCGGCCGCGCCCGAGGTGCCCATGGGCCTTCCTTCCGAGCTGCTGGAACGCCGCCCTGATGTGCGCGCCGCCGAACATCGCCTCGTCGCCGCGAATGCGCGCATCGGCGAGGCAAAGGCGAGCCTGTTCCCGCGGCTGTCGCTGACCGCCTTCGCGGGCAGCGTGTCGGCATCGCTTGCCGGCCTGTTCGAGGACGATGCCTGGCAGGCCGCAACCCGCGCCGACGTGCCGCTCACCGATCTCGGCCGTGGCAGCGCAAGCGTGCGCGCCGCACGCGCCCGTCACGCCGCCGCACAGGCGCAATACATGAAGGCCATCCAGGCCGCCTTCCGCGAGACCTTCGATGCGCTTTCCAGCCTGGAAGCGAGCCGCGAAGTGATGCGCGCCCAGCGCGAGCGCGTCGCCGCCCTGCAGGCGGCATACGAGTCCGCGGAAGCGCGCTATCTCGCCGGGCGCATCGGTTACCTGGAGCTGCTGGACGTCGAGCGCCAGCTGCGCGGCGTCGAGCAGCAGCAGGTGGACGCCGAGCTCGAGCTGCTGCGCGCCACGGTGGATCTCTACCGCGCGCTGGGCGGCGGCTGGGGAATCGCCGGCGAGGCGCTGGCGGGGCGTTGAGCATTCATTCGTCGTACGGAGGAGGAGCAGGAGATGATCTCACTCACGGTGGGGGAGCATTCGCCGGGGCACATCGAGATGCATGACGAGGACGAAGACGATGCGGCTTACCTTGCCGCCCGCCCGCGGCTGTTGCTGGCGATGATCGATGAGCCGTCGTCCGAGCCCGATCCCGGCGTGCTTGTGGAGGACCTGCCGCGGCAGGTAACGTAGCGCGCGCCATCACCCAGGGAACAGCATGCAGCCAGTCATCAGCATACGCGGCCTGGAGAAGACCTACGCGTCCGGCCACCAGGCATTGAAATCCATAGACCTCGACATCACCCGCGGCGAGATATTCGCGCTGCTCGGCCCGAACGGCGCCGGCAAGACCACGCTGATCAGCATCATCTGCGGGCTGGTCACGCCGACGGCCGGAACCATCGAGGCGGGCGGCCACGATATCCTGCGCGAGGCGCGCAAGGCGCGCTCGCTGATCGGCCTCGTGCCGCAGGAACTCGCCACCGACGCCTTCGAAAGCGTCTGGGCGACGGTGAACTTCAGCCGCGGCCTGTTCGGCCTGCCGCCGAATCCCGCCTTCGTCGAGAAGCTGCTGCGCGACCTGTCGCTGTGGGAGAAGCGCGATGCGCGCATCATGACGCTCTCCGGCGGCATGAAGCGCCGCGTGATGATTGCCAAGGCGCTGGCGCACGAGCCGAAGATCCTGTTCCTCGACGAGCCCACCGCAGGCGTGGACGTGGAGCTGCGCCAGGACATGTGGAACATGGTGCGCGAGCTGCGCGATTCCGGCGTCACCATCATTCTCACCACGCACTACATCGAGGAAGCCGAGGAAATGGCCGACCGCATCGGCGTCATCCATCGCGGCCAGCTGGTGGTGGTGGATGAGAAGAACGCGCTGATGCGCAAGCTCGGCCGGCGGCGGCTGGAACTGCACCTGCAGCAGCCGCTCGAGCGCCTGCCGGAGGACCTCGCCGGCTGGCGGCTGGAACTCACCAACGACGGCCACACGCTGGTGTATTCCTTCGACGTGCAGCAGGAAGCCACCGGCATCGCCGAGCTGTTCCGCGACCTGGACCGTCACGGCATCGACTACAAGGACCTCAATTCCAGCCAGAGCTCGCTGGAGGAGATCTTCGTGAACCTGGTGAGGGGCCGCGCATGAACATCCACGCCATTCGCGCCATCTACCGCTTCGAAATGGCACGCGCCGGGCGCACGCTGATGCAGAGCATTCTCTGGCCGGTGCTGTCCACCTCGCTGTACTTCATCGTCTTCGGCGCGGCCATCGGCTCGCGCATGGTGGAGATCGACGGCATCAGCTACGGCGCCTTCATCATCCCCGGCCTGCTGATGCTCTCGCTGCTCACGGAAAGCATTTCCAACGCCTCCTTCGGCATCTACTTTCCGAAGTTCACCGGCACCATCTACGAGGTGCTGTCCGCGCCGGTGTCGCCGCTGGAAGTGGTGACCGGCTACGTGGGCGCGGCGGCGACCAAGTCGCTGATCCTCGGCGTGCTGATCCTCGTCACCGCGCGCGTGTTCGTGGATTACCAGATCGCCCATCCGGGCTGGGCGCTGTGCTTCCTGGTGCTGACCGCGGTCACCTTCAGCCTGTTCGGCTTCATCATCGGCATCTGGGCGAACAGCTTCGAACAGCTGCAGGTGGTGCCGCTGATGGTGGTCACGCCGCTGACCTTCCTCGGCGGCAGCTTCTATTCCATCAGCATGCTGCCGCCGCTGTGGGAGAAGCTCTCCCTGCTCAACCCGGTGGTGTATCTCGTCAGCAGCATGCGCTGGAGCTTCTACGGAGTCTCCGACGTCAACGTGGTGGTCAGCGTCAGCATGGTGCTGGGCTTCATGCTGGCCTGCCTCGCCGCCATCGCCTGGATCTTCCGCACCGGCTACCGCCTCAAGTCCTGAGGCGGCTGGCCGACTCCGTTCAGGCTCTGCCTTAACGACGCTTCACCATCGCGCCAGTATGGTGGCCGCGAGCCTCGGGCTCAGGGAGCAGCGGATTCGCTGCCGGCAAACAATAAAAAAGGAGTCATCATGTCCACGGAAAGCATCTTCAAGGAGATCGAGGAAACCCTCGGCATCGTTCCGGGCTTCTTCCGCGCCATCCCTGCGGAATCGCTGCAGGCGGAATGGACCTTGTTCAGGAAGGCCACGCTGGAGACCGACTCGCCGCTGGAGCCGAAGGTACGCGAGCTCATCGGCATTTCCGCCGCGGCGGCGAGGCTGTGCTTCTACTGCGTCAACTTCCACACGGCGCTGGCGAAGTTCCATGGCGCCACCGACCGCGAGATCCAGGACACGCTGGCGCTGTCGCGTTTCGGCGGCAGCTGGAGCACCTTCCTCAACGGCCTGAGCTACGATCACGAAACCTTCATTCGTGAGCTGGAAGAGGTCGGCAGGCACCTGGCTTCCCGCCGCTGAACGAACAGGAAAGGCCCGGCATGTCCGGGCCTTTTCAGGTCCGTGACGGGAGTCAGGCATGCGTTCGCGCGGGCCGTTGGGGTAAAGTCGCCCTCACAAGAACCATTCAGTGAGGGGAGGCCCATGAACGAGACCGCCGCGCCGGCCGCCGCCGGCTATTCCGTCGTCAACGCGCTCATCGACATCGTCGCCGCGCCGGCCAAGGCGCTGGACGAGGTGAAGCACCGCAGCCGCTGGCTGTGGTGGCCGCTGGCGATTTCCGTCCTCAGCTTCATCGCCGTGTTCGCTTTCTATTACAGCTGGGTCGATTTCGACTGGATGATCGACGACCTGGCGCGCGCCTCGGTGCCGCCGGGCGAGGACCCGAGCGCCGTGGCCCAGCAGATGCGCGCCTTCATGTCGCCCGGCGTGCAGATCGGCATGACCGCCTTTGGCATCGTGGTGATGACCTTCCTCATCTACGCGATCCAGTCCGCCTACCTGCACATCGTCAACCGCGTGACGGGCGATCCCGGGATCCGCTACGGCCAGTGGTTCTCGTTCTCGGCCTGGACTGCCTTCGTCGGCATCTTCAATGCCATCGCCGTGCTGGCGGTGATCCTCATGGCCGAATCCAACCAGCTCTCGGCCAACGATCTCACCCCGCTGTCCATCAACAGCCTGCTGCTGCACGCCGAGCCGGGCGAGACCTGGTTCACCTGGGGCAACTCGCTGACCCTGGTGCACTTCTGGATGCTGGGCCTGATGGCGCTCGGCTTCTCGCGCTGGACGGGATCGTCCATGGGCAAGTCGGTGGCGGTCGTGGTCGCGCCCTGGGCGCTGATCTTCGGCATCTGGGCATTGCTCATCGTCCTGTAAGCAAGGAGCGCGCATGAATCGCAAGCTGCTGGTGTTGGCCGGCATCGCTGTCGTGGTCGTGGGCCTGCCGATGCTGGCCAAGCTCGGCCGCGGCGAGACCGGCAAGCAGGTGGAAACGGAAGCCGTGGCGGTGCGCGCCGTGCGCAGCTCCATCCTCGCCTCGGGCGTGCTCGCCTACCGCGACGAAGTGGAACTGCGCTCGGAGGTGATCGGCAAGGCACAGCAGGTGAACGTCCGCGAGGGTGACAGCGTGCGCAGGGGCGATGTGATCATCGCCCTCGATCCCGAGCAGTACCGCGCCCAGGTCGAGCAGCAGCAGGCGAACGTGCGCATGCAGGAGATCGCCATCGAGCGCCAGCAGGTGCTGCTTTCGAACCTGGAACGCCAGGTCGAGCGGCAGCGCGAACTGTTCAAGCGCGGCCTGCTGGACCAGAACGCCTTCGAGGCCGCGGAGAACGAGCTTGCGCTTGCGCGCGTCGATCTGCGCACCCGCGAGGAGGCGCTCGCCCAGGCGCGCGCCGCGCTGGCACAGGCCCAGGACAATCTCGACCGCACGCAGATCCGTTCGCCCATCGATGGCGTGGTCATCATGCTAGACGTGGAGCCGGGCGAGGCGGTGATCGCCGGCACCACCAACATTCCCGGCACCACGCTCGCGATCATCGCCGATCCATCCGCGGTGCTCGCCGAAGTGCAGGTCGATGAAACCGACATCGCCGCGGTGACGCTGGGCCAGAAGGCGGCGATCTTTGCCGCCGCGTTTCCGGATACCGCGCTGGAAGCCGTGGTCGAGCACATCGCCGCGTCCGCGCAGCAGGCCACCGGCCAGCAGAACCTGTCCTTCCAGGTGAAGATCCGCCTGCTGCAGCCGGAACAGGTGGCGCTGCGGCCCGGCATGAGCTGTCGCGCGGAGATCTACACCGAGTCCAGCGAGAATGCGCTGGCCGTGCCGCTGCAGGCGGTGCTGTACGAGGCCGCGGAGGAGGGCGAGGACGAGCAGCCCTATCTCTTCGTGGTCGAGGACGGCAAGGCGGTGAAGCGCAAGGTGAAGACCGGCCTGTCTTCCGACTCGCATCTTGAAATCGTCGAAGGCGTCGAGGCCGGCGAACGGGTGGTCATCGGCCCGTTCCGCACCCTGCGTTCGCTCGCCGACGGCGAGCGCGTCACGGCAGAGAACGAAGACGAATGAACGCCGAGTGCGTGATCCGGCTGCGCGGCGTGCGCCGCGAGTACCGCATGGGCGACCAGGTGGTGCACGCGCTGGACGGGGTCGATCTCGACATCCTGCGCAACGAGTACGTCGCCATCATCGGCGCTTCCGGCTCCGGCAAGTCCACCATGATGAACATCATCGGCTGCCTGGACCGGCCTACCGCCGGCAGCTACGAGCTCAACGGCCGCATGGTCGCCGGCATGAACGACAGCGAGCTCGCCGAAGTCCGCAACCGCGACATCGGTTTCATCTTCCAGAGCTTCAACCTGCTGCCGCGCGCGACGGCGTTGCAGAACGTCATGCAGCCGCTGGTGTACCGCAAGCTGCCATTGGCGAGGCGCCGCGAGCTTGCCACCGAGGCGCTGGAGCGCGTCGGCCTGGGCGCGCGCCTGGATCACCTCCCCAACCAGCTTTCCGGCGGCCAGAGGCAACGCGTCGCGGTGGCGCGCGCGCTGGTCGGGCGGCCGGCCATCCTGCTCGCCGACGAGCCCACCGGCAATCTCGATTCCGCCACTACCGCGGAGATCATGGCGCTGTTCGATGAACTGCACCGCGCCGGCCAGACCATCGTCATCGTCACGCACGAGCCGGAGATCGCCGCGCATTGCCGCCGCGTCATCCGCCTCCGCGACGGGCGCATCGAATCCGACCAGCGCAGGGAGCACGCCTGATGTACCTGCTCATGGAAAGCCTGCGCTCCGCCTTCGCCGCCATCCGCGCGCATGGCCTGCGCTCGTTTCTCACCGCGCTCGGCATCATCATCGGCGTGGCCTCGGTGATCGCGGTGGTGTCCATCGTGCAGGGCCTGTCGCACACCGTGAATGCGCAGTTCCAGGGCCTGGGTTCGAACTCCATCACCATCCGCTCGTTCACGCCCTTCGAGCAGCAGATGCAGGGCAGGCTGGCGCGGCTCACGGTGCAGGACCTCAACGTCATCCGGCATCGCATCGAGGGCATCTCGCACGTCACGCCGATTCTCTACAGCCCCACATCGCCGTCCATGCAGGTGACCTGGCGCGCCAAGTCCACGGCGACGCGCGTCTTCGGCGTCGGCGCCAGCTACATGGACGTGAACCAGATATTTCCCGGCGAGGGCCGCTTCTTCACGCCCAGCGACGACGAGCGGCGGCGGCTGGTATGCCTGGTCGGCGTCGACGTGGTGGAGAACCTGGAGATCAAGGGCTCGCCGCTCGGCGAGTTCATCCGCATCGGCAATGACTGGTGCCGCATCGTCGGCGTGATGGAAGCGCGCGGCGAGCTGCTCGGCTTCTCGCAGGACGATTACATCCTGCTGCCGTTCAACACCATGCACCGGCTGATCGGCGCATCGCGCGAGCTGGACATCCAGATCCAGCTGCTGGTCGATGACATTGCGCGCATGGACGAGACCATCGACCGCATCCGCCGGCTGCTGCGTCAGCAGCATGAACTGAAGCGGGGCGAGGCGGACGACTTCCGCGTGCAGACCGCGGAGCAGCTGACCGAATCCTTCAACGCCATCGTCAACACCATCACCGCGGTGGCCGGCGGCATCGTCGGCATCTCGCTGCTGGTGGGCGGCATCGGCATCATGAACATCATGCTGGTATCGGTGACCGAGCGTACCCGCGAGATCGGCATCCTCAAGGCGCTGGGTGCGCGCCGCGCCGACATCCTGCTGCAGTTCCTGATCGAGGCGGTGGTGCTGTGCCTGCTCGGCGGCATCATCGGCATCGCCTTCGGCTATGGCGTGGGCGCGCTGGTGTCCATGATGCTGCCGGGCTTCCCGCCGGCGCACGTGCCGTTGTGGGCCATCCTGCTGTCGGTGGGATTCTCGGCGGCGGTGGGCATCGTCTTCGGCATCCTGCCGGCCGCCAAGGCCGCGCAGCTCGATCCCATCGAATCGCTGCGCTACGAGTGATCAGCGCCGCGGCATCTCGATGATGTCCGGCCGCGATGGCGCGAGCGCGCCGCCGATGATCGCGCCGACCAGCAACCCGATGCTGGAGAACAGCGCCCACAGGCCGACCGCGACGCCGGAGATGAAGCCGATCACCGGCATGTTGAACATCGCCAGCAGCACCCAGACGAGCAGGCCGACCACCAGCGCGGGCAGCACCGCCGCGCCCAGGCCGCGTCCCACGGAACCCGCCTTGTAGCCGCCCACGCCGCCGCCGATCAGGCCGTTGATGCCGGGCAGGAAGAACAGCAGCAGGCTGACGACGATCATCCACAGCGCGGCAGCCAGCAGCGACGATTGACCATATCTCGCCATCGTTCGTGCTCCTCGTTCACCTGCCTTGGAAACTGGGGGCGGAATGGCGCAGGGCAAGGTGTTCAGTGCCGCAGCGCCTCGATGAGTTCTTCCTTGCTCATGCGGCTGCGCCCGGGAATGTCGCGTTCCTGGGCGCGGGCGTAGAGCTCGGCGCGCGACAGTTTCTCGAGTTCGCGCGCCGGTTCTTCCGGCGTGCGATGCGCCTGGCCGCCGCCGCGCCGGCGGCGCGAGGCGGGCGGCTCGCCTTCCGGCGCAGCCGGCGCGCCCTTGCCCTGCATGCGCTCCTTCAGCACCTGCATGAGGTCGATGACGTTGCTCTCCGCGGCGAGCTCCTCGGCGATTTCCTCGGGCGCATGGAGTACGTCCTTGCCTGCCTTGAACTTGCGTGTCACCAGCGCCTCGAGGCGTTCGGTCTGCGGGTCAACGAGCTCCTTGCGATCGAAGCGTTTCGCGAACCAGGCCTGCATCGCCTTCTGCATCTGCCGCACGCTGTCGGCGGCGGCTTCGGCAAGTTCCGGCAGGCCGACGTATTCGGGCGTGCGGATCTCGTCATGAAAGCGCAGCGTCTCGGCACGCAGGATGCCGCGCTCGGCGATGATGGCGACGAGATATTCCTTGCCGCGCATCACGAAGGTGGCGATGCCGGCGCGCCGTTCTTCTTCCATCGCCCGCGCCAGCAGCCGGTAGGCCTTGGTGGAGCCTTCCTCGGGCACGAGGAAATAACCGCGCTCGAAGTAGATGGGATCGATCTCGGCCAGATTCACGAAACGGCGCAGGTCGATCTCGCGCGACTTCTCCGGCGCCAGCGCTTCCAGTTCCTCGTCCTTGATTACCACCCAGGACTGCTTGTCCACCTCGTAGCCGCGCACGATGTCCTCGCGCTCGAGCAGCTCGTTGTCCTTCTCGCAGCAGTAGCGCCGCGCCAGCGGCATGCCCTGGCGGTCCACCATGCGCAATGAAACGCCGCGCTTGCGGTTGGCGGGAAACAGGCTCACCGGCAGGCTGACCAGGCCGAAGGCGATCGTGCCCGACCAGAACGGCCTTGGCCGCAGCGCCTCTTCCCCGTTCTGCTCGTCGTCTTCCGCCATTGCCCTATGCCTGCCGCTGCATCTGCTTGAGGCTTGCTTCCAGCGCACGTGCGATGTCGGGCGCGGCCTTTGCCTTGCGCGGCTTCAGCAGCTTCACCTTGCCGCCTGCCTGCCTGGCGGCGAGCATTTCCTGCACGCGTTCGCGGTATTCGTCGTGATAGCTCTCGGGTTCGAAGGGCGCCTCCAGCATGCCGATGAGCTGCCGCGCCATGGCGAGCTCGCGCTCATCCAGCGGCTTGCCCTTCGGCGCCTCAAGGTCCTCGACGGCGATCACTTCCTCGTCGCTGCGCAGGGACATCAGCATCGGGTAGCCCGCATGCAGCCGCAGCACGCCCATGTATTCCCTGTTGCGCATGGTCCAGCGCGCCAGTCCCTCGAAGCCGCCGTCTGCCATCGCCTTCGCCAGCGCGGCGTAGTCACTGCCTGAACCGTCCGGGCCCAGGTAGTAGGGCCGCTCGTACCAGCGGTGATCGACGGCGCCCGTCCTGAAGAAGCGGAATACCTCGATGTCGCGCGAGGGCTCGGGCTTGAGCGCCTCCAGCTCCTCGCGCTGCAGGATGACGAGATTGCCGTTCTCATTGATGAAGGCGCGCTCGACTTCCTCGGCGGAGACCACGCTTTCGGTGTCCGGGTTGTACATCACCTGCTTCACCGGCTCCTGGTCCTTGCGATGAAGCAGGCGGAAATGGATGTCGCGGTCCTGGATGGCGGCATACATCTTCACCGGCACGCGGACCTCGCCGAAGCGGATGATGCCTTTCCACATCGCGCGTGCCGCCATGTCAGCCTCCCTTCACGCCGGCGGCCGCGAGCAGCCCGGGCGTCAGCGGTTTCGCGGCAGCGGTGAAATCTGCCCAGGGATCCTGCTTGAGCGCGATCAGGCGGCGACGCAGGTTGCCGACGTTGTAGTGATCGGAGCGCAATGACGAGGTGAGTTCGTCCCAGCGCAGCGGCACGGCGACGGTGGCGTTCTCGCGGGCGCGCGTGGAATAGGAAGCGATCGCGGTCGCGCCACGCGTGTTGCGCAGGTAATCGATGAAGAGCCTGCCCTTGCGCTTCGCCTTGGACAGGCTGGTGGTGTGCCGCTTCGGATCGTCCGCGGCATGCTGCCGGGACACCGCCTGTGCGAAGGCCTTCACTTCGTCCCAGTCGGCGCGCGGTTCAAGCGGCACGACGATGTGCAGGCCCTTGCCGCCGGTGGTGCGCAGGAAGCAGGCGAGGCCGTACTCGCTTTCGATGCGTTCGCGCAGCTCGCGGGTGGTGCGCAGCAACTGTTCCCAGGACACGCCGGGAGAAGGATCGAGGTCGAAGACCATGATGTCGGGATGCTCGAGATCATCCACGCGGCTGCCGAAGGGATGGAATTCCAGCACGCCCGCCTGCACCAGCGCGACGAGATGCTCGATGGACTCCGCGTAGCAGTACTGCTTTACGCCGCTGCTTTCGCGGAAGCCGACGCGCGGCACCTGCCTGCCCAGCGTGCGGCCGAGGTGCTTCTGGAAGAAACATTCGCCGCTGCGGCCTTCCGGGCAGCGCAGCAGCGACAGCGGCCGGCCGGCGATGCCCGGCATGATCCAGTCGGCGATGTCCTCGTAGAAGCGCGCCAGCTCCAGCTTGGTCAGCCCCGTCTCGGGGTACATCACCCGCTCGGGATGCGTGATGCGCACACCCGCGACCGATGCCTCGTCGCGGCGCAGCCTGCGGCGTGGGGTCGCGCTTGCGGTCGTGCCGGCAACATTCGGCATGGGCTCGTCACCTCCAAGCCCAATCTCGCCCGCATTGCGGTCCTCGCGCACTCCGCGAAACACCGGATGCCGCAGCCGGCCGTCGCGGGTGCGTTCGGTGAATTCCACTTCGACCACCAGCTCCGGCGACACCCAGGTGGCCTGTCTTGCGTCCTCCACGGGACCGGCGAACGGCGAATCGTCGCGACGCAGGGCATCCAGCCTCTCGCGCAGCGAGCGGATCTGCCGCTCGCTGAAGCCGCTGCCGACGCGCCCTGCGTACACGAAGTCGCCATCCTCGTAGCCGCCCAGCAGCAGCGCGCCGAAGCCGGCGCGCTCGCCCCTGGTAAAACCGCCGACCACGAACTCGCGGGTCTTTGTGCATTTCACCTTCAGCCACTGGCGATTGCGGCCGCTGCGGTAGGCGCCGTCACAGCGCTTGCTGATGATGCCTTCGAGGCCAAGCTCGCAGGCGTGCCGGTACATCTGTTCGCCGTGACCCACGATGTGATCGGAATAGCGGATGCGCGCGTCATCCGGATGCGCCGCCAGCAGCTGGCGCAGGACGCGCTTGCGATCGAGCAGCGGCGAGCCCGAGATGTCCCACTGCTCCACCTGCAGCGCGTCGAACAACTGGTAGACGAGGTGTGAGCTGCGTTCCGCGGACAGCGCTTCCTGCAGGGCGCGGAAGCTGGTGGTGCCGTCCGCGGCGAGCGCGACGGCTTCGCCATCGAGTACCGCGTGCTTCACATCGAGCCTGCCGAGCGCGGCGGCGATTTTCGGGAAGCGTGCGGTCCAGTCGTGGCCGTTGCGGGTGACGAGCCGCACCTTGCCGTCATCGATGACGGCCAGCACGCGGTAGCCGTCGAACTTGATCTCGTGCAGCCAGTCGTCGCCCGCCGGAATGGCATCGGCGAGCGTCGCAAGCTGTGGCTTCGGTATCGCGACGGCGCGCGCCTTCCTCACGCCGGGAAGCTTCGCGATGTCAAAGCCCGTGCCGGCATGCACCTCGCCGGCGCGGGTCCAGACCGCGTCGTGATCGGCGGCGATTTCCTCGATGCTGCGCCCGGTGGCGACGCTGAAGTCGTCCGGCGCGAGCCGCTGTCGCGGGTGGTCGCTGCGCTTGATCAGCAGCCAGTTGTTGTTGCGGCCGCCGCGCTTCTTCTTCCTGTCGCTGCCGCGGGTGCGCACCAGCGTCCAGGCGCCCTTGAGCTTGCGGCCCTCGAGGATGAAATCGACGTGGTTCTCGTCCGCCTTGCCGTTTACCTTCCAGCGGCCGGCATCCCAGAGCATGACCGTGCCGCCGCCGTACTCGCCCTTGGGGATCACGCCCTCGAAGCCGCCGTACTCCAGCGGATGATCTTCCACTTCCACCGCGAGTCGCCGCTCGCCGGGTTCCAGGCTGGGTCCTCTCGGCAGCGCCCAGCTGCGCAGCACGCCGTCCTGTTCCAGCCGCAGGTCGAAGTGATCGTGGCTCGCCGCATGCTTGTGCATGACATACAGATGACCCTCCGTTTCCGGCTGCGGGTCGCCGGACGGCTCCGGGGTCTTGTGGAAGTCGCGCTTGCGGCGGTACTCGGAAAGCCGTTCCGCGGATGCCTGCGGCATGTGCACCTCCTGCCAGCCTTCCTATGGCTGGGCAGACGGGCTTGCAAGCGGCATTTCCCCTAGTGGCTTGTCTCGAACTGGTAGCGGCGGTTGAACAACGTGAGCATGAGAAGCAGCACGAGCGGTGCGACCGAGAGCAGCAGCATGAACTCCCAGCCGGAGGCGTGCACGACGAAACCGGCGGCCAGCGAGGCCGCCGCGCTGGTGGCGAACACCACGAACTCGTTCGCCGCCTGGGCGCGGAAGCGTTCCTCGGGCCGGTGCGTGCGCGCCAGCAGGGTGGTGCCGGCGACGAACAGGAAATTCCAGCCCAGCCCGAGCAGGACCAGCGCCAGCGCGTAATGCATGACGCCGCGGCCGGTGAAGGCCAGCGCGATGCAGCCCAGCGTGATCGCGATGCCGGCGCGGATCATCCAAAGCTCGCCGAAGCGCCGGATGAGCGCGCCGGAGAACAGTGACGGCAGGTACATCGCGGCGATGTGCAGCTGGATGACGGTGGCGGTGTGGGTGAGCGCATGGCCGTCCATGACATGCATGGCGATGGGCGTGGCGGTCATCAGGAAGGTCATCACGCCGAAGCCCACCGCGGCGGCGGCCGCGGCGATCACGAAACCGCGATCGCCGACGATGGCGCGGAACGGCCGTCCCGTCTTCTTCACCGCAGCTTCCACTTCCTTGACGTCGCGGTACTTGAGCAGCATCAGCATGGCGATGCCCTGCACCGCGGCGAGCGAGATGTAAGCCGCGGCATCGCGGGAAAGCCCCGCAGCCGCAGTCGCGTTGTTGGCGAGGAATGGTCCCAGCAGGGCGGCCGCGAGCGTGCCCATCAGCACCAGCGACACCGCGCGTGGCATGTCCTCGACCCTGACGTTTTCGGTGACCGCGAAGCGGTACTGCTGGGTGGCGGCGAGGTTCACGCCCACCAGCAGCGACGATGCCGAGAACAGCCAGAAGTTCTCCTGCTGGACGGCGATGGCCGCAAGCAGCGCGCCGGCGGTGGCGACGGCGGCGGCGAGGCTGAAACCGGCGCGCCGGCCCAGCCTGCGCATCATCAGGGCGACCGGTACGGAAGCCAGCGCGATGCCGACGATGGCAAGCGCCGCCGGCAGGGTCGCGTAGCGCGGGTCGGGGGCGATGCGCGTGCCGATGATGCCGCCGAGCAGCGCGCCGAAGGACGAAGCCGACATGCCCAGCGCCTGCGCGATCACCAGCAGGCGCACGTTGGGAATGCGCAACAGCGCCAGCATGTTCACAGCCACCTCCGCGTGCCGCGGGCGTAGTCCTCGAAGGCCGCGCCGAAGTTTGCCCGCAATGCCTTCTCTTCCGCGGGAATCTGCACGCGGTCCATCCAAGCGATGAAAAGCACGACGAAGGCGAGTGCCAGCGGATTGCCCAGCGCCAGCGCGAGCGCCAGCAGCGCGGCGGCGAAGGCGACATACATCGGGTTGCGCGAGAGCCGGAACGGCCCGCCGGTCACCAGCGCCGATGCCCTGGCGGGATCGCGCGGGTCCACGGTGGTGCCGGCGCGGCGGAAGGTGAGGGCGGCGAGGGCCGCGAACACGAGCGCGCCGGCCGCGAGCAGTACCGCGAGCGCCAGGCGGCCGGGGAAATCGATCTCGAAGGGCACGAAGCGGTCGACGGCGGCCATCAGGACCGCGCAGACGACCACGAGTGCCAGCGGCGGAATTCTTGGCATGAGGGTTCTCCCTGGAACCGGCGCAGCATACGCGAGACGCGTCTTCCGGTCAGCGTGTGTCGAATTGGGCCGGTCCCGTTCGTCGTAGTCCGGGAGAGGAAATTTCTTCCTGGCGGCCTTGAAGTCTTCCCGGCAGGAGCTATTATTCAACCATCAGGTTAATTAACTGAAGGGTTATGAACGCAGCAGCGCAGGAAGAAAGCCTCAACCTCGTGTTCGCCGCGCTGGCCGATCCCACGCGGCGCGCCATGCTGGCCCGCCTCGCCGAGGGCGAGGCGACTGTGAACGAGCTGGCCGAGCCGTTCGACATGAGCCTGCCGGCGGTCTCCAAGCACCTCAAGGTGCTGGAGGGCGCCGGGCTCATCGTGCGCGGCCGCGAAGGCCAGCGGCGCCCGGCGCGGCTCGAGCCGCAGGCCCTGGATGCCGCCGCGCAGTGGATCGAGCACTACCGGCGCCTGTGGGAGGAGAGTTTCGATCGCCTGGACGTCTACCTGAGGAAGATCCAGGCGGAACAGCCACGCAAGACGAAAAAGAAGCGCAATACCCGCCGTTGAGCGGCAAGGAGATGAACATGAACGCAGTGATGATGCCGACTGAAGTGGAACACCGGCAGGGCGTGCTGGTCCTGAGGCGCGTGTTTCACGCTCCGCGCGAGCTGGTGTTCGACGCCTGGACGAAGCCGGAGCACTTCCGGCAATGGTTCGGTCCGGCCGGCGGCAGCGTGCCCCATTGCCGCATCGATCTGCGTGTCGGCGGCGAGCTGCACTTCGCGGTCGCCGAGGCCGGCGGGCAGACGGTGTGGTGCAAGGGCATCTACCAGGAAATCACGCCGCCCGAGCGCCTGGTCTGGCTGGATTATTTTTCCGACGAGGCGGGCAACATCACCGAGCGCGAAGGCTTCGCGCGCGAGACCCGCATCGAGGTGACCTTCGAGCAGCACGCCTTCGACAGCACGCTGGTCACCGTGCGGCACGAGCCGCTGGAGATCGACCACGGCGAGATCCAGGGCTGGAAGGACGGCTTCGACCGCCTCGAGGCGCTGGTCGAATCACTCAAGTAAGGAATCGACGATGCAGATCAATCCCTATCTCAATTTCGACGGCAACTGCCGCGAGGCCATGCAGTTCTACGGCGAGGTGCTCGGCGGCGTGCCGGACATCATGAGCTTCGGCGACTCGCCGATGCGCGACGAGATGCCCGCCGGTTCGCATGATCGGGTGATGCACGCACATCTCGCCGTTGACGGCGCGGTGCTGATGGCCTCGGACACCATGCCCGGCACCTGCGGGCCGGAAGGGGTGGCCAACGGCAATATCGCGCTTTCCATCGATGACGTCGAACGCGCGCAGAAGGTGTTCGACGCCTTTGCCGCGGGCGGCGAGGTGACCATGTCCATGCAGGAAACCTTCTGGGTGGAGCGCTTCGGCATGGTGACCGACCGCTTCGGCGTCAGCTGGCTGATCAACGGCGGCAGGTCGAAATTCTGACGGCCCCAACCGGGTGAAGGAGGATGCATGGGAGTTTACGTTGACGGATTCGTCTGCACGATTCCGCGGGCAAACATGGAGAAGTACCGCGAGATGGCGGACCTGGCCGGCAAGGTCTGGCTGGAGCACGGCGCGCTGGAATACGTCGAGGCGGTGGCGGACGACGTGCCGGACGGCGAGGTCACGTCCTTCCCCTTGAGCGTCAAGCTCAAGGAGGACGAGGTCGTGGTGTTCGCCTACGCGGTCTACGAATCGCGCGAGAAGCGCGATGAAGTCATGAAGAAGGTCATGGAGGACCCGCGCCTCGACATGGACATGAAGGACATGCCCTTCGGCGGCAAGCGCATGATCTGGGGCGGCTTCCGCAGCTTCGTGCAGCTGTCGAAGGGATCGTCATGAACGCCTGAAGCTCAGGCGAAGATGCTGGAGTAGATCTGCCGCGAGCTTCGATAGCAGTCGCAGGCGGCCTGTTCCAGCCCCGCGCGGTCCAGCACGCTGATGTCGCCGCGAGCGTAGCTGATCAGGCCTTTCGCCTGCAGCGCCGCGGCCGCCTCGCTGACGCTTGCGCGCCGCACGCCGAAGCTTTCCGCAAGCATCTCGTGGGTGTAGTGGAAGGTGTCCCGGCCGAGGCGGTCATGGGTGGCGAGCAGCCACGCCGCGAGCCGTGATTCCAGCACATGGAAGTGGGCGCAGATGGCGACCTGGGCGAGCTGCGCGGTGACCACGTGCGCGTAGCGATGCAGCAGGCGCCGCAGGCCGGGGCTGACCGTCAGCGCCGTGTTGAATTCCCCGGCGCTGATGCGTAGCGCCGTGCCTTCGCCGCGGACCACGTTGCGGGTGGGCGAGACCGGCACGCCGAGCGCGAGCGGCACGCCGACCATGCCTTCGTTGCCGACCTGCCCGACCTCCAGGCCCACCGGGCCTTCCGCGGTGGCCACCACCGAGACCACGCTGGTGCAGGGGAAGTAGACGTGCCGGAAGGGCTCGCCGCTGTCGACGAGTACCGTGCCGGGCTGAGGCTCCACGGGCACGGTGCGGCGGAACAGATCGGTGCGCTCCGCCATCGGCAGGGCAGCCAGCAGGCGGTTGGATGGGGATTTAAGAAAGGGCATGTCCCTGCTCGCTCCTTTGGTCGCCTGCTCCCCGTCGGAGCGGCGTGGTTCCTGCGCTTTTTCCTGATGCAACTCCCACGTGAGGGATACTACTCACTGTAGTCCCTGGTTCCGGTTTGGTCTGTACGCTGGCGTACAGAGTGCGTCGCCAGTCCTGCCGCAAGCAGCGCCCCCAGCAGGCCCGCGGAAAGATCTGTCATGGTGTCGAACTGGCCGTGCACGATGCGCCCGGCGACGTAGCGGTCCAGTATCCACTCGCCGATTTCCCACAGCACCGCGATGGTGGCGCCGACGCAGAAGATGCTGGTGGCGAGCAGCAGGCGCGCGCGCGCCAGCGCGGCGAGCACGCGGTCATAGAGCATCAGCCCGAACACCAGCGTCACCGCGAAGCCGCAGTAAAGATGCACGACCTTGTCCAGCCAGCTGATGCGGGCGAAGAGGTTGAGCGTGTAGAGCGTCGCGGTCAGCGCCATCGCCAGCACGAACACTGCGACATGAGCGCGCGGCACGCGGTGCGGCCAGCGGAAGACGAAGAGACTCGGCGCCATCAGCAGCAGGAGCAGCGCGCTCATCAGCCCCCGGCCCTGCACGCTGACCAGCAGCAGCATGGCCAGCATTGCGGCGAGCGCGCCAAGGGACAGCCGGTCGTTGCGGTTCATCAGCGATCTCCTGCTGCCGGCGTGCACACACCCGGCATTCCACTTGAAGCTTTTGCCTGCTTGCAGCAATCCCGCGCCTCGGCGAACCATCGGGGGCTCACAAAGCGAGGTGCAACATGGCGCGAGACTACAACGGCAGGCTGCGACTCAAGCCGGTGCGCGACCAGGTGATCGTCATCACCGGTGCGACCAGCGGCATAGGGCTGGCAACGGCGCGCGAGGCTGCCCGGCGCGGCGCGCGGCTGGTGCTCGCGGCGCGCGGCGCGGAGGCGCTTGAGCGCCTGCGTACCGAGCTTGCCACGCGCGGCTGCGATGCCGTCGCCGTTCCCGCCGACGTCGGCAGGGAAGAGGACGTGAAACGCATCGCCATGCGCGCGGCCGAGCATTTCGGCAATTTCGATACCTGGGTGAACAACGCCGGCGTCACCATATACGGTCCGCTCACCGAGATCAGCCTCGAGGACCAGCGGCGGCTGTTCGACACCGACTTCTGGGGCGTGGTGCATGGCTCGCGCGTCGCGGTCGAGCACCTGCGTCGTCACGGCGGCGCGCTGATCAACATCGGCAGCGTCACCTGCGACCACGCCGTCCCCCTGCAGGGAATTTACAGTGCCGCCAAGCACGCGGTGAAGGCCTACACCGACGCGCTGCGCATGGAACTCGCCTGCGAGGAAGCGCCGGTCTCGGTCACGCTGGTCAAGCCGGCCAGCATCGACACGCCGTTCTGCCGCCATGCGAAGAACTACCTGCCGGTGCAGCCCAGGAACCCGCCGCCGCTGTATTCGCCGCGCGTGGCGGCGGACGCCATCCTGTTCTGCGCCGAGACGCCGCGCTCCGAGGTGGTGGTCGGCGGCGCGGCGGAACTTGCCTCCATGCTGGCGCGCGCCGCACCGCGCACCGCCGAGCGGCTGATGCAGGAGACGCTGTTCGACCTGCAGCTTACCGACACGCCCGCCTACGACACCGGCCACTGCAACCTGCACGGACCCGGCGACGAGCTCGACGAGCGCGGCAGCTATCGCCTCGGCGGTTCCAGCGGCGTGGCGGAACGCAGCCTGTACACCCGCGCCACGCTGGACTCCGACCCCGACGCGCTCGCGGACATCGCCGGGCGCGTCGCGCGCACCTTCTGGCGGCTGGGCCACCGCCCGCGCTGGCGGCCCGGCCAGCGTCACTGAGAGCTGCGCCGCCGCGGCGGGCGCTGCGGCGGCGTGCGCTTCACCATCGCGTAGACGATGTTGAACGGCGTCGTCACGATGTCGCGCAGCCCCGCGACCGTGGCGATCCCGCGCAGCATGCGGCTGGTGTCCAGCATCAGCTCGCGCGCCACCGCGCGGCGCCGGTCGTTGCGGCCTTCCTCGATCAGCGACAGCCGGTGCAGCGAATACAGCCCGACGATCGCCGCGCCCACGAAGAAGAAATCCCAGCCGGTGAGATTCAGCGTCTGCAGGAACACGTTGCCCTCGGGGCTGAGCCAGCGGATCTCCACGGCGAGCTGGCGCAAGGCGAAGTAGTCGGCGAACAGGCCGCCGAGCAGCGGCGCCATGCCGGCGGTCAGCGAGCTCAGCACGCTGTTCGCCACCAGGAAGGACGTCGCCTCGCTGCGCGGCGCGAGCCGGAAGGCGACGTTGTTGTTGGCGAGATTGATGCCCGCGGTGGCGATGCCCATCAGCGTGTGCAGCAGCACCAGCAGCGGCGTGGTGTAGTCATGCGGATAGGGCAGGGTGGTGAACGACCAGCCGACAAGGCAGAGGATGAACAGCGTCGCCGCGAAGCCCAGCACCGGCTTGTTGCCGAAGCGGTCGGTGTAGGCGCCGAAGCGCGGCAGCGCCATCGCGGTGATGGCCTGGCTGTACAGCGTGATCAGCATGACGAAGGTCAGGTCGTAGTTGAGCACTGTCAGCATGTACAGCGCGAAGAACGGCGCGGCGAGATTGGCGGCGAAATTCCACGACGCCATGAAGATCATCAGCCGCCGGAAGTTGACGTGATTCCACGCCGAGATGAAGGCATCGAGCACCAGCGTCTGTGAGTAGGCCTTCTTCTCGCGCTGCGGCAGCGGCACCTCGGGCAGGCGCAGCAGCATGGTGAGGCTGCCGAGGCTGGCGAGAAAGCCGAGGCCGTACATGCCGGCGAAGGCCCACACCACCGATTCCTCCCATTGCCGCTGCCAGTAGTCGATGATGAGCGCACCGGCAACGCCAAGGATGGCGGCGACGATGGTCATCCAGCGCATGCGCGTCGCGTAGTAGCTGCCCAGCAGGCGCTGCGGCACGAGATCGCGCATCAGCGAAGTCCAGGCGCCGGCGGAAATCGCGCCGAACACGTAGCGCACGCAGATCACGCACACCAGCAGCACGAGTCCGGATTCCGGCGCCATCCACGGAATGAGCAGCGCCAGAGCCAGCGCGCTGCGGCCGATCAACGAGGCCGTGACCACGATGCGGCGCCGGTCGCGCAGCCGCTCGACCAGCGAGATCGACAGCAGCTGGAACAGGTTGGAGAAGAAGGGAATGGCGCCGAGGATGCCGATCACCCAGGGCGTGGCGCCGAGATAGAGCGCGAAGCCGACCAGGATGACGCCGGTGGTGAGCGTGTCCATCGCCTGCGCGAACAGGCCGTCCCAGAAGACCGCGTTGAGTCCCCTGCGCCTGCCCGTCATTGCGACGCATGGCCGCGCTTCATGCGCGGCGTTCCGCTTGCCATCGGTGCACCTCCTCAGGAGGTGTCAATGGAGGCGGAACGCCACCCGGGCAAGCAAGCGGAAACGCCCAGTCGTCAGTGCGAGCGGCCGTCGTAGTGATGCACGCTCAGCGAGCCGATGTCGACGCCTTCCAGGCAGCGCACGTTGATGGCGGCAGTTTCGTTGCCCTGCGGGTCCGCGCCCTCGCCATAGGGATGGATGCCGCACTCGGGGCAGAAGCGATGCTTGATGGTGTGGGTGTTGAAGGTGTACGCGCGGCTGTTCTCTTCCGGCGTGGTGAGCCTGAGATCGGCGCGCGGCACGAACCACAGCAGCGCGCCCTTGCGCTGGCACATCGAGCAGTTGCAGTCGATCACCGTGCCGATCTCGCCCTCGACCTCGAAGGCGACGCGGCCGCAATGGCAGCTTCCCTTGTATTTCATGGCTGTCACTCCCGTTGGAATTCAGGCGACCGCGGCGATGGCGGCAGGACGCGTGCCGAAATGCCGGGCCGCGAAGGCGGCTCGCTCGCGCACGCCGGCCTTGACGATGCGCGGCTCGGCTTCCACCCGCCGCAGCCGCGGCAGCAGCCCCGTGCCGTTCGCCATCTGGATGGCGAGCCCGGGGCGGGCGTTCAGTTCCAGCAGCATGGGGCCGCGCTCGCGGTCCATCACCAGGTCCACGCCAAGATAGCCCAGTCCGGTCATGTCCGCACACGCACACGACAGTTCCAGCAGCGCATGCCAGTGCGGGATGACGAGGCCGTCCAGCGGATGTCCGGTATCGGGATGGATGAATACGGGCCGGTTGCGCTGCACGGCGCAGACCGCGCGGCCGGTGTCCATGGCGAGCCCGACGCCGACCGCGCCCTGGTGGAGGTTGGCCTTGCCGTTCGAGGCCGCGCAGGACAGCCGTACCATGGCCATCACCGGCACGCCCTGGAAAACCACCACGCGGATGTCCGGCACGCCGGCGTAGGAATAGTCGCGGAACACCTCGTCGGGACGGATGAGCGCCTCGATGATGGCGACATCCGGCGCGCCGCCCAGCGAGAACAGGCCGGCGAGCACGTTGGAAAGATGCCGTTGCAGGTCGATGAGCGGGATCTCGGTGCCATTGGTGCGGAAGAAGCGCCCGTCCTCGACGCGCGCCACCACCAGGATGCCCTTGCCGCCCGAACCCTTGGCGGGCTTGATGCAGAAGCCGTCATGGCCCTTCACCAGCTCGGCGATGCGGCGCACGTCGTGCTGCGCCGAGATCACGCCGATCAGCTCCGGCGTGGTCACGCCATGTTCCAGCGCGAGCTGCTTGGTCTTCAGCTTGTCATCGACCAGCGGATACAGCTGCCGCGAGTTGTAGCGGCTGATGTAATTGATGTTGCGCCCGTTCATGCCAAGCACGCCGATTTCCCTCATCGCGCGCGCCGGGAACAGCCTGTCCAGCAGTGCGCGCATCAGCCGCGCTCCACCAGCGGCCGGAAGCGGCGGAACTCGCTCAGGCGATAGCCGGTGTAATTGCCGAGCACCAGCAGCAGCGCCAGCATGACCAGCTGCAGGCCGAGGAAATTGAAGGTGAGATGCCGCACCACCGGGTGGCTCATCGCCACGTAGGCGATCAGCGCGACGAACAGCGAGCCGCCGCCCTGCACCAGCACTTCCTTCGGGCCTTCCTCTTCCCAGAGGATGGACATGCGCTCGATGGTCCAGGCCAGGATGATCATCGGGAAGAAGGTGATCTTCAGCCCCTCGGTGAGACCGAGCTGGAAGGACAGCACCGAGAACGCCGCGATGATGATGATCACCGAGATGATCACCGTGGATATTCGCGCCACCAGCAGCAGGTTCAGCTTCGACAGATAGGAGCGGATCATCAGGCCCGCGGCCACCACCAGCAGGAAGCCGACCAGGCCGGTGACCAGGCTGGTCTGGATGAAGGCGAGCGCGATCAGCACCGGCATGAAGGTGCCGGAAGTGCGCAGGCCGACGAAGATGCGCATGAAGCAGACGATCAGCACGCCCACCGGGATCAGCAGGATGCCCTTGAACAGCGTCTGCTCGGACAGCGGCAGGCTGTGGATGGAGAAATCCAGGAAGTGCTGCGCAGCGGGCAGCACGCCGGCCTCCAGCATGCGATTGATCGGCACTTCCTGCAGGATCATCGCGAAGTTCACTTCCGAGTTGCGGCCGCCGACCACGTCCAGCAGCGAGCCGGACTGGTACTCCCACAAGAGCAGGTTGGCGCGCTGGCCCTGGCGGCCGCTGCGAATGTTGAACAGCGCATAGCGCTCGCCGTCGAAGACCTGCAGCACCTGCACCGGCGACTGCCGGCGGCGGCCGTCCTCCAGTTCCAGCGCCAGCACCACGCGCGCCGCCACGCCCGCCTGGTTGAGCAGCTCCACCAGCCATTCGCCGCGCGGCTTTTCCTGCTCCAGCAGGCGCGCGGTCTGGGTTTCCTGGTTGAACTCGTGGATGAGCTCGCGGGCCAGCGTGTACGGGTTGGCGGAACGCGCCTCGGCGTTCTGCAGCAGCTGCGCCGCGGCCGTGGCCTGCGGGCCGCCGTCGCGCACCACCTGGCGGATCGGCGGCGGCACGCCGACCTTGTCCTCCAGGGTCTCGGGATCGACCATCATGTCGGCGCGGTAATACAGCGTCTGCCGGCCCTCGGCGCGGCGGATGGACCATTCGGCGCGGCGCGCGCCGTTGTTCTCCACGAAGGCGAGCCCGTAGCCCGGGCTGGCGGTGTGTTCGCCGATGAGCTCGAAGCCGGGCTGGCTGCCGGGCACGGCCAGCGAGGCGGTCACCGCCTCGCCCATGGCGATGAAGTCGATCTGCGCTTCCACCGACCAGACCTGGCGGCGTTCGCCGGGCAGGAAGGGCACTTCGAAGGTGACGTGGCGGTACCAGGTCAGGAAGGCGCCGGCGCCGAGCAGGGCCGCCACCAGCAGGAAGAACGCGGTACGGTTCGGCCTCTTCATTCGGCGCTCTCCGTGGCTTCATCACCGTTGCCTGACGCGGCGTCCGCCTCGGCTTCGGCCACGGCGGGCGGCGATTCCTCGGGGCGGAACTTCGGCTGCACGAAGACGCGCGAGACATCGACGATGGCGACATCGCGCAGGAAACTGCGGCCGAGCAGCACCGGGTAGAGCATGTCCTCGCGGTTGTTGAGCGTGAACTCGGTTTCGTCCACCAGCTCGCCCACCCGCACCAGCAGCTTCACCACCGGGCGGCGGTCCATGCCGTCCGCCGAGGCCTGCTTGATGCGCACGTAGCGCACCAGCCGGGTCTCGTAGACGTCGCCGCCGTCGGGATGCTCCTGGTCGGGCACGCGGAAGCGTATCCAGCGGCGGCCGTCGCGCTCGAAGGGCTGCAGGTCGATGGCGTTCAGCGAGGAGGTGAGCGCACCGGTATCGACGCGCGCCTTGAGATTGCGGCCGAGCAGGTCGAACCAGGCCCATTCATTGCGGCCGACCACCGCCTTGCCCTCGTGATCGACCACCTGCACGGGCACCGTCTCCGGCTCGGGCGTGTCGCTTTCCGGGTCGAGCTTGTGCACCACCTTCTCGAGGCGCGCTCGCTCGCGCTGCAGCGCGCTATCGAGGCCGGAGATGGCCTCGCGCTGCTGCTGCTGCGCTTCGATCAATTGCGCCATGAGCTCGGCCTGCTGGTTGAGCATGACGTTGTGTTCTGCCAGCAGGCGGACCTGCATGGCGCTGGCTTCCTCCAGCCGTGCGAGACGCGCGTCGGTGGCGCACGCCGAGGACAGCAGCACGGCCGCAAGCAGGAAAAGTTGGCGACGGAAATTCGGCATGACGGGGGTATGGCGATGGGAAAGCGCCGATGTTAACAGCGTTCTGCCGCCATCCCGAAATCGGGATCGCGTAACCACGAAGGATTTCCTGAGGAAAATTCCCTGTCAGGAGTGTATGCCGGGACAGACAGGGGCGCATCGACGGTCCGCAACATGCGAAAATCCGGGGCCACGTTGAACCTTCGCGCCGCATCCGCAGTCAATGCCGTGGCCCGTCCTGCAGGAGTCCATGCATGCCCAGTCCTTCCTCCCGGCGAATCCGCTGGATCCCCGTCGCGCTGCTCGTCGTCGCGCTGGCCGCGATCGCCTGGCATTTCCTGCGCGGCAACGGCGATGACGAGGCGAGCCGGCAGCGCCCGCAGGTCAGGGTCGAGCGGGGCACGGTGGAGAACACCGTCACGGCGCTGGGCTCGCTGCAGCCCAAGGAATATGTCGACGTCGGCACGCAGGTTTCCGGCCAGCTGCGCCGCATGCATGTCGACATCGGCGACGAGGTCGAGCAGGGCCAGCTGATCGCCGAGATCGATCCCACCGTCTATGAGGCCCGGCTGCGCAAGGACGAGGCCAACCTCGACAATCTCGAGGCGCAGAAGGCGCGCCAGCAGGCCGAACTTCGGCTCGCGGAGCTGCGTCTCGAGCGCAATCGCCGCCTGCTCGGCAGCAACGCGGTCAGCAAGGAAGCCGTCGACGAGCAGGAGGCGAACGTCGCCATGCTGCAGGCCGGCATTCGCGCCACCGAGGCGCAGATCCGTTCGGCGCGCGCCACCGTCGAGGAAGACCGCGCCAATCTCGGCTACACCCGCATCTATGCGCCCATGAAGGGCACGGTGGTTTCGCGCAGCGCCGTCGAGGGCCAGACCGTGAACGCCACCCAGACCGCGCCGGAGATCGTGCGCATCGCCGATCTCGGCACCATGACGGTGTGGGCGGAAGTGGCCGAGGCGGACGTGAACCGCATCCGCCCCGGCATGCCGGCGTACTTCACCACGCTGGGCATGCCCGACCGGCGCTTCGAAGGCATCGTGCGGCAGATCCAGCCCACGCCCGAGATCGTCAACGATGTGGTGCTCTACAAGGCGCTGATCGACGTCGCCAACGAGGAGCGCCTGCTGCTGCCGGACATGACCGTGCAGGTGTTCTTCGTGCTGGAGCGCGCCGAGAACGTGCCGGTGGTGCCGCTTGCCGCGCTCGTGCCCGTGCCGGGCGAGCGCGGCCGCTACCAGGCCGAGGTGCTTGTCGGCGAGCGCATCGAGAAGCGCACGGTGGAGATCGGCATCGCCAACCGCAGCGAGGCGGAAGTCCGCTCCGGCCTCAAGGAAGGCGATGTCGTGCTCATGCCTGCGGCGGCCATGGCGGCGGCTGACGCGCGGCGCACGCCGCGCTTCGGGGCGCGGCTGTGAGCGAGGCCATGAACGGCGCCCAGCCGCTGCTCAAGGTCGAGAACGTCAGCCGCGTCTATCGCAGCGGCGCGACCGAGTTTCGCGCACTCGACGGCGTCTCGCTGCAGGTCCATCCCGGCGAGTTCGTCGCCATCATGGGCCAGTCGGGTTCCGGCAAGTCCACGCTGATGAACATCCTCGGTTGTCTCGATCGCGCCACCGAAGGCCGCTATTTCGTCAACGGCAAGGACGTGAGCACGCTGGATGACGACGAGCTCGCCGAGCTGCGCCGCGACGTCTTCGGCTTCGTGTTCCAGCGCTACAACCTGGTGCCGGCGCTGAGCGCCGCGGAGAACGTCGAGCTGCCGCAGATCTACGCCGGGCGGCCGCGCGAGGCGCGCGCCGCGCGCGCGCGACAGCTGCTGCAGAAGCTCGGCCTCGGCGGCAAGGAAACGAACCGTCCCAACGAGCTTTCCGGCGGACAGCAGCAGCGCGTCTCCATCGCGCGCGCACTCGCCAACGAACCCGCCATCATCCTCGCCGACGAGCCCACCGGCGCACTGGACAGCCAGACCAGCGAGGAAGTCATGGCGCTGCTGCGGCAGTTCCATGCCGAGGGCAAGACCGTGCTGCTGATCACCCACGAGCCGCAGGTGGCCGCGCATGCCGATCGCGTCATCCGCATCCTCGACGGCCGCATCATCGAGGACAGCGGCCGCGTCAACGAAGTCGTGCGAACGCGAGCCGAGGCCTCGCATGTCGCGAATTACAGCGCCTGGCTGGGCGACTTCATGGAAGCGGTGGCGATGGCCGGCCGCTCGCTGCGCGTCAACCTGTTCCGCACCCTGCTCACCCTGCTCGGCATCGTCATCGGCGTGGGCGCGGTGGTGGCGATGATGGCCATCGGCAACGGCAGCAAGCAGGAAGTGCTGGAACGCATCCAGTCCATGGGCACCAACGTGCTGATGGTGTTTCCCGGCGGGCGCGGCGTGAGGTCTGCGGAAATCGCCACGCTCGTCCCGGCGGACGCGGAAGCGCTGCGCGACATTCCCGGCATCACCGGCGTGTCGCCGGAACGCAGCACGCGCACCACGCTGCGCGTCGGCCGGCTCGATTACCAGTCCAGCGTGGTCGGCGTGTGGCCGGACTATGCGAGCGTGCGCGAATGGAACGTGGTGCGCGGCAGCTTCATCAACGAGGACGACGTGCGCCGCTACACCGGCGTCGCCGTGCTCGGCCAGACCGTCGCGAAGAATCTCTTTCCCGATGGTCCGCTCGGCGCCGTCGGCAGTTACGTGCTCATCGGCAACGTGCCCTTCGAGGTGATCGGCATACTGGAGGCGAAGGGCGCGAGCGCCTTCGGCTCCGACATGGATGACGTCGTGCTGGTGCCGCTGTCCACCGGCTTCGTGCGCCTGTTCGGCGCGCAGTTCCTGAACTCGGTGCGGGTGCAGGTGGCGGATGCGGCGCGCATCGACGAGATCGAGTCCGCGGTCACCGGCCTGCTGCGCGCCCGCCACGGTGCCGATGACTTCCAGGTGCGCAACACCGCATCCCTGCTGGAAGCGGTGGAGGCGACACAGAACACCCTTACCGTGATGCTCGGTTCGGTGGCGGCGATCTCGCTGCTGGTCGGCGGCATCGGCGTGATGAACATCATGCTGGTGTCGGTGACGGAGCGGACGCGCGAGATCGGCATCCGCAAGGCGGTAGGCGCGCGCACCGGCGACATCATGCTGCAGTTCAGTACCGAGGCGGTCGTGGTCTGTCTCATCGGCGGCGTGCTCGGCGTTGCCGCCGGTTTCGGCGCGGGCATGGTGGCGGAAGCGCTGGGCACGCGCGTGGTGTTCTCCATCGGCCCCGCGCTGCTGGCGTTTTCCTCCGCCTTCATCATCGGTCTGCTGTTCGGCTGGCTGCCCGCGCGCAAGGCGGCGACGCTGGACCCTGTCGTGGCATTGGCATCGGAATGAACATCTGGGTCGACGCAGACGCCTGTCCGGTCGCGATTCGCGAAATCCTGTTTCGCGCCGCGGACCGCGCGCGCGTGATGGTGACATTGGTCGCCAACCGCACGGTGCGCGTGCCGCGCTCGCCGTTCATTCGCAGCCTGCAGGTGATGCCGGGCTTCGATGTCGCCGACAACGAAATCGCCCGCCGCGCGGAAGCGGGCGACATCGTCGTCACCGCCGACATTCCGCTGGCCGCCGAGGTGATGGAGAAAGGCGCGCATGCGCTCAACCCGCGCGGCGAACTCTACTCGCCGGATACCATCCGCCAGCGCCTCAACATGCGCGACTTCATGGACACCTTGCGTGCCAGCGGCATCCAGTCCGGCGGTCCGCCGGCCATGGGCCAGGCCGAGCGCAAGGCGTTCGCGAATCACCTCGACGCGCTGCTCGCGAAACGCAAACAGGGAGAATCATGACGCACGCCTTGCAGATACTTGCCGGACCCCGGGCGCTGGCACGCATCAGGGACCGCGGCCTCAGGCTCGATGATGTCCGCATGATGGTAGGCGCCTCGGGCGGCCCGAAGTGGCTCGCCATCGCGGGCCTCGATCGCGTGCTGTTCCCGAGGCTTGCAGCCGTGGAGCGGGAGGCGCGGCTGCACCTGCTTGGTTCGTCCATAGGCAGCTGGCGCATGGCCTGTGCCGCGCAGGCCGATCCGCTTGCCGCCGTGCGCCGCCTGGAAGAGGCCTACGTCGAGCGGCAGCGTTACGACAATCCCGATCCGGACGCCGCGGAAGTGTCACGCGTCGCGCGCGTGATGCTCGATCACGTGCTCGGTGAAGACGGCATCGGCGAGATCCTTGCGAATGCGCGCCTGGCGCTGCATGTCGTCACCGTGCGCTGCCGTGGCATGAGCTGCAGCGAGAATCGCCTGCCGCTGGCCTTGAGCATGGCAATCGCGGGTTTCGCGAATGCCGTCAGCAGGAAAACCCTTGGCTGGCAGTTCGAGCGCGTCATCTTCGGCAACGGCAGCGACTCGCCGTTCCAGGCGCTGCGCGACCTGCCCACCCGCGTGCTGCCGCTGGACGCGGACAACCTGCGTGCGGCCTTGCTGGCTTCCGGTTCCATTCCGCTGGTGCTGGAAGGCGTGGAGGTGCCGGGCGCGCCGCGCGGCAAGTATCGCGACGGCGGGCTCACCGATTATCACTTCGACATCGACTTCGGCATGGATGACGGGATCGTGCTCTATCCGCATTTCTACGATCACCTCGTGCCCGGCTGGTTCGACAAGGCGCTGCCCTGGCGGCGCGCTCGCGGCCGCAACCTCGACAACCTTGTCCTGCTCGCGCCATCGCAGGAATTCGTCACCGCGCTTCCCGGCGGCAGGATTCCCGACCGCAAGGACTTCTATCGCTATCCCCAGGAAGAACGCATTCGCCTGTGGCGTGCCGTCATCGACGCCAGCACGCGCCTCGGTGATGAGTTCGAGGAACTCATGGCCAGCGGCAACTGGCTGGATCGCGTCGCGCCGCTGTAGTCGCGTCGCGAATCCGGCGAAAAGCAGATCCTGTCCATTCACCTTCCACGCGTCACTTTCCACAACTGCCCGTTCGCTTCATCGGTGACGACGTAAAGCTCGCCGTCGTCGCCTTCGGCGATGTCGCGGATGCGGCGGCCGCGTTCGGTGAGCAGGCGCTCTTCGCCGACGACCTTCCTGTTGCGGATGTCGAGCCGGACGATGCCGGTGGCGACGAGCCCGCCGATGAGCAGGTCGTCTTCCCATTCCTCGAACATGTCGCCGTCATGGAAGAGCGCGCCGGAAGGGCCGATCACCGGATCCCAGTAATACACCGGCGGCTCGAAGCCTTCCTTGTGTGTGACGGCGCCGCGAATCGGTTCACCGGAGTACTCGATGCCGTAGGCAACCCTCGGCCAGCCGTAGTTCGCGCCCTTCTTCACCAGGTTGAGTTCGTCGCCGCCGTTGGCGCCGTGTTCGATCACCCATAGCCGGTCGTCATCGTCGAAGGCCGCCGCCTGGATGTTGCGGTGGCCGTAGCTCCAGATTTCCGGTTTCGCGTCCTGGCGATTCATGAATGGATTGCCGCGCGCGGGCTTGCCGTCCGTGGTGACGCGCAGGACGCTGCCGAGATGCGAGTCCAGCCGCTGCGCGTACTCGCGCATCGGCATGTCGGAGCGCTCGCCGAGGGTAATGTAGAGGTGATCGTCGTCGTCATCGATGAGCAGGCGCGAGCCGAAATGCTTGTCGCCGTCGTACACCGGCTCAGCGCGGAAGATGATCTCGACGTCCTCCACGCGCGCGTAATCGCGTGACAGCGTGCCGCGCGCCACCGCGGTGGTGTTGCCGCCCTCGCGCGGTTCGCTGAACGACCAGTAGATGCGGCGGTTGTCGTCGAAGTCATCATCGGCAATGACGTCCAGCAGCCCGCCCTGTCCTTGCGCGAACACTTCCGGCAAACCCTGTATGGGCTCGCTCAGCTTGCCGTCAGGGCTGACATGGCGCAGCCGGCCGGCGCGTTCCGTCACCAGCAGGCCTTCGTCATCGTCGAGCACCTCCACGGCCCAGGGATGCTCGAGCCCTTCGGCGAGCACTTCCACCTTGAGCGGAACGTTGGTCTTCTTCTCGCAGGCGCGCGCCTGGTGCGGGAAGTGCGGTTCCTGGTCGCGCGCGTTCGGCGGATCGGTGGCGACCGGCCGGCACTCGCCGGCCAGTACGGGCGGGGAAAGGAGCGGAATGGTCATCACCAGGCAGAGCAGGCAGAAGACGTTACGCATGGCGGGCTCCGGCAAAGACAGCAGGGGAATGGATGATGACTGCGCCCGGGCCAGGGAAAATCAAGGGTGGCCGCACGGGCGACAACACGACCGGGCTTTCACCTAAGAACAGCGAGCGGTGATCAGGAACGGTGCGGGAACACACAGCCTGGCACCAATACCGATTCGGGATATGGCGGCCTATGGTGGCAGCACAGGGGAGAAGGGAGAGAGGGGGAAATGACTTTCAGTGAACTCTTGTTCCTGGTCCGTTCGGATCTCTACCGGCGGGCCGGCACGGTCTCGGCGCGGACATTCCTGCGCCACTATTTCATCGAGCCTGGATTCAAGTACGGCTTCTGGCTGAGGGTGCGGCAGTTCGTCGCCTCGCGTACGCTGCTGCGCATCCTGTTCCTGCCCGTCATGAAGCTCGTGATGCTGCAGCTCGGCTTCAAGTACGGGATCATGATCGCGGGCGTGGCCAGGATCGGGCCCGGCTTCTACATCTGTCACTTCGGCGGCATCTGGATCAGCAACGAGGCGGTGATCGGCCGCAACGTCAACATCTCGCAGGATGTCACCATCGGCGTGACCTGTCGCGGCAAGCGCCAGGGCGCGCCCGTCATCGGCGACAACGTCTACATCGGTCCGGGCGCGAAGGTGATCGGCAGGATTCGCGTCGGCAACAATGTCGCCATCGGCGCGAACTCGCTGGTCTGCCGGGACGTTCCCGACAATGCGGTGGTGGTGGGCGTGCCAGCGCGCATCATTTCCATGCACGGTGCAGCGGGTTACGTGAACAACACCGACTACGATGTCGTGCTCGCGCCGGCGAAGCCTGACATTGTTCCGCAGCCCGTGGAGCTGATGGAAAAGGAAGGGCCCGCGGAAGCGGGCCGCTGAGCGAGGTCCCTGGAACGTGCACTTCGCGCGCACCGGAAGCGAGGCGCGCCGCCGCATCGCAGGGGCGGCGTGCTCGTCCAGCCCGCCCATGAAGCCGACATGGGCGCCTGTCCTTCACCGTGCCTGTTCATGATCCCTGGCGGGAATTTGACGTTTGCCGGAAGCATTGATCAGCAGGCAGGCCCGCGCCATCATGCCTTGGTCGAAATGACGCAGTGCGCCGACAACCACAACCCACGCTGCACCAGCATGCGTCGCCCGCAGACGAGGGAGGACTTCCGTGAGCAGCCATTCCGTGTATCCCGTTCGCGATGACATCGCCGCGCGCGCCATTCTCGACAAGGACGCCTACGAGAAGGCCTGGCGCCGCTCGATGGAAGACCCGGAGGGCTTCTGGGCGGAGCAGGCAAGGCGCATCGACTGGATCAAGCCGTTCACCCAGGTAAAGGACGTTTCCTTCGACGCCCGCGACCTGCACATCCGCTGGTTCCATGACGGCGAGCTCAACGTCTGCGCCAACTGCATTGATCGCCACCTGCCGAAGCGCCGCGACGACCTCGCCATCATCTGGGAAGGCGACGAGCCGGGTGTGGACGCGCGCATCACCTACGGCGAACTGTTCGAGCGCGTCTGCCGCTTCGCCAACGTGCTGAAGAAGCTCGGCGTGAAGAAGGGCGACCGCGTCACCATCTACATGCCGATGATCCCCGAGACCGCGGTGGCGATGCTCGCCTGCGCGCGCATCGGCGCGGTGCATTCGGTGGTGTTCGGCGGCTTCTCGCCGGATTCGCTCGCCGGCCGCATCGACGATTGCAGGTCGGATTTCGTCATCACTGCCGACGAGGGCCGCCGTGGCGGCAAGCGCGTGCCGCTCAAGGCCAACGTCGATGCTGCGCTGGAGAAGGCGCAGAACGAGGTACGCAGCGTGCTGGTGGTGAAGTCCACCGGCGGCGACATCAACTGGGTCGACGGCCGCGACCGCTGGCTGCATGACGAGGAGCAGGGCGTGTCCGCTGACTGCCCGCCGGAGCCGATGAACGCCGAGGATCCGCTGTTCATCCTCTACACCTCGGGTTCCACCGGCAAGCCGAAGGGCGTGCTGCACACCACCGGCGGCTACCTCGTCTACGTCTCATACACGCACGAGATCGTCTTCGATTACCGCCCCGGCGAGATCTACTGGTGCACGGCGGACGTCGGCTGGGTGACCGGCCACAGCTACATCGTCTACGGGCCGCTCGCCAATGGCGCGACCACGCTGATGTTCGAGGGCGTGCCCAACTATCCCGATCACAGCCGCTTCTGGCAGGTGGTCGACAAGCACCAGGTGAACATCTTCTACACCGCGCCCACCGCGATCCGCGCACTGATGCGCGAGGGCGAGGAACCGGTGAAGAAGGCGAAGCGCACATCGCTGCGCCTGCTCGGCACGGTGGGCGAGCCCATCAACCCGGAAGCCTGGGAGTGGTACTACCGCGTGGTCGGCGACGGGCGCTGCCCCATCGTCGATACCTGGTGGCAGACCGAGAACGGCGGCATCCTGATCAGCCCGCTACCGGGCGCCACTGACCTGAAGCCAGGTTCCGCGACGCGGCCGCTGCCCGGCGTGAAGCCCGCCATCGTCGATGGCGAAGGAAAGATCCTCGAGGGCGTGGCAGAAGGAAACCTGGTGATCCTCGATTCCTGGCCGGGACAGATGCGCACCGTCTACGGCGATCATCAGCGTTTCATCGACACCTATTTCTCCACCTTCCCCGGCACGTACTTCACCGGCGACGGCGCGCGCCGCGACGAGGACGGTTATTACTGGATCACCGGCCGCGTCGATGACGTGCTGAACGTCTCGGGCCATCGCATGGGCACCGCGGAAATCGAATCCGCGCTGGTCGCGCATCCGAAGGTGGCGGAGGCCGCCGTCGTCGGCTTCCCGCATGACGTCAAGGGCCAGGGCATCTACGCCTACGTGACGCTCACCGCGGACAGTGCGCCCGGCGAGGAGCTGCGCAAGGAACTGGTGCAGTGGGTGAGAAAGGAAATCGGCCCGATCGCCACGCCGGATTTCATCCAGTGGGCGCCGGCGCTGCCGAAGACGCGCTCCGGCAAGATCATGCGCCGCATCCTGCGCAAGATCGCCGCCAACGAGCACGAACAGCTCGGTGACACCTCCACGCTGGCGGATCCCATGGTGGTGGAAGACCTGGTCGCGAACCGGGCGAATCGATGAAGGCGCACGGCGCGATTCAAGGATGATGCGTCACTCCGAAAAAACGGGAACGCCCGCGGCAACGCGGGCGTTTTCCTTTGCCGGAAAAATTTTTCAGTGTTCCCAGCGCATCGGCCGTACCTCGACCACCGCGCCGGCGCGCAGGGTGGGGATCATCTCCGCCAGCGCGAGCGCCTGGTCCTCGCTTTCGCACTCGAGGATGTGGAAGCCGCCGATCTGTTCCTTGGTCTCCGCGAACGGACCGTCACGCACGATCGTGCCGCCTTCCGCGAGCCGGATGCTGCGTGCAGCCGGCGTATCATGCAGCTTGCCGCCGCGCAGGTACGTGCCGTCGGCGCGGCGCGCCTCTATCCATTCGCCATACTCGCGCATGATGGCGTCGCGCTCCTCTTCCGGCAGCGCATTCCAGTGGGCTTCGTTCGAACAGCAGAACAGCATGTATCTCATGAGCTTTCCCTTTTCCTGCAGGCCGCGGCGCGCCGCTCCAGGAAGGCGCGTTCATGGGCATTCTCCGTCATTCCTGCGGCGCGGGTGAACTGTTCCGCCGCTTCCTCGTGGCGGCCGAGGCGGAACAGCAGGTCGCCGTGCACGCTGGGCAGCAGGTGGTAGCTGGCAAGTTCGGCACGCTCGTTCAATGCGACGACCAGCGGCAGCGCCGCCTCCGGGCCATGCGCCATGCTCACCGCCACGGCGCGATTGAGTTCCACCACAGGCGATCGGGTCATTTGCGCGAGCAGCGTGTACAGCATGACGATGCGCCGCCAGTCGGTGTCCTCGGCGCGCTGCGCACGTGCATGACAGGCGGCGATTTCCGCCTGCAGGAGATACGGCCCGGGTTCGATGGCCGCGCGCCGGGCGCGCTCCAGCGCGTTGAGGCCGCGGCGGATAAGCAGCTGGTCCCAGAGCGCACGGTTCTGCCTGTCGAGCAGCACCGGCTCGCCGTGTTCGTCCACGCGGGCGCGATTGCGCGAGGCCTGCAATTGCATGAGCGCGCACAGCGCCTGCGGTTCCGATTCGTCCGGCACGAGTTCGGCGAGCATGCGTGCAAGGCGGATGGCTTCATCGCACAGCGCCGGCCTTAGCCAGTCCTCGCCGCGGGTGGCGGTGTAGCCTTCGTTGAAGATGAGATAGAGCACGTCGAGCACGCTGTCGATGCGCTCCGGCAGCGCGTTCTCGTCCGGGAACTCGAAGGCGACATCGGCTTCCGCCAGCTTGCGCTTG
>JAJUFS010000009.1 GCA_029263725.1 Gammaproteobacteria bacterium | reverse complement strand
GTTCAGAATCTCCAGCGAATCGTCGCGCCGCTGACCGTGTCGCCCTCGAAATCCCCGTAGGCGAGGCCGACAGCGATTGCCGGCGTCAGCGCGTAGCGCACATCCAGTCGCTGGTCGTTTAGGCGGGTGGAGGAGACGTTCATGAAACGGTGCTCGAACTCGATTTCCAGGCTCTCCAGCGGACGCACGCGCAGGCCAAGGTCCACGAAATAGCCGGTGTCGGACTCGCTGTCATTAGTGCGGATAACCGAGGTGCCGTCGCCTGACTCGTCGGGCAGTTCGCTGACGGTGGAGGCGTCCGTGGATGCGCGCACCAGGCCCGCGCTGAACGGGATCGCGAAGTACCTGCCCAGCGAGAACACGTAGCCGCCGCCGAAGTTGAGGTAGGAAATCTCGATATCCGAGCTGATCCGCATGCCCTCGAAGGCAAGATGGGCAGGAGCCCGGTCAAAGAGACGGTACCCTCCGAGCAACTGCCAGTCGCCGAGAGCCTTGACGCCGCGGATTTCGGTGACGCCGAGATCGAGGCCAAGAAGGTCGCCGGTTTCGCCCTGGAGGTAACCGGCTTCGACAAAGTCGTGGTCCAGCTCCGCGGCCGTGACCACGGGCGCGGCGGCGAGCAGAGCAAACACGATGCAGTAACGCATGAAGTTTTCCTCCTGTTTTCGGGAGAGCATTCCCGCCGCATCATGCGCATTTGCAACAATGATGGGTTCAGTTGCCCGCCCGTCGCCGGTTCGATGCGGGCGATCAGAAGTTCCAGCGCAGGGTGGCTGTCAACGCCTTCATGCTGAGATCCATGTCACGGTGACCGATGCCGAGCGCGAGTGCCGGCGAAAAGAAAAAGCGCAGGTCGGATCGCTGCTCGAAGACCTGGTCGCCCATCACATCCCGGAAGTGGAACTCGTGTTCCGCCTCGATGTTTTTGTACTTGGCGATGAGCCCGAGGCTAACGAAATATCCCGTACCGCTTTCCCGCTCCGACACGCTCTCGCCGTCAATGAAGAACGACGACTTCAGTTCAGCGCGCGCGATACCGGCCTGCACGGGAATGGTGAGATGTTCCTGAGGCGTGAAAAAGGTGCCGCCGCCCACGGTCAGCGAGGTACGGCCTTGCGACCGCATGCCCGTGGATTCGACTGCCTCGAATCGGTCGGTAGTGAGCCTTTCAGCGCGCGCTCCGAGCAGCCATCGCCCAAATTTCCGGCTTCCCCTGAGGTCCAGGCCGTCGAACCGGGAAACCAGCCAGAAGTCATCAACGATCCGGCCCCGGAGATAGCTTCCTTCCACGAAGTTGAAATCCGGAGTGACAGGAGCAGACGGAGTAGCCTGGGAGGTGGCAGTCGCAAGAACCAGCGCAAACGCGAGACAGTGACGCATGAGGTTTTCCTTCTGTTTTCGGGAGAGCGTTCCCGCCGCCTCATGCGCAGTTGCCGTGATGAAGGGTTCCTTTACTCCTGTTCGCGCGCGATAGCCCGCCAGCCGATGTCGCGGCGGCAGAACATGCCATGCCACTGGATACCTGCGACGGCGGCGTAGGCCGCAGCCTGGGCGGCCTTGACCGTGTCGCCCAGCGCCGTGACGCAGAGTACGCGTCCGCCGTTGGTGACGACGTCACCGTCCCGCTCCGCGGTGCCGGCATGGAAGACCTTGGCGCCCTCGACGGCATCCAGGCCGTCGATGACATCGCCCTTGCGCACGCTGCCGGGATAGCCTTCCGCGGCCAGCACCACGCCCAGCGCCACGCGCGGATCCCATTCGCAGGACATCTCGTGCAGGCGCTCGTCCAGCGCGGCTTCGACCAGCTCGACGAGGTCGGAGCGCATGCGCAGCAGGATGGGCTGGGTCTCGGGGTCGCCGAAGCGGCAGTTGAATTCGATCACCTTGGGCGCGCCGTCGCGGGTGATCATGAGGCCGGCGTACAGGAAACCGGTGAACGGCGTGCCATCGGCGCGCATGCCGGCGACGGTGGGCTCGACGATTTCGCGAAGGATGCGCGCATGCACCGCTTCGCTCACCACCGGCGCGGGCGAGTAGGCGCCCATGCCGCCGGTGTTCGGGCCCTGGTCGCCATCATCGCGCGCCTTGTGGTCCTGGCTGGTCGCCATCGGCAGCACGTGCTCGCCGTCGACCATGCAGATGAAGCTCGCTTCCTCGCCCTCGAGGAATTCCTCGATCACCACCCGCGCGCCGGCATCGCCGAAGGCATTGCCTTCGAGCATGTCGCGCACTGCGGCCTCGGCTTCCGCGAGCGTGCGTGCCACGACCACGCCCTTGCCGGCGGCAAGCCCATCCGCCTTGATGACGATGGGCGCACCCTTCTCGCGGATGTACTCGAGCGCAGGGCCGACTTCGGCGAACACCCGGTATTCCGCGGTCGGGATGCGATGCCGGGCGAGGAAGTCCTTGGCGAAGGCCTTGCTGCCCTCAAGCTGCGCGGCCTTCGCGCTCGGGCCGAAGCAGCGCAGGCCTTCGGCGCGGAAGGCATCGACAATGCCGCCGACCAGCGGCGCCTCGGGGCCGACCACGGTGAGCGCAACATTCTCGTGGCGGGCGAAGGCGATCAGCGCGGCGAAATCCATGGGCTGGATGGGAACGTTCTCGACGCCGGGCTCGTGCGCGGTGCCGGCATTGCCGGGCGCGACGAATACCTTGTCCACGCGGGGCGACTGCGCCAGTTTCCACGCCAGCGCGTGCTCGCGGCCGCCGTTGCCGATGACGAGAATCTTCATGTGCGGAACCCACCTGCGGGAGAAAGCGGCAGATTATACAGGCGGTGGAAACGCGAGGCCCGCGGCGAGCGCCATGTGGTCGGACAGCCAGATCCCGTCGCCGCCGGGATTGAGGCGCTCGACCTCGCGCAGCTGCGGGGCGAGCCCCGGGCTCAGCCAGAAATAGTCGATGCGCGTGAACGGTTTGTCGGCTTCGAAGGTGTAACCGTCCTCGCCGGGATGCAGCGCCGCCCAGGCGTCGACGAACCCGGCGTCACGGAAGGGCTGGAACAGCGCCGATTCGGGCGGGGTGTTGAGGTCGCCGGCGAGGACGGCATCCGCATCTTGCGGCAGCAGCGCCGCGGACTCGGCGATGTTGTCGCGGGCCTGCTCGGCCACCCAGGAAAAATGCGCGTTGAAAAGATGCAGCGGGCGTGACCCGATCTCGACGACCGCGTGCTGGATGACGCGGCGATTGTCATCCTCCAGCGCCTCGCGGAAACCCAGCGGCTGCGAGTTCCGTTGCAGCAGCGGCAGCTTCGAGAGCATGGCGGAGCCATCCATGCTGCCGTCGTTGCGGGTCACCGCGGGCTGGAAGAAGACCTCCGGGTAGTTTAGCAGGCGGCCAAGCTCATGCGCCTGGTCCTCGCCATTCGCGAGCCGCACGGCCTGCAGGAAAACCACGTTCGGCGAGCATTCCTCGATCGCCTTGCGCACCAGCTCGCGACGCTGCGGCCACGGGCCCTTGGCGTCGCCGTGGTAATTGAGATTGAGCGTCAGCAGTCTGAGCATGTCCTTCCCCGTCGCGCATGCGCACGATTGTCAGTGCGGCGGCGGGGCATCGCATTGCGGGAAAGGGAGTAAATGGGGCAACCGTGGGTAAGACGTTAGACGACGGCTGCTTCAGCGGGAGGCTCCGGCTACGACAACCGTCGTCTCACGTCTCACGCCTTACTTCTTACGTTCCCTCAATGAACCGAAAATCCGGATCAAGGCGCTCGGCGACCGCGGCGTTCATGCGATTGGCGACCTGGGGGTCGGGCACGCCGCGTTCCAGTGCGAGGATGTAGGTCTCGCGATCGGGCCAGACCGCCTTGCCCACCCAGACGCCGTCATCGCCCTCGACGAGGGTGGCATCATGCTGGCCGCGCAGCTGGATGTAGAGATCGGAGAGTTCCTTCCAGGCCGCGCGGAATTCCGCCTCGCGGCCAGGATGGAGACGCCAGCGGTAGATGACCAGGAACATGCTTCAGCCATCCGCCATCAGTGACGGAAATGGCGCACCCCGGTGAACACCATCGCCATGCCGTGCTCGTTGGCGGCGCGGATGACTTCGTCATCGCGCATGGAGCCGCCGGGCTGGATGACGGCGCTGACGCCGGCTTCGGCGGCGCTGTCGATGCCGTCGCGGAAGGGGAAGAAGGCGTCGGAGGCCATCACCGAGCCGCGCACCTCGAGGCCGGCATCCGCGGCCTTGATGGCGGCGATGCGGGCCGAGTAGACGCGTGACATCTGGCCCGCGCCGACGCCGATGGTCATGCCGTCCTTCGCGTAGACGATGGCGTTGGATTTCACGAACTTGGCGACCTTCCAGCAGAACAGCAGGTCGCGCAGCTCATCCTCGCTGGGCGCGCGATTGGAGACCACCTTGAGCTGGGCTTCGGTGACCTTCATGTTGTCGGCTTCCTGCACCAGCAGGCCGCCGTTGACGCGCTTGAAGTCGGGGCCGGGCAGGCGCGCATCGAAGCGCCCGCAATCGAGCACGCGCACGTTCGGCTTGCCGCGCAGGACTTCCTGGGCATCGCCGGTGATGCCCGGGGCGATGATCACTTCCACGAACTGCCGCTCGATGATGGCCCGCGCGGTTTCGATGTCCAGCACCTGGTTGAAGGCGATGATGCCGCCGAAGGCCGAGGTCGGATCGGTGCTGTAGGCCTTCTCGTAGGCCTCGCGGATCGAAGTCGCCACGGCCACGCCGCAGGGGTTGGCGTGCTTGACGATCACGCAGGCCGGGCTGTCGAACTGCTTGACGCATTCCAGCGCGGCATCGGCGTCGGCGATGTTGTTGTAGCTGAGCTCCTTGCCCTGCAGCTGCCGCGCGGCGGTGATGGTGCCGGAGGCGGGATGGCGCTCGGCGTAGAACATGGCCTTCTGGTGCGGGTTCTCGCCATAGCGCAGCTCCTGGCGCTTGACGAACTGCACCGACAGCACGTCCGGGAAATGCCGGCGCTCGCCGTCATTGCGGATGCGGCTCAGGAAGGAGGCGATCATGCCGTCGTAATGCGCGGTGTGCGCGTAGCCCTTGGCGGCCAGCTCGAAGCGCAGCGCGGCGCTGGTGGCGCCGTCATTCCGGTCCATCTCGTCGAGCACGCGCGCGTAGTCTTCCGGTTCCACCACCAGCGTCACCGAGGCGTGGTTCTTGGCGGCGGCGCGCAGCATGGCGGGGCCGCCGATGTCGATGTTCTCGATGGCCTCGTCCAGGGTGCAGTTGTCGCGGCTGATGGTCTGCTCGAAGGGATAGAGGTTCACCGCCAGCAGGTCGATGGGCGCAATGTCGTGCTCGCGCATCACCGCATCGTCGGTGCCGCGGCGGCCAAGCAGGCCGCCATGGATCTTGGGGTGCAGTGTCTTGACGCGCCCGGCCATGATTTCCGGGAAGCCGGTATGCGCGGAGACCTCGGTAACGGCGATGCCGCTTTCCTCCAGCAGCTTCGCGGTGCCGCCGGTGGAGAGGATTTGCACGCCGCGCCGCGACAGTTCGCGTGCGAATTCGATGATGCCGGTCTTGTCGGAAACGCTGAGAAGGGCGCGGCGGATCGGTGTCATTGCTGCCAGGTGCTCCAGTGAAGGCGGGCCGGTCGCCCGGCCCGTGTCGTCATGATCATTCGTGCAGGCCGTGGGCCCGCAGTTTCTTCCGCAGGGTGCTGCGATTGATGCCGAGAATCTCGGCGGCGCGCGACTGGTTGCCGCGGGTGAAGCGCAGCACGGCGCGCAACAGCGGCTCCTCGACTTCGTTGATCACCAGCGCGTAGAGGTTCGCCGGCACGTGGCCGTCGAGATCGTCGAAGTAGCGATCCAGCGCGTTCGCGGCGCATTCGCGCAGCGAGGCGGCATGCTGGCCGCGCACCACGTTGAGATCGATGACATCGGACTCTTCCTGTGCCGAAAGGGTTTCGGCCGTCCCCCGGTTGCTCATGCTGCCTGTTCCTCCCAAGCCTCTTCCTTGCCGGAGAAGAATTTCTCCACGAGGCTTCTCTGTGCTTCCCCCGATTCGACCCGCATCACCTGCCGGCGGAACGCTTGTGCCCGCGCTCCGGCCTGTGCCTGGCAATACCAGCCGATGTGCTTGCGGGCGATGCGAACGCCTGCAAACTCCCCGTAAAACGCGTAAAGATGATCGAGATGTTCCAGCAGGATCGCCTGCACTTCCTCGCGCGACGGCTCGGCGAGGCGCTCGCCGGTGGCGAGGAAATGCGCGATCTCGCGGAAGATCCACGGGCGCCCCTGGGCGGCGCGGCCGATCATGATCGCTGCCGCGCCGGTCCGCTCCAGGACCGTCGCGGCCTTTTCCGGCGAGTCGATGTCGCCGTTGGCCATGACCGGGATGCCCACCGCGTGCACGATGTCGCGGATGGTGTCGTATTCGGCTTCGCCTTCGAAGCGGTCGGCGCGGGTGCGGCCGTGCACGGCCAGCGCCTGGATGCCGCAGGCCTCGGCGATTTCCGCCACCCGCACGCCGTTGCGGTTGTCCGGGTCCCAGCCGGTGCGGATCTTCAGGGTCACCGGCACATCCACCGCGGCTACCACCGCCTCCAGGATTTCCCGCACCAGGCCCTCGTCCTTCAGCAGCGCCGAGCCGGCGGCCTTGTTGCAGACCTTCTTGGCCGGGCAGCCCATGTTGATGTCGATGATCTGGGCGCCATGCGCGACGTTCATGCGCGCCGCCTCGGCCATCATTTCCGGGTCGCCGCCGGCGATCTGCACGATGCGCGGCTCCGCCTCGCCGCGATGATCAAGCCGGTGACGCGACTTGCGGCTGTCCCACAGGCGCACGTCCGAAGTCACCATCTCCGAGACGACCAGACCCGCGCCCAGGCGGCGACACAGTTGCCGGAACGGGCGGTCAGTGACGCCGGCCATCGGAGCCAGCACCAGGTTGTTCGGAAGAACGTACTGGCCGATGCGCATCTCGGAAAACGGGTTGCAGGCTGAAGGGACCGGAAATGATACCCGTGCGAGGGGGCGAGTCAAAGCACGCTGCAGCACCGCAAAACGCGAGCGCATGCCGCGCGGGAAATCAAGGGATGCCAGGAATTTTTTTTCAGCGCAGGGCCAGCTCGAAGTCGGACGTGCAGAGATAACGCGTGGAACGCGCTCGCGGATGCGGGTAACAGGCATCAAGCTTGAAGCCGACGGCCTCGTTGCCCGGGTCGATCACTTCGAGCCGGATGGCTGCACGCGTTCTTGCCTGCATCGGCTTGTTCGCCTGCTCCGGATTGCGCAGGTACTCGGCGGGCTGGAAGTAACGCGCGCCGACGCTCTCGCCCCAGCGATCCTGCAGGTCCACGTACAGCTCCGGCCAGGGCTGGGCCCGGGCCGCCTCGTTCTCGAGAATCGCGGTGAGCAGCAGCGCCCGTGGTGATTCGGGATGCGAGCTCACCTCGGTGCGCGCCACGCGCAGCAGCGCGGCGTCCGCCGCGATGCCGGGATCGATGCCAACCAGCGTGTATGCCTTGCGCAGCCATGGCCCGGCGCTGCCGTGAGCCAGCAGCGTTTCGCGCTGCCAGTGGACGAGCTGCACGGCGAGTGCCAGCAGCAGCAATACGTTGAGGATGCCGAGCAGCCATTGCCGCCGCTTCGGCGGCGGCGGGGCGATGATCTCGCTGATGGGGTCGAAGCCCGGCGCCTCCTGCGGCGCAGGTTCCGGTTCGTCCAGCGGCAGTTCCTCGTTGGTGCGATAGTCCAGCGCATCGAACAGGTCGCCGGCCATCTCCTCGTCCGGCGGCCGCCAGGGCGGGCGCGTGTCCTGCGGCTGCCTGGCCTCGGATTTCACGGTGGCGATCTCTTCTGCCGTCAGTTCCTCGCGCAGGGTTTCGAGAGCGTTAAAGACGTGCTTGCAGCGCGAACAGCGCACGCGGCCGCCGGCAGCCTTGAGATGCTCGGGGCGCAGACGGAAGAAGGTGAGGCAGGAAGGGCACTGGGCGTACATGGCGGCAAGAATACAGCGCGGGACGGCGGGAAACGAGCCGCGCTCAGGCGAGCGCGTTCATCACTTGCGGCCGGCGAGCCGCACCCAGCCATCCAGTTCGCCGTCGATGGCAAGCTGGATGCCGAGCGCGCGGTAGGCCTCGGCGACCTCACCAGCCTGGCTTCGCAGCAGGCCGGAAAGCACCAGCCGGCCATTGCCGCGCAGGAGGCGCACGATGCGCGGCGCGAGCTCGACCAGCGGTCCTGCGAGGATGTTGGCGAGCACGACGTCCGACGTGCCTTCGCCAGCGTCGCCGAGTTCGCCCGGCAGGCAGGTGCGGATGCGTTCGGCGACGCCGTTGCGAGCGGCGTTGTCGCGGGTCGCGAGCAGCGCCTGCGGATCAATGTCGGTGGCGAGAATGTCTTCGGCGCCGAGCAGCGCCGCTGCCACGGCGAGAATGCCGGAACCGCAGCCGTAATCGACCACGCTCGCGCCTTCCAGCGGCTGGCCGTCCAGCCATTCCAGGCAGAGCGCGGTGGTGGGATGCGTGCCGGTGCCGAAGGCAAGCCCGGGGTCCAGCACGAGGTTCACGGCCTCAGGTTCCGGCGGTTCATAGGCCGTCGGCACCACCCACAGCCGCCGGCCGAACCTGAGCGGCCTGAAGTCCTTCAGCCACTCGCGGGTCCAGTCGCGGTCCTCGAGAATTTCCACGCGGTGCGGCGGCAGGTGCTCAAGCTCGAGCGCGGCGAGCAGCACGGCGCGGATGCCGTCGACATCCGCATCGGCGGGGAACATGCCGGTGACGCGCGTCTGCTGCCACAGCGGCATTTCGCCCGGCCAGGGCTCGAAGACCGGGTCGTCGGCGGCGTCACGGTAGGTGACGGCGGCCGCGCCTGCAGCCAGCAGCGCGTCCTCGACCTGTTCGGCGTCGAGCCCGTTGAGCGGAAAGTCGATCTGCAGCCAGTTCGACACTTACAGCCCGAGCTTCTTCTGCAGGTAGTGAATGTCGGTGCCGCCGGCGACGAATTCCGAGTCGTTGAACAGGTCCATGTGCAGCGCCGTGTTCGTCTCGATGCCTTCGACCACCACTTCCGTCAGCGCCGTGCGCATGCGCATCAGCGCGATCTCGCGCGTCGGGCCGTGGGTGAGGATCTTGGCGATCAGCGAGTCGTAGTACGGCGGCACCGTGTAGCCGGAATAGATGTGCGAGTCGACCCGCACGCCCGGGCCGCCAGGCGCATGCCAGGCCTTGATCAGGCCGGGCGAGGGCCGGAAGGTGCGCGCGTCCTCGGCGTTGATGCGGCATTCGAAGGCATGGCCTTCGAACTTGATGTCTTCCTGGCGGTAGGCGAGCTTCTCGCCCGCGGCGATGCGCAGCTGCTCGCGCACGATGTCCACGCCGGTGATCATTTCCGTCACCGGGTGCTCCACCTGCACGCGCGTGTTCATCTCGATGAAATAGAACTCGCCGTTCTCGTACAGGAACTCGAAGGTGCCCGCGCCGCGGTAGCCGATGTCGCGGCAGGCCTTGGCGCAGCGTTCGCCCATTTCATCCAGCAGCTTCTGCGGAATGCCGGGCGCAGGCGCTTCCTCGATCACCTTCTGGTGGCGGCGCTGCATGGAGCAGTCGCGCGTGCCGAGGTGAATCGCGTTGCCGTGCTCGTCGGCCAGCACCTGGAACTCCACGTGGCGCGGATGCTCCAGGAATTTCTCCATGTAGACGGTGTCGTTGCCGAAGGCGGTCTTGGCCTCGCTCCTGGTGAGCGAGATGGCGCTGAGCAGCGTGGCTTCCGAGTGCACCACCTTCATGCCGCGGCCGCCGCCGCCGCCTGCGGCCTTGATGATCACCGGATAACCGATCTTCCGCGCCATGCGCAGGTTTTCTTCGTCGTTGTCGCCGAGCGCGCCATCGGAGCCCGGCACCGTCGGCACGCCGGCCGCCTTCATCGCTTCCTTGGCGGAAACCTTGTCGCCCATGAGGCGGATGGTCTCCGGCCGCGGGCCGATGAAGATGAAGCCGGAGCGCTCTACCCGCTCGGCGAAATCCGCGTTCTCGGACAGGAAGCCGTAGCCGGGATGGATGGCCACCGCATCAGTGACCTCGGCGGCGGCGATGATGCGCGGCATGTTGAGATAGGACTCGGAGGAAGCCGGCGGGCCGATGCACACCGCCTCGTCGGCGAGCTTGACGTGCTTCAGGTCACGGTCGGCGCTGGAATAGACCGCGACCGTACGGATGCCGAGTTCCTTGCACGCGCGCAGGATGCGCAGCGCGATTTCCCCGCGATTGGCAATGACGACTTTTTCAAGCATGGGCGTTCACGCTCTTTCTATTTGTTTGCATCCACGGACGCGGATGACCGACGAACCGCGGGAGCCGCGGATTCTGCCTCCTGGAAGGCGCGGGCGACCGCAACGCAGCCAGGGGGCAAAAGACGCGCTCCGCATCATTTATTCGATGACGAAGAGCGGCTGACCAAACTCCACCGGCTCGCCATTATCCACCAGCACCGCCTTGACCGTGCCGGCCTTGTCCGCCTCGATCTGGTTCATCATCTTCATCGCTTCGATGATGCACAGCGTGTCGCCAACCTTGACGCTGCTGCCGACGTCCACGAACGGCTTGGCCGTCGGGTTCGGGGCGCGGTAGAAGGTGCCGACCATCGGCGAAGTCACCACGTGGCCCGCGGGCACGTCGCTCTTCTTCTCCTCGGCCGCGGCGGGAGCAGGCGCCGCCTGCGGGGCGGGCGCGGCCTGCGGCACCGGCACGTGCCAGGCCTGCGGCGCGGGCGCGGTCGAATGGCGGCTGATGCGCACCGACTCTTCACCTTCCGTGATTTCGATCTCCGCGATGCCGGACTCTTCCAGCAGCTCGATGAGCTTCTTTACTTTTCTGATATCCATCGTCCAAAACCCCAAGTGACAACGTCGAAATTCAGGAACGGGGGGCTGACAGCCGCGCATGTGCGTGGCGCAACGCCGCTTCGTACCCCTCGATGCCCAGCCCGCTGATCACGCCTTCGGCGAGATCGGAAAAATACGAATGCCGCCGGAACGGCTCGCGACGGTGCACGTTCGACAGGTGGACCTCCGTGAACGGGATCGCCACCGCCGCCAGCGCGTCGCGCAGGGCCACGCTGGTGTGCGTGAACGCCGCCGGGTTGATCAGGATCCAGGCGATGTCCTCGTTTCTCGCCGCGTGGACCCGTTCGATCAGCGCGTGTTCCGCGTTCGCCTGGAAGCAGATCATCTGGTGGCCCAGCGCCTCGGCCTGGGCCACCAGCCGCGACTCGATGTCCCGGAGCGTGATCCGGCCGTAGATCTCCGGCTCCCGCTCGCCGAGCAGGTCGAGATTCGGACCGTTCAAGAGAAGGAACCTCGCCATCGCTGCTGCTCCACTTCCTGCCGGAAATTTCCCCCATCTTGCCGCGAACGGCTTCAAACGAGCGTTTAAATCGTCAGTCCCGACAATGGGCGCAATTTTGCCGAGGCAAATCCCGCTTGTCCACGCCGGATTTGTGATTTCGGTCGGATTAAAGAAGATCGCGGCAAAATCCTCGCAATTCTATCCCTGAGAGACTCCACCCATAATTTCCTTCGCAAATGCGAAACCGCTGCGCCGCGCCTCAAGTCAACGAAGTTCGTTTCGCGCAGCGTGCCGGCGTCGGTGCTCGTCGGGCAGTCGGATGGGCCGGCGGTGGCTGGCGCCGGGCCTGCTTGCGACGATGGTGCTGTTCTTCATTCCCGTTTCGGTGGGCAGGCAAGCGGCGCAACGTGAAACGCGAAGTGCGGGGTAACCCGCTCGCGAGCGTAGATCGTCCGGCGATTGCGCGAGCTTCGCTCGCTAATCCATGTATCTCGGGTCTTCGGCCTCTCAGCTCTCACTCATATCCCTCGCGGCCGGCTTCCTCTGCGCGCAGTGTTACAATGGCTGGACACACCGGCATTTCCGTCGCGTTTGCGTTTTCTTCGCGCGGCGGCACTCCTTCGCTCCCTGTAGCAAACACTCGTCCCGTCCGGGCCGGGTGCGCCGGCTATTTGTGACTTGCAAGAGGAAAAATCTCATGAGGTCTGTGTTTTTTCTGTTGTTGTTCTTCGGCCTGGCGGGTTGTGCCGCAAAGCCGGGTGTCGTGGAGTTCGAGGAAATCAATGTCGAGCGCATCAATATCGTCAGCCCCGACGGCACGCATCGCCTGGTGATTGCGAACAAGGATCGTTTTCCGCCTCCGGTGCTGGATGGCGTGGTGCTTGACCTGCCGCGCAGTGTCGTGCCCGCAGGCATGGTCTTCTATGACGAGGCCGGCAATGAGCGTGGCGGCATCGGCGTGATGGAAGTTCCCGGTCGGGGCGAGCAGGCCGGCATGATCTTCGATTACCAGAATTCCGAGGCCGTCGGCATCGGCCGGTACGAAAGCGCAGACGGCGAAACCTACATCGCCTCCATCCAGATCAACGATCGAATCCCGCTCGGCTCGGACATCATGGAAGTCGGTACCGCGGCACCGCCGCGTATCCATCTCACCAACATCAATGGCCGTGCGGCGATCGAGCTGAATGATTCGGAAGGGAAGACGCGGATTCGCCTGTTCGTGAATCCGGACGGCACCAGCGGCATCGAGATGCTCGACGACGAAGGCAAGGTGGTTTCCAACCTGCTGAATCCGGCGGACAAGTAATGCATTGGCAATGAAAAAGGGCGGCCTTGGCCGCCCTTTTTCGTTCACGCGAATGACTTCAGTCGCGCAATGATCGTTCGATCAGCGCCGTCGCTTCGGCTTCGTCCACCTCGCCCATGTGAATGTCGATGATCGTGCCCTTGCGATCAGTGGTGAGCGTGATCGGCAGGCCAACGAGATCGACACCCATCCTGTTCGCGGCCTCGATGGCATCGAGTTCCTGCCTGCCCAGCACGATGGGGTAGCTCACGCCGCCGAGGAAATCGAGGAACTCGGTGATCGCTTCCCTGTTGTCGATGGCAACGCCGATCATCAGCACCTCGTCGCGATATTTCTCCTGCAGCGCGGAGAGCATGGGCATTTCCTCGCGGCAGGGCTTGCACCAGGTCGCCCAGAAGTTGATGAACAGCGGCTTGCCTTCGGCGAGCCACTCGCTGCTCGTCACGATGTTGCCGTCGAGATCGATGAACGAGACCTCGGGAAGCCGCTCGGGGCGGGCAGAAGGCTCGTGCGCGAAGCGCGCGCTGTCCGCGCCGTCGTTGAGGGCGTCGCGCAGTTCCGGGCCGAGCAGGCGGCCGGCGACCACGCCGAGCACCGCGGCAATGACCGCGACCACGATGATGAGCAGAACCTGTTTCTTCTTCATTCGTCGTTCCCGTTGACCGCGCGCCGCGCGATGGCGGCGAAATCGTTGGCGTTCTTGAAGCCGATGACGCGCAGGTGAGGAAGCTCCTCGCCGCTGCGATCAAAGAAGATGATTCCCGGCGGGCCGTACAGGCCGAAGCGCTTCAGCAGCGCCTGGTCGGCGGCGTCGTTGGCGGTGACGTCCGCCTGCAGCAGCACGGCGTCGGCCAGCGCCTGACGCACTTCCGCGGCGGGGAAGGTATAGCGTTCCATCTCCTTGCAGGAGATGCACCAGTCCGCATAGAAATCGAGCATCACCGGCTTGTTCATGGCCGCGGCATTCGCCACTTCCCGCTGCAGGTCATCCACCGTCTTGATGCGCTTGAACGGCAGGTGCTCTTCCTGCACCACAGCGCCGCCGCCGAAACCCTTCAGCGGCGTGAACAGGTCGGCGCGGCCATTCGTAAGCCCTGCCAGCAGCAGTACGCCCCAGGTGAACAGCGCAAGCCCGAGGCCTTTCCAGAGTTTCTGCCAGCCGCTCGTCGGAACCGCGAAGGCGCCCATGTACACGGCCGAGACGATCGCGAGCAGCGCCCAGAACAGGACCGTCAGCCATCCGGGCAGGATGCGCTCGAGCAGGTACAGCGCGACCGCGAGCAGCATCACGCCGAACACGCCCTTGACCGCGTTCATCCACGCGCCGGCCTTCGGCACGAAGCGGCCCGCGCCGGTGCCGACCAGCAGCAGCGGAATGCCCATGCCCATGGAAAGCGCAAACAGCGCGAGTCCGCCGCGCAATGGATCGCCGGACTGGCCGATGACGATCAGCGCGCCGGCGAGCGGTGCGGCCACGCAGGGCCCGACGATCAGCGCCGACAGGAAACCCATGATCGCGACCCCCGGCAGCGTGCCGCCTTCCTGTTTCCCGGAAAGCTGCGCGAGCCTTGCCTGCCAGCTCGCCGGCACCTGCAGGTCGTAGAAGCCGAACATGGAAAGCGCCAGCAGCACGAACACCGCGGCGAACGTTCCGAGCACCCACGGGTCCTGGAACATGGCCTGCAGATTGGCGCCGAACAGGCCGGCGAGCACGCCGGCCGCGGTGTAGGTGAGCGCCATCGCGATCACGTACACCAGCGACAGCACGAAGGCCTTGCGTGTGGTGAGGTTCTTCTGGCCGACGATGATGGAGGAAAGAATCGGCACCATCGGCAGCACGCAGGGCGTGAAGGTGAGCAGCAGGCCGAAGCCGACGAAGGCGAGCATCACCCAGCCGATGTTCGCGGTGGTGATCAAGCGCGCGAGCTGGTCCTGCTCGGAAAGCTCGGCACTCGCCGGGGCAACGCTTCCCGCCGCGCTGCCGCCCGGCACGGTCACCGTGACGGTCTTGAAGGCCGGCGGATAGCACAGGCCGGCGTCGGCGCAGCCCTGGTAACGCACCCGCAACGTGAACTCTTCGCCGGGCTCGCCCGTGACCGGCAGCTCCACGCCCACCTGGCGGTAATAGACTTCCTGCTCGCCGAAGAACTCGTCGGTGTGCAGCTCGCCCGTTGGGAAGCGCGGCTCGCCGAGCGTGATGCCTGGCGAGTCCACCGCCTCGAAGCGGAACTGGGCGCGATACAGATAATAAGAGTCGGCGATCACCCATTCGGCGGTCAGCGTGCCGGCCTCGTCGTTGGGGTAGGCACGGAACTGGAATGCCTCATCCGGGTGCAGGAACTCTTCCTGCTGCAGCCCCAGCAAGGCGCCAAGATCCGCGGCCTGCAGCGGCAGCGCGCACAGCAGCAGCGGGAGGCAGGCGAGAAAACCCTTTCGAATCACGGGATCAACCCTGTCGGACGGGAAGGATAGGGCGAACATGGTACCTGAGCTCGCCCGGCGAACCGAGTTTTTGCAGTGGCGTCAGCGCGTGCTCTGCGCGATCCAGTCGAGGTACTCGGCGCTGCCCTGGGTGATCGGCAGGGCGATGATTTCCGGCACCTCGTAGGGATGCAGCGCCTTGATGCGCGCCTCCAGCGGCGCGAACAGCGCTTCCCGGGTCTTGATGATGAGCAGCACCTCGGCGTCCTCCTGCACCTTGCCCTCCCAGCGGTAGACCGAACGGATGCCGCCGACGACGTTGACGCAGGCGGCGAGCCGTTCCTCGACGAGCGTGGCGGCAAGGCGCCCGGCGACTTCGTTGTCCGGGCAGGTGACCAGAACGATCTGCTTGCTCATGCATCCTCCGTGGCGTTGCTGGGGAAGGAATCTACAGCCCTTCCCCGATGGGATGAAAATTCCCGGCCTTCAGACTGCGCGCTCCCCTTGAAATTTCGCGTTCGCTACCTATCATTAGCAGCCGACACCGGGGAGTGCTAACAATAACACGCTCCGGGGCGAAGCGACCGGGCCCCTCCGGCGCGGCAAATCTCATAAACCCTTGTATTCCCTTGAAATCTTCGTGAGGAGAAGCACGCATGAACCTTCGTCCACTTCACGATCGCGTGATCATCAAGCGCCTTGAGGCCGAGACCAAGTCGGCCGGTGGCATCGTGATCCCCGATACCGCCGCCGAAAAGCCGATCCGCGGCGAAGTCGTTGCCGTAGGCAAGGGCAAGATCCTGGAAAACGGCGAGGTTCGCCCGCTGGACCTGAAGGTCGGTGACAAGGTGCTGTTCGGCAAGTACAGCGGCACCGAGGTCAAGGTCGACGGCGAGGAGCTGCTCGTCATGCGCGAAGAAGACGTCATGGCGGTGCTGGAAAAGTAAGCACGCGGACGCTTTTCAACGACATCCCTGAATTACAGAGAAGAGGTTAGTAGCAATGGCTGCCAAAGACGTACGTTTTGCTGATGACGCACGTAGCCGCATGGTCAAGGGTGTCAACATCCTTGCCAACGCGGTGAAGGTCACGCTCGGTCCGAAGGGCCGCAACGTGGTGCTCGACAAGTCCTTCGGTGCCCCGACCGTCACGAAGGACGGCGTCTCCGTCGCCAAGGAAATCGAACTCAAGGACAAGTTCGAGAACATGGGCGCCCAGATGGTCAAGGAAGTCGCTTCCCAGACCAACGACATCGCGGGCGACGGCACCACCACCGCCACCGTGCTGGCCCAGGCCATCCTGCGTGAAGGCATGAAGGCCGTCACCGCCGGCATGAACCCGATGGACCTCAAGCGCGGCATCGACGCCGCCGTGAAGGTCGCCGTCGAGGAACTCAAGAAGATCTCCAAGAAGGTCGAGAAGAGCGAGACCATCGCGCAGGTCGGCACCATCTCCGCCAACGCCGACTCGGACATCGGCAACCTGATCGCCAAGGCCATGGACAAGGTTGGTCATGACGGCGTCATCACCGTCGAGGAAGGCCAGGGCCTCGAGAACGAGCTGGAAGTCGTGGAAGGCATGCAGTTCGACCGCGGCTACCTCAGCCCGTACTTCATCAACAACCAGCAGAGCATGCAGGCGGAGCTGGATAACCCGTACATCCTCCTGTACGACAAGAAGATCTCCAACATCCGCGAACTGCTGCCGGTGCTCGAAGCCGTCGCCAAGTCCTCGCGTCCGCTGCTCATCGTGGCCGAAGACGTCGAAGGCGAAGCGCTCGCCACGCTGGTCGTCAACACCATCCGCGGCATCGTCAAGGTCGCTGCCGTCAAGGCCCCGGGCTTCGGCGATCGTCGCAAGGCAATGCTCGAAGACATGGCCATCCTCACCGGCGGCACCGTGATCTCCGAGGAAGTCGGTCTCTCGCTCGAGAAGGCCACGCTGGAGCACCTCGGTAACGCCAAGAAGGTGCAGGTCTCCAAGGACAACACCACGATCATCGATGGCGCAGGCTCGAGCGAAGCCATCCAGGCCCGCGTCAAGCAGATCGAGGCCCAGATCGAAGAGACCACCAGCGACTACGACAAGGAGAAGCTGCAGGAGCGCAAGGCGAAGCTCGCCGGCGGTGTTGCGGTGATCAAGGTCGGCGCTGCGACCGAAGTCGAAATGAAGGAAAAGAAGGCGCGTGTCGAAGACGCCCTGCACGCCACGCGTGCGGCCGTCGAGGACGGCATCGTGCCGGGCGGTGGCGTCGCGCTGGTCCGCACCCTCAAGGCTCTCGAGGCCCTGAAGGGCGCCAACGAAGACCAGAACGTCGGCATCAGCATCCTGCGCCGTGCGATCGAAGAGCCGCTGCGCCAGATCGTCATGAACGCGGGCGAAGCCGCTGACGTGGTCATCGCCAAGGTCCGCGAAGGCAAGGACAACTTCGGCTACAACGCCGCTACCGGTGAGTACGGCGACATGGTCGAGATGGGCATCCTGGACCCGACCAAGGTGACGCGCACTGCCCTGCAGAACGCGGCCTCGGTTGCCGGCCTGATGCTCACCACCGAAGCCATGGTGGCCGAGCTGCCGAAGGAAGAGAAGGCCCCGGCCGGCGCTCCGGGCATGGGCGACATGGACTTCTAAACGTGGTGTGAAGTCCAACCGGGCCTTCAAGACAGAAACCCCCGCCAGGTGCGGGGGTTTCTTTTGTTCGCGTGGGTGACTGATAACCATATGAAAATGTGGGCATTGATATGGAGGCAGAGCGAGAATCGCTGCATGAGTTTCGGCGCCGGATTCTGGCGCAAGGGCAGGAAGATCTATGAGCAGGAAAACCGTTTACAGCGATGAGCCGATGAAGACTGGTCGGCGGGTCAAGGATGTTCTGCCACCTCCGGAGGAACTCGCGTTCAAGGAAGAATCCGTCAAGGTCACCATCTCGCTCAGCAAGTCCAGCGTCGAATTCTTCAAGCGTGAGGCGCGCAAGCACAACACGCCCTATCAGAAAATGATCCGCAATTTGCTGGATGCCTACACGGAAGCCCATCGCGATTGAAAGGCAGAGCCAGCAAGCGCACCTCAAAGCCTCGCCTTGTGCGGGGTTTTCTTTTTGTGGAAACTCACCACAGAATCAGAAACGAAAAAGTCGTGACAACACGGCTTCCGCACTTTGAATTTTGGGGGAAAGATGAACAGCCTTCGTTTTTTCGGCCTGCTGGCCGTACTTTATTCCGTTTCCATGCTCGCCGGGTGCGCAGGAACGCTGGGGTTGCGTCCGGCTTCGCTTGACGATGCGACCCTCCAGGACTCCGGCGTCATTTTCGCCACCATGTCGCGCATAGAAGGCCTGCCGGGCTACAGCAGCTACTACTACGACCTGCGCTCCGTGGAGGATGGCTCCATACACCGGATGCGCGTATGGGTGGATGGATTTAGCCCATCGGGCAAGGCCGATGTGGTAGACGGCCAGATATCCCGCCACCTGCTCGCAAGCACGCTTCCACCAGGTCGTTACGAGTTCTTCCAGTTCCTGGCATTTGCAACCAACGGCTACGTCGAGCAAACCGAGACGTTTACCTTCAGGAATCCGCGAGAGTTTGTGGTCGAAGCCGGCAAGGCCTATTACCTGACGGCAGGCGCTGTCGTCCCGAGGATAGGCAAGAACTGGCTGGGTTTCGAAGTGGTGGAACGCCTGCTCTTCGTGGAATTCCAGGACATGCAGAAGGACGTATCGATCGCAAAGTCCATCTACCCGAACCTGCCGCCGGTTTCCGCAGTCGAACCGCTTCCCGAGAAACAGTTCGATCAGGACGCGATAATCGAACTGGCGCGGACGTTGAATCCGGGCAGGGAAATCTAGTCCGGATCAGTAAATTTGAAGGCGTTGCCCTTGTCGCAGCGTCGGGTTCACGAGAGCGGACCGGAAGATGGCACCTGATGGCTCCGCACCTGGTTCCTTCCTCCTTCCTTGGCGTTGAACAGCGCTTTGTCGGCGGTTTTGAAGGCTGATTGCAGGTCATCTCCGGGCCGCATCAGGGCGACGCCGGCGCTGAAGGTCAATGCGATTTTCTGGCCATCCACTTCCAGCGGTGTTTCCGCGAGCTGCTGGCGGATGCGTTCGACAAGGCAGATGGCGCCATCCAGCGAGGTGTCCGGAAGCAGCAGCAGGAATTCCTCACCGCCCCAGCGTGCCACGGCATCCCGTCCCTTGATGTGACTGCGCAGCAGCTGACTTACCTTGATCAGCGCCTGGTCGCCCGTGTCGTGGCCATAACGATCATTGATGCGCTTGAAGTGATCGATGTCGATCACCGCCAGTGTCGCGTCGCCCTGGCGTGGCCATTCCTGCAGCAGGTGTTCGAGGCCGGCGCGGTTGAGTACGCCGGTGAGCGGGTCGGTCAGCGAGTCCCGCCGGTAGTCCTCGGAGGTCAGTACCATCGAATCGTAGGAGCGCACGCGTATCCATTCGCTGGTCAGCACCACGAGGTACAGCGATATGGTAGCGAGAATGATGCGCAGCGCATGTTCGGGCGGATAGGGATGCACGAAGGGCGCATCGCTGAGCAGCGCCACGGTGACGACGCCTATGTACAGCGCCATCAACGGCAGGCCCGCCCGCGGGCCGACGAAGATCACCATCAGCATCGACAGCGTGAAGGAAAAGTACATGCCGGTGCCGGCATGGCCGCCGGTGACCAGGAGATAGCTTCCCAGCAGGAAGGCGAAGGCCGCGAGCGCACCGCTTATCCGCCGTGGGTAGCGTGCCGCCCAGGGTGTCAGCGCAAGTGCCGCGACCAGCGCCGTGCCGCCGAGCAGCACGATGGCGAGCGCCCAGCGGGCGTGCAGCAGCGACACCACGCCAAACCCGAACATGAACGGACAGCCGATCGCGGCAAAGCCGCGCACCAGGGCCGTCTTGCGACGGTCCTCGATGCCTTCGGCCCATTCACGCGTGGTCTGGAGTGGATTGGACAAGCAGGCATGCTCCTTCGTGGCAGGACGGCCTACTCGGTTATCGGCAGAAGTCCTTGAAGCTTTAAGGCAGCATTGCGCTGCGACCGCGTCATTGCACGTACGCAAAGTAATCCGTGACGCCCACGTCGTGGCCGAGCTGGCTGAGCAGGGTGGTGACCTGGCCGCGATGATGGGTCTGGTGATTGAAGAGATGCGCGACCGCAATCCAGGCGGGATGCTGGCGCAGCTCGCCGCGGGAGTTGCGGTAGCTCATGGTGGCGGCAAGCTGCACGTCCGTCAGTTCCGCCGCCCAGGCGGTGATGACCTGGTCGGTGGCAATCCTTTCCTTGTGAAGATCGGCGAAGTCCGCGCACAGCTCCTCGCGCAGGGAGGAGAACCGCGTGACGACGGCGGCGTCATGGAGTGACTTCAGTTCCGGGAACGCCGCCGCGAACCGCCCCAGCCAGATGCGGTCGGCGAGCAGGATGTGATTGAGCGTGGCATGGATGGAGCCGAAGAAGGCGCCCATGTCCTGCCTGCGCTCCGCGTCGCTCAACTGCGCGGCCACCGCGAACAGTCTTTCGTTGAACTCCCGGTTGTACTTCGCGAAACCTCGAACCTGGTCCTGGTGCGCGCTCATGTGAACTCCCTCCGAAACGATGGCAGCAAGATAACGCAGCGGTGATGTTCGCCTGAAGATGCGTCGAAAAGCCTGTAAACCCGAGGTCGCACCGATCCTGGTTCCAGCCGCCTCGCGCATGCAGGCCATCCGTTTCCCGTGATGGTCTCCAGGAGGATGCATGCGCACTTGCCGTCTTTTCTGCACTGCCGTGGTTTCAACGTTGCTGGCACTGGGCTGTTCTCGCCCGGAACCAGGCGCGCCGCCGGTTGCTCGCAGGGAGGCCGTCCCCGAAATCTTCCACGGCGTGAGCCTGCAGGACCCTTACCGCTGGATGGAAAAGGCGGAGAATGCTGCCGAGCTCGAGCGCTGGATGCTCGCCCAGGGCGGGTACGCGCAGACCTTGCTCGCGGGATTGCCGGGCCGGGAGGCGTGGTACCGGCGGCTGCTTGAGCTGTACCAGGAAGGCACCGCGGTTTCCTCGGTCACGGTTCGCTGCGGACAGCTCTTTTATCTTGAGACGGGCGCGGGCGAGAGCATTGCCAGGCTGGTTCATCGCGACGCCAGTGGGGCAGGGCGCGTGCTTTACGAGCCGGCCGCTGGCAGGGAAAGCATCGCCAACTACTCGGTGTCGCCGGACGCCACCACTGTTGCAGTCAACATCACCGAGAACGGCAGCGAGTACTCGGTCATCCGCTTCATTGATGTCGCCTCCACGCGGCTTCTCGATGATCGCCTCTGGCCCGTATGGGGTGAGTTCGAGGCGGTCTGGGAGCCCGACTCGAAGGGCGTCTACTACGTGCAGATGAATCGGCAGGCGCTGGCCGACCCGGAAGTCGACGACCTGCTGAATACGCAGGTGCTTCGGCATCGCCTGGGCGCCCACTTCGAATCCCCGGTGTTCATGCGAACCGCACAGACCGCGGCACTGTTGCAGCCGGAAGCCTTCCCGGTGGTGGAACGCCCCGCCGATGGCGACTGGGAGGTGCTGTTCGGCCTGCGCGCGCATCCCAGCGTGCTGGTGATGGCAAGACGCGCGGGCAGCACAGAGTGGACGAAGCTCGTCGACTTCGATGACGGCATCCGCTGGGCGGTCGCGTGGCGCAACACGCTGTACCTGCTGGACCAGGGCATCCCGTCGCATTCACGCATCCTGGAAATCGGTCTCGACCAACCTGAGCCGAGTCTCGCGAGCGCACGCGTGGCGTATATGGGCGAACAGAACATCAGCTTCATGGTGGTTGCAAGCGACGGCGTCTACCTGCTCGTCGAGGATGAGGGCATCTCACGCCTGCTGCGACTTCCGCACGGCGGCAGCAGCGCGGAGCCGCTGGACATGCCGCAGGAAGGCGCGATCAGCGAGTTCCGCGGCGATGCACGCGAGGAAGGCGTGACGTTCGCGCTGGAGGATTGGCACTCGCCGAAGCGGCATTACCGCTACACGTCATCGCGGGGCCTTGAAGCGCTGAGCCTGGGCGATGCGGGCGGATCAACGAGTGGAAAATTCACCGTCACGCGAATCCATGCGGTCAGCGCGGACGGCACTGAGATTCCCGTCACCGTCATGCATCGCGACGGTCTCGAACTCGACGGCGCGCGCCCGACGATACTGCAGGGCTATGGTGCCTATGGCGTCACCTATCGGCCCTTCCATGATACCGCGCGCATTGCCTGGCTGGAGGCCGGCGGAGTCTACGCATATGCGCACGTACGTGGCGGCGGGCTACGCGGCGCGGCTTGGCATGCGGCGGGCAGCGGGCGCAACAAGATGAATGGCGTGCGCGATTTCATCGCCGCGGCCGAGGCGCTGGTCGCGGCGGGATACACCGATGCCGCGCATCTCGCCGCCTATGGCGGCAGCATGGGCGGCATCCTGATAGGCCGCGCCATCACCGAACGTCCCGAGGCGTTCGCGGCGGCGTCGATTCACGTCGGGCTGCTCAACGCGATGCGTTTCCTGGAGGCGGACAACGGCAGCAACCAGAAAGCCGAACTCGGCTACACGGACGACGAACAGGGCTTTCGAACCCTGCTGGCGCAGGACCCTTACCATCACCTGGTGCCTGGCCGGCGTTATCCATCCACGTTGCTGACGGTCGGTCTGCATGACCGGCGCGTCGCGCCCTGGATGTCCGCGAAGTTCGCAGCGCGTCTCGCGGAAACTTCGAGTCATCCCTTGCCCATGCTCCTGCGCGTCGATCATGCCGATGGCCACGGCCTGCTCGCGAACCGCGAGCAGCGCGCGGCGCGCATGGCGGACGTGTTCGCGTTCTTCATGCGTGTTTTCGAAAGGAGCGATTGAAGAAACTCAGCCCAGCCACGAGAGGACGCGCGCGACCATCAGTATCGCGATGGTCGCGAGTCCCAGCCATTGAATGACCGGCGAGAGCACGAAGGCATCGGGCGCGGATTCCTCGCAATGCTTCAGGCGGAGCAGCCCCGCATGCATGACCGCGAACAGCAGCAAGGCGATGAAGCTGGTGATGCCCGCGAGTGCGGCGATGTCCAGCGAAAGCGCCAGCACGAGTACCAGCATGGATGCGAATATCGTGGCCCGCACTGGTGTGCGCGTATAGGGATGCGCGACGCCAAGCCATGAAAAGCTGATGCCGTCACGGCCCATGCCGTACATCACCCTCGAGGCCATGATGATCTGCACCAGTGCGCCGTTGATGCCGGCGAGCAGGCCGATGAGGCTGACCGTCACCGCCCAGCCCGGGCCGCGACGCCGCACCACGTCCGCGAGCGGCGCTTCGCTGCCCTGGAGTTCCGGCAGCGGCGTGGCCAGCACGGCGACGATGGAAACGCCGAGGTAAAGCAGGGTGGTGATGCCCAGCGAGATCATCAGCGCCTTCGGCAGCGTCCTGCGCGGCTGCTTCACTTCCTCGGCCACGTTCACCACGTCCTCGAAACCGATGAAGGCGTACAGCGAAAGGAAGCCGCCGAGAAGAATCGCACCTGCGTCCATCATCGAGAGTGATGGCACCAGCGCGGAGGGCTCCGCGCCCCGGAATTCGCCGCCGCTGATGACCGCGCCGGCAACCAGCAGCATGCCGCCTACCTCGATGGCCGTGATCACCACGGCCACCATGACGGATTCGCTGATGCCCCAGGCGGCGAGCGCGCCCAGCGCGAGCACGAACAGCGTGAACACCAGCCAGTCCGGCAGGCGGATGAACTCGGTGAGATAGCCCGCAAAGGCGTGCGTCAGCACCGCGGCGGAAACCACGCCCGTGGCGATCGCCGTCCAGCCGAGCAGGCCGCTCAGGCCTTCCTTGCCGAAGGCGCGCTGCGCGTAGATGGCCACGCCACCGCTTTGCGGGTAGCGGGTGGCGAACTCCGCGTACGTGAGCATCGCAAACAGCGCGGCAATGCAGCCGGCGAGAAAGGCCCACGGCGTCAACGGACCGGCGATGGCCGCGACTTCGCCGAGCAATGCGTAGAAGCCCGCGCCGACGATGGTGCCGAGGCTGTACAGGGTGAGCGAAGGCAGCGAGATGCTGCGTTTCAGTGCGGTTTCGGTCATCGCTCGCCGGACCGGTCGAGCGAACGCAGCTCGCGGCGCAAGGGTTCGGCGACGGCGCCGCACACCAGTCCCCAGATGACGTGCGTCACCAGTCCGCGGGCGTGCGAACTGGCAGGATAGGCATGCGGCGGCGGCGTGATGCGCAGCAGGGGATTGAGTGCTTCATCCACGATCAGTGACAGCGCCAGGCCGCTGGCAATTCCCGCGGTCTTCGGCCCCATGCCGGCGTTACGGCGCAGCCAGCAGTACAACGGTCCCCAGCCCGCGCCGAGACCAAAGTGGATGAGCTTCTTCAGGACCTTGCGCCGCGCCTCCGCCGGCTTCTCTTCCACCATTTCCAGCAGCATGCGCGCGGCTGCATCGGCGGAGGAATCGTCCTCGATCTCCGGCTCGCGCGCTTTTTCGCGTTCCGGCGTCACCTGCCAGAACACCTTCTCGACGTAGTCATTCACCTGGGTGGCGACAATGCCGCCGATCACGCCGGCCGCGAACTCGGTAATGTCGTGCTGTTGCATCTGCCGTGGCCCGAAGAAGCGGACGTCCATGATGAACACAAGCCGCGATCCCCGGCAGCGGGAAACACCCGACCGGCGTTTCCCTGTTTGATGAGGGTGCGCCGCACAGGATTTCTACTAGACTTCATGGGTCTCAGAGTGGAGGAGTTCTACATGACTTCGATGATGCAAATGTGGCTGCCGGTGCTGTTGTCGGCGGTGGCCGTCTTCCTGGCGAGCGGAATTTCGCACATGGCGCTGAAGTTCTGGCACCAGGCAGACTCCCGGGGATTCGACAACGAGGACGAAGTCGCCGCCGTGGTCCGCAGGGGAACGAAGGGCGCGGGCATGTACATGCTGCCGTACTGCACGACCGAGAACGCCACCACGCCGGAAATGAAGCGCAAGCTCGCCGAGGGTCCGGTGGGCGTCATGTTCCTGCGCGAGCGGGACAGCGGCGTCGGCAAGGCGCTTGCACAGTGGTCGTGCTGGTGCTGGTGATAACGCTGTTTGTCGCCTACGTCGCGGCCAACACGCTGGCGGCCGCATCGCCCGCCATGCACGTGTTCCGCGTGACCGGCACCATCGCCTTCATGGCCTACGGTTTCGCGCCGATTCTCTACGGCATCTGGTTCGGCCAGCCGTGGGGTTCCGTCTTCAAGCACGTCTTCGACGGCGTCATCTACGGGCTGCTCACCGGTGCCATCTTCGCGTGGCTGTGGCCTGCCGAGATTGCCTGACACGCCTGCAAGCTTGCCGTGCAGCGCATGCGCGCTGCACGGCGACTTGTGACATGCCCTCTTGTCAGTAAACGCGCTTCGTCGCCTTGAAGAAATTCGGCTCGCCGCGTGAATGCGAGCCGGTATGATTGGCGGCGGACGGGGACGGGCGACGAACCTGAGGAACCAAGAGTGAATGACGAACAGGAAAAACTCCCGCGCAGCCTCGGCATGTGGGGCATCTGGCTGCTGGTCGTCAACGGCCTGATCGGCGCCGGCATCTTCGGCCTTCCCAGCGGCGCGGCGCGGCTCGCGGGCGACTGGAGCCCGTTGATCTATGTCTTCTGCGCCCTGCTGATCCTGCCCATCCTGCTGTCCTTCGCCGAACTGGCGAGCTACTTTCGCGGCACCGGCGGGCCGATGCGTTACGCCACCGAGGCCTTCGGGCATTTCGTCGGCTTCCAGACGGGCTGGCTGTTCTGGGCGGCGCGCACCGTGTCCTTCGCCGCGAACGCCGTGCTGCTGGTCAACAGCGTCGGTTATTTCTGGCCGCAGGCCGCGGAGGGCACGGGCCGCGTGATTTCGCTGCTGGTGATCTGCGGCGGCCTCACCTTCATCAACGTCATCGGCTCGGTGCGCGCGATCCGCTCGCTGGCAAGCCTCACCGTGGTGAAGTTTGCCGTGCTGTTGCTGCTCGTGATCGCAGGCTTCATCCAGCTTGGCGGCGACGTGCTGCCCAGCATCGGCCGCGAACCCGCCGAGGGTACGGATCTCGGTGCGGCGACGCTGCTGTTGATCTACGCCTTCGTCGGCTTCGAGTCCGCGGTGGTGCCGGCGGGCGAGGCGAAGAATCCGGCGCGCGACATGCCGCGCGCCTTGCTGCTCGGTCTCGGCATGGTGGCGGCACTGTACCTGCTGATCCAGTTCGTCAGCGTCGCGGCGGTGCCGGACATCGCCGATTCGCAGAGCCCGCTGCTGGACGTCGCCGCCGCGCTGTTCGGTACCGTGGGCGCGACCATCCTGATGCTTGGCGTGGTCGCCTCCGTGGGCGGCAACCTGGTCGGCTCGATGTTCTCCACGCCGCGGCTCACTTATGCGCTGTCGCTGGATGAAAGCTTGCCGTGCTGGTTCAGCGCCGTGCATGCGCGTTTCCGGACCCCGGCGAACTCCATCATCTTCTACGGCGTGCTGTCCTTCCTGCTGGCGGTGTTCGGCACCTTCATCTGGCTGGCGGCCGCCACCGTACTGACGCGCCTGCTGATGTACGCGATCTCCTGCGCCTCGATTCCGGTGCTGCGGCCAAGACACGCCGATCGTGAACGCTTTGTGCTGCCGTTCGGCTACCTGATCCCTGCGCTCGGCATCACCGCCTGCGCCTGGCTGCTCATGCAGGTGAGCCTCGACTCGGTGCTGCTGACCGCGGCGTTCGTGGTCGTCGGCACGGTGTTCTACTGGCTGGCGCGACGGCAACGCGAGATCACGGGCTAGCACGTCTTCAAACCCTTTCCGGCAAACGGTCATCCAAGCCGTGATGAATGGAGCTGGAAAGGAGACCTGCATGAACGCAACCCGACTCATCATCGGCGCCATGCTTGCCGTGGCGCCTCTGCTTGCCGCAGCGGATGAACCCGCGACCGTGATGGTCGTCGGCACGTATCACATGGCAAACCCTGGCCGCGATTTTCACAACGTCGAAGCCGTCGATGTGCTCGCGCCGGAAAAACAGGCGGAGCTGGAGCGCATCGTCGAGGCATTGGCGAAGTTCGAGCCCACGCTGGTCGCGGTCGAATGGCCGGAAGAAATCGTCAACGAGCGTTATGCGAAATACCTGCGCGGCGAGCTGGAGCCTGCCCGTAACGAGGTGGTGCAGCTGGGTTTTCGCCTCGCGAAGCGCGTTGGCCTCGATCGCGTGCATGGCATCGATGCCGACGGCAACTTTCCCTACGGCCCGGTGCAGGCCTGGGCGGAGAAGCATGGCGGGGCAGGGGAGCTCGCGGCCATGAGCGATGCCATCGGCAAGTACGTGGCGAAGGTGACGGAGCTGCAGCGCGAGAGCATCGCGAAGGCATTGCGCTACATGAACGCGCCGGAAACGGTGGCCAGGGACCAGGGCTTCTACATGAGCTTCCTCACGTACGGCAAGGGAAAGGAGCAACCCGGCGCCGACCTGCTGGAAGCCTGGGCGGGCCGCAATTACCGGATCTGCGCGCAACTCCTGCAGGCCATCAGGCCGGGCGACCGCGCGATCGTCATCTACGGTGCAGGCCATGCCTATTACCTGCAGCGTTGTGCCAGGGATGCGCCGAACGTGCGGCTCGTCGAAGCCAACGACTACCTGCCGGCTGATTGATCGCGTCCTGTGGCGCTATCATCGAGCCTCCATCGATGAACGCAGGAGGATGCATGAAAGCGTGGTTGAGAGCGGCGGCGCTCGCCGTCCTGCCCTGGGGCTGTGCCGTGAATGCGGGCGGCAGCGAGCCGCTGGTGATCGGCGAAACGTTTTCATTGCCTTCCGGCGTGCTCGAGGAAACGCGGCGGATCAACGTCTTCCGGCCGACCATCTATGGCGAGCGCATCGAAGGGCCGCTGCCGGTGCTCTACGTGCTCGACGGCGGCATCAACGAGGACTTCCTGCATATCGCCGGGCTGGCGCAGATTTCCGTGGCGAACGGCACGATGCGGCCGTTCCTGCTCGTCGGCATCGAGAACACCGCGCGCCGGCGCGACTTCACCGGGCCCACCGACGATCCGGAAGACCGCAAGATCGCGCCGCGCGTGGGCGAATCAGCCAGGTTCCGGCGCTTCCTGCGCGACGAGCTGTTCGCCGAGATCGCGCGGCGCTACGACATCACCGCCGAGCGCGCCATCGTCGGCGAGTCGCTTGCCGGCCTGTTCGTGGTCGAAACCCTGCTGCTCGAACCGGACATGTTCTCCACCTACATCGCCGTGGATCCCAGCCTGTGGTGGAACAGGGGCGGGCTGGTGAAACACGCGGCCGAGCGCCTGCCGCAGCTTTCCGGCAAGGAGGTGAAGGTGTTCATCGCCGCCGGCAGGGAGCTTGCCGCTTCAGCCGAGATGAGCGAGTTCACGGCTTCGATGCGGAAGCTGCGCTGGCGGTATCACCCCCTGCCGGAAGAAACGCATGCCACGATCTACCACCCGGCGGCGATGGCGGCGTTCCGCAGCGTGCTGGCGCCTGCCAGGTGAGCGCCTTGCGGGCGTTTCCACCTCGTACCGTTCGGCCGATTGTTCAGCATTCCCTTGCGGAAGGGCGTAGCATGCGAGGTTCTTATTGGGTGATGCGAAGGCATCTGGAGAAGTAATGCAGCAGAACAAGCTATATGTCGGCAATTTCCCGTTCAGCGTGACTGAAGATCAATTGCGCGACCTGTTCGCCCCCTATGGCGACATCGAAGAGCTCGCGATGATCAAGGATCGGGATACCGGCCGTCCGAAGGGCTTCGCCTTCATCACCTTCGCGAAGCAGCAGTCCGCCGAGCAGGCGCTCGAGCTGAACGGCAACGACCTTGGCGGTCGCGCGCTTCGCGTGAACATCGCCACCGACAAGCCGCCTGCGCGCGGCGGCCGCGGCGGCGGCATGCGCTGGTAAGATTCGGCGCGTTCGACGAAGGCGCTCCCGGCATCCGGGAGCGCTTTTCGTTATGCTTGCCCCGAGAAGAAGAAATCCGGGGGATGCATGAGTACGAGAATTCCCTTCCTGGCCATGGCCATGGCGCTCTTCCTCAGCGCCGGTTGCGCCACCACCCGAACCCAGCCTGCTGACGATCCCGCGACCGCGGAAGCGATCGCACGCTACGAGCAATTGCGCGAGCAGCTGCGCGGCGGCGACGACGCCGTCAGCATGCAGATGCTGCGCGAGGCGTACATGCGCACGCCGCATTACCAGCCCTACCAGGGGCCGGTGAACGCCGGGCTGCGCGCCATCGTCAATCATCTGAACCGCGGCGATTTCGAGGCCTGCCTGACGACGGTGCGCGAGCTGCAGGATGAGGCCTTCCCATTGTTGAGCCTGCATCATTACGGCGCCTACTGCGCGCACCAGCTCGACAAGGCGGCCGACGAGGAAATGCACATGGGCTTCGCCCGGCAGATCTTCCACGCCATCATCGAGCCCGGTGACGGCAGGAGCATGGAGACCGCGTGGCGCACGCTGACCACGCCGGAGCTTTACCTGGTGCTGGCGATTCATGAGCTGCGGCCCAGGTCGCAGGCGCTGGTTTCCGGTGAGGGGCGCATGTTTGACGTGATGACCGTGGTTCCCGAGGGCCAGGAACGCGAGGAAACGCGGTATTTCGACATCACTCCGCAGATGGCTTTCGGCATGCGCGATCTGGATGGGGAGGGGCGATAGGCGTTGTCATGGACATGAGATTGAAGCGCGTTTCCGTCAACGTGCTGGCGGTCAGCCTGGTGCTCACGACGCTGCTGCCGCTGGCCATCATGGCCGTCACGCTCCTGCCTGCGCGGATCGACTGGATGATGGCCGTTCCGACGGCGATCTTCGTCGCCGCGCTCGGGTCAGGCATCACCTTTGCCATTACCCGCAATCACGCGCGTCTCGAGCATGGCCGCCTGCGGCTGCGCGCGGCGTTCTACAGTCGCGACCTGCCGGTGCAGGAACTCAGGCTGGACGAAGCCGAAGTGCTCGCGCCGGGCAATGCCAGGTACGCGCCTTCCATCCGCACCAACGGCATCGGCCTGCCGGGTTACCAGGCGGGCTGGTTCCGGGCGCGCATCCGCGAAAGGCTGTTCGTGGCCGTGCCGCGAACCCCGGCGAATCTCTACATTCCGACGACGCAGGGCTACGCCCTGCTGCTCGCGGTCGAGGATCCTGCCGGCGCCTTGCGCGCCCTGCAGGCATCGCTACCCGCCGCGGATGCTGATTCCCAGGCTTCCCGGACGTCCTCGCTGTCCTGAATCGGTTACCCGAGCGCGCTGTCGAATCTGAAGGCATCACCTGACAGTGAAAGCGGCCATCGGCTAGACTGGGCTGGTCCTGCCATGGAGTGCCACATGCGGATGCCTGCGTTTCGCGCCAACCTGCCCGTGTTCGGCGGCGCGGCGCTGATCATATGCCTTGCCGTTGCGTTCGCGATCAGCAACCCCGCTCGCGCCGCCGCCGTGTTCGCCGAGGTGCAGTCCTGGATCGTGCACGAGATGGGCTGGTTCTACGTTGCCGCGGTCGCGACCTTCATCATCTTCGCGGTCGTCGTCGCCTTCAGCGACATGGGGCGGATCAGGCTCGGCCCCGAGGACGCGCAACCCGACTTTTCCACCGCCTCCTGGTTCGCGATGCTGTTCAGCGCCGGCATGGGCATCGGCATCATGTTCTACGGTGTGGCCGAACCCATACTGCATTACTCGTCACCGCCTGTCGGTGAGGGCGGCACCTCGGCCGCGGCGCGGCTGGCCATGCAGCTCACGTTCTTCCACTGGGGGCTGCACGCCTGGGCGGTGTATGCGGTGGTGGGTCTGTCGCTCGCCTACTTCTCGTTCCGCCGCGGACTGCCGCTGACGCTGCGTTCCGGCCTGCAGCCACTGCTGGGCGAACGCATCAACGGCTGGGCAGGACATCTCGTCGACATCTTCGCGGTGTTCGGCACCATGTTCGGTGTCGCGACCTCGCTCGGCATCGGCGTGATGCAGGTCAACGCCGGTCTCAACTACCTGTTCGGGCTGGAAGTCTCGGTGACCATGCAGATCGTGCTGATCGCCGTCACCACGCTGCTCGCGACGATATCGGTGGCGCTGGGCATCAACGCGGGCATCCGGCGCCTGTCCGAGCTCAACCTGTTCCTCGCGTTGTCGTTGCTGCTGTTCGTGCTGATCGCCGGGCCGACGGCATTCCTGTTCCAGGCCTTTGTGCAGAATACCGGCACCTATCTCAGCGACATCGTTTCCAACACCTTCATGCTGTACGCCTACGAGCCGAACGAATGGATCGGCAACTGGACGCTGTTCTACTGGGGCTGGTGGATTTCCTGGTCGCCGTTCGTGGGCATGTTCATCGCGCGGATATCGCGCGGCAGGACGGTGCGCGAGTTCATTGTCGGCGTGCTGCTGGTGCCGGCAGCCTTCACCTTCTTCTGGTTCACTGTGTTCGGCAACACCGCGCTGTTCATCCAGGAAACCGGCGCAGGCAACCTGGTCGCGGCCGTAAGCGAGGATGTCGCGGTGGCGCTGTTCCGTTTCCTCGAACATCTGCCGCTGGAAACCATCTCGATCAGCATCGCGACCGCGCTGGTGGTGACCTTCTTCGTAACCTCGTCGGACTCGGCAAGTCTCGTGATCGACATCATCACCACCAGCGGCGTGCCCGAGCCGCCGGCGTGGCAGCGCATCTTCTGGGCGCTGCTGCAGGGCGTGGTGGCGGCGGTGCTGCTGCTGGCGGGCGGGCTCGCCGCATTGCAGACCGGCGCGATCGCCAGCGGATTTCCGCTCGCGATCATCATCCTCGCGCTCTGCTACGGGTTGTACGCGGCGCTGCGCGAGGAGATCCAGCAGCGCAGCGGCATCCGCCGTGCCGCCATCGTCACGCCGGCTTCTTCCATGCCGTGGCGCGATCGTCTCGCCATTCTCCTGCAACAGCCGACGCGGGAGCGCGCACAACGCTTCCTGGAGGATGTCGTCATTCCGGCATTGAACGCCGTCGCCGGCGAGTTCGCTGCGAAGGGCATGAGCGCCAGGGTGGAAGCACAGGCGGACGAGGCGGCGTTGCACATCTCCAGCAGCGAGCACGCGGATTTCCTCTATCGCGTGCGGTTGCGCAGCGTGCCCGTGCCGAGCTTCACCGTGGCCGTCGAGGGCGAACGCGAAGGCCCGGATCGCACCTGGCGCGCGGAAGTGTGGCTGGAATCCGGTGAGCTCGGATACGACATCATGGGCTTCCGGCGCGAGCAGGTGATCGCCGATCTGCTCGCCTGGTACGAGCGTCATGTTCATTACCTCGCGCAGCAGGCAGCGCCAGGATCAACGGACCAGGCGCCGCCTTCCTGATGTCACTCCTTCAGTGGCCGTCGCGAGACAGTTCTGGGCTGAACGCTGTAATCGGAAGACGGGGAGGAGTAGTTACCCCGGCCCCAACTCAAGCCAAGCCGGGATTCGTGCGCTTCAGATTCGCGAGTAGCGTTTCCATGAGTTGTACGAAGGAAACGCGATATGTTGCATCGATGGCTGTTCGCACTGCTGGTGGTGTTCATGGTCTCGGCCTGCTCCGATGACTCGGGAGCACCGCCGCCACAAGTGCCGCCTCCTGGCGGAAACGATGACGACGAGGAACTGGTCGTCGCCAGCCTCGAGAACAGGGCCATTGGCGCGACCGAATCCATTCTCGTCAGCTTCAGCAAGCCGATGGATGGCGAATCGCTGGTCATCGATGGCCCGCTCGCGGATCACGCCGAGCTGGAGTGGACGGCCGACGATGCCTTGACGCTGTCGCCGCGCGGCTACTGGCCGCCGGGGAAACAGCAGCTCATTCTCGAAGGCGATGCTGCCGATGGCACCGCATTGCGACGTTTCGAGGAAGATGTGGAGATCGCCTCGCCCTTCGTCACCGGGCAGGCGGCGAGCGTGGTGATCGGCCAGTCCGTGTTCACCGTCGGCACGCCGCGCCAGTCCGAGGAGGCCTTGTATTCGGACGCCAATACGCTGGACCAGCCCGGCAGCGGCGTGGCGTATGCGCCCGAGAAGAATCTCGTGTTCATCGCGGACACGCAGGATTCGCGCATTCTTGCCTTCCGCGGCTTGCCGGAAATGAACAATGCCAATGCGAACTTCGTCATCGGCCAGGATGACTTCACGCATTCCAGTGGCGCGACGACGCAGGACCGCATGCGCCTGCCGCAGGGCATTTCCGCGAACGGCGGGCACCTGATCGTCGGCGATCCGGATTCCAACCGCGTCATCATCTATCCCGACGTGCCGGAAGCTGGACCCGGCATGGCGAGCGTGGTGCTGGGGCAGCCGGATTTCACTTCCTTCGAGACCAACTGCGGCCCGGACGGCATGAATCACGTGCACGGTCATTTCGTGACGCCGTCCGGACGGCTGATCGTTGCCGACGGCGTCAACAACCGCCTGCTGGTCTGGAATGAGATTCCATCGGAAACGCGTGCACCGGATGCAGTGATCGGCCAAAGCAGCTTCAATCATTGCGCCGCCAATGACGCCAACCAGAACGCCGTGACCGATGCCGGCGAAATGCAGGGCACGTCGTACACGCTGCAGCATCCGACGGATCTGTGGACCGACGACGAGCGGCTGGTGGTAGTGGACAACTACAACAACCGCGTGCTCATCTGGAACAGCTTCCCGGAAGAACCCATGCAGCCGGCCGACATCGTGCTGGGCCAGCCCGACATGAATTCAATCATCGCCAACGATGGTGACGGCGATGGCAGCGAGGACGCGCAGCCGAGCGCGCGCACGTTGAATTATCCGTGGAGCGTGACGGTGGCGAACGGCCAGCTGTTCGTCACCGATGAGTTGAACAATCGCGTACTGGTGTGGAACCAGTGGCCGAGCGAATCCTTCCAGCCGGCCGACGAGGTCATTGGCCAGGCGTCGTTCGAGGAAGCCCTGCCGAATCGCGGCGCGGCAACGCCGGATGCCGACACGCTCAGCGGGCCCAAGGGCGTGCGCGTCATCGATGACCGGCTCGTGATCACCGACACCGGCAACTCGCGGGTGCTCATTTTCGAGGCGCAGTAGCGCGCTTCGGCATCTTCTCGATCTCGGGAAGCAATTTTTCGCCGAACAGATGGAACAGCCTGCGCAGTTCCCTGATGGGATGGTCGTGGTCGTCGACACGGATATCCCATAAAGGGTATTCCTCGCGGTCGACCACGAAGATGTTGCTGGAGCGTTCGCCCAGGCGGTCGCCGCCCAGCGCGTCGCCCGCCTCGATCGCGAGCAGCAGGCGCTCCGCCAGCGGCAGGTGTTCGCTGCCATGCATGCTTTCGATCACCGCCTCCAGCACCTCGGGACCGGCGAGCCGGTTGCCCTGCACGCTGAAGCCGCGTCCGAAGGCATGGCCTGCCCACGGCAGCGTGCGGCTGCCTGTCCATGCGGCGGTCCTGCCATTGCCATCGACCACGCCCACCTGCCGCACTTCCGGATCCGGATCATCCGCCAGTACCTGTCGCAGCACTTCGTCCGCATCCAGGCAACGGGCAAGCAATCGGAGCCCGTCATAGCCGATGTAGGGATTGAGTTCCGCCTGGGTGGCGATCGCACCGTGCAAGGGCGCCGCATGCGATGCCAGCTTGCCGACGGCGATCATCGCCGTGGCGCCGGCCACGCCGCATTGCCCGGTGCGTTCACATCGCGCCACGATCGAAAAGGTCATGCGCTCCTCCCGCCATTGACGAAATCCTAGCGAGGAGCTGCAGCGGGTTCGTTCGGGGAGGATGGGTAGGTGAGGGGGTTGAGAGAAGGAAGAAGGAAGAAGATCGGCAGCCTGGAGAGAGGCACGCCGTTCTTCTTCCTTCTCCCTTCTGACGCGACAAGTCCTCCGCCGTTTCGCGGCGACTTTCTTTGAAAAAGGGAATGGGTACGCCGACGAAGGAAAGCTCCCCTCTCCCTGACGGGAGAGGCGGCTCACGTCTT
>JAJUFS010000170.1 GCA_029263725.1 Gammaproteobacteria bacterium | reverse complement strand
TTTTTTTGTCTGTCCATGGAAACGTTCGATGTGAATCGAACGAGGCGGGAGTCTATGGGTTGACGCTGCGGCGCGCGCTCGGGTGCCGCCTGAGTTTGGGGGTGCTCAGTCCCGTTCAGTGAACGTGTTCATTGGGCGGGGGCTTCGCATGGGATTCGATCACGCCGGCGGGAACGCCGGGCAGGCGGATGCCGCGCAACTCGCGGTAACGCCGGCGCTGCTCGGGGGTGAGGATGTCGTGCTGGGCGAGATGCGCGCGTACATGCACGAAGCGCAGCTGGGCACGCAGCGCGCCGATCGCCTGGATGCGCGCCTCCACGTCGGCGGCGGAAAGGCTTCCCGCGGCAAGGTCGCGCTCCAGGCGGCGTTCTTCCTCGATGATCCGCTCGCCCAGCGCTCGCGCCTGGGCGCGCACCTCGCCCATCAGCCGCGAGCTGGCAAAGCGCTGGTCCGGGGTAAGTTCCAGCTCGTCCTTCAACTCCAGCACATGCATGGGGCCCGGATAGCCGGTAAGCTCCGCCACGCGCGCCTGTCCCATGCCGCGGCCCTCGCGCAGCGCCTGGACCTCTGCCTCGTCCAGGCTGCGGCCGGTGTGCACGTTGGGATGGCTGCCGGAGGCGCAGGCGGAAAGCAGAAGAACCAGGACCGGAAGAGCGTATTTCATGAAAATTTCCCCGCGGGCGATGGGCCCTGATTCTGGCCCAAGCGGCGGCGCATCGGAAGGATCAGCGACGCAGGTCCGCACCGCTGCCATCGGGATCACGGATAATTCGGGGCTTATCGCCGCGGAAGACGGCTGGAGGAAGATAATGAAGAGAACGGGACTCATCGCGCTGCTGGCGCTGGTCGCGGCGCCCGCGCAGGCGGACATCAACCCGGGCCTGCTGGAGTACTACAAGGGCAAGCTGGACGCCACGCAGTCCGAACCCGGCGCCCAGTCCGAGGACGGCGACGTGAAGGGCGTAGCCGCCGTGCTGCCCATCGGCCGGACCAGCTTCGTGCGCGCCGACTGGCGCAAGGAGGAGTATGGCTTCGAGTTCGACTGGGGCGCCTCGGCCGACAGCCATCGCGAAATCCAGTCGCTCACCATCGGCCTCGTCGACATGATGAACCGGGAGGTGCGCTTCATCGGCGAAATCGGCGCGGTGCGCATGGAGCGCGGCTTCATCGGCTTTGGCGTGGATGACGTCGCCACCGCCAACTCACCGCTGTTCCGCCTGGGCGTGGCCGCCGACGACGGCAACTTCAGCTGGTCGCTCACCGGCGAGTGGCTTACCAAGGCCCTGCAGCCGGACCTCAGCCGAGACAACGAGCGCTGGTGGAACTTCTTCTTCGGCTACACCATCGCCGGACGCGTCACCGTCGGCGTCACCTACGCGGATTACGAGGACTACAAGCAGACCGGCGCCGGCGTCCGCTTCCGGTTCTGACCGTGTGGGAGCGGCTTCCAGCCGCGAACCGCCGCGCGACCCTGCCAATTGCTGTAAATACCTGTCCGGTCGCTATATTCTTTGCACACGCACAAGAATCTGGAGCCTGGCATGCGGCGCTACATGGTCCTTAACGCCAAGGGGGGCGTGGGCAAGTCCACCATCGCCACCAGCATCGCGGCGTATTTCGCCTCCCAGTGGGAAAACGTCAACGTCACCCTCGCGGACTTCGATCCGCAGCAGTCCTCCATGGACTGGCTGTCCCTCCGGCCGCCCGAGCGGCCCGCCATCACCGGCATCAATGCCTACAGGGACGGGCTGAAGGGGCTTTCGCCGGCGACCGACTTCCTGGTGATGGACGCCCGGGCCTCCACCCACGGCCCTGATCTGACCGCGCTCATCAGGCACGCCGAAACCATCCTCATCCCGGTGCTGCCCAGCACCGTGGACATGAAGGCCTGCACCCGCTTCATCGAGGAACTGCAGAAGGTTGGCAGGGTCGAGCGCAAGGAAGTGAAGATCGCCGTCATCGCCAATCGCGTGCGCGAGACCTACTCCGTCTTCGGCGAACTGCAGGAATACCTCGACACGCTGAAGATTCCCTGCCTCGGCCACCTGCGCGACGCGCAGAACTACGTCCGCGCCTATACCCGCGGACTCGGCATCCACGAACTGCCGCCCTACCTCGCCTGGCCGGACTGGGAGCAGTGGGAGCCGATCGTGAAGTGGCTGGAGAGCAAGCGCTCGCAGCCGTGAGCAGCGGTGAGAACCACATCAGAACTGATCCATCGGAAGCGGGGGGGCGGAATGCGTAAATCTGGATGGGCGGCGCTTGCAGCGCTGCTGTTCACCGGGTGCGCGACAATCGAGCGTGCTCAGGAAAATCAGCCGCCAGATGCGGAAGCTTTGGCCGCAGAGTTTGAAGCGTTCTGCGCTTCCGATCCGCCCATGCCGTGTCGTGAGAACGTCGAGTTCACGCTCGTTCTCGACGAGGCCGGCAATCGCGAGACCTTCCGTTTCGATCGCATGCCGCCGCCGCTGCAGCAGGACATCATCACGCTCCTGCCCGGAGAAACGCTCTACGTAACCGGCCGCTTCGAGGATGGCGTCCTGGGGCATCGGCGTGGCTCGTACGAACCCTTCGATGAACCTCACCTCAAGTTCGCTTTCTCGCAATCCGACGGCGAGCCAAACATGCTGCTCATCGTCACCAGCACTTTTGATGTGCCGCTGAAGTACCGTCTCGTGATCATGCCGCCTGACAGCGGCGATCTGTACAAGACGTCGACCTGTCCGGTCATTGCCAACGGCGGCGCATACGAAATGTGGCCGCATGCGATATTTCAGTTGATGGTGCTGGAAGTGCGCGCCATGGAAGACAGCGACAGGATGGTATGCGAGTGGTGAGTCCGGGTGCGATCAGAAAAAGAGGAGGGCAGAGAAATCTGCCCTCCCTTGTTTTTCACTCCTGCATCCAGTGATCAGGACTACATCGTGAACAGTGTTTCCAGCGGCTGCAGCTGGTAGAGGCAGATGCCGTCGGTGAAAACGAAGTATTCATGGGAAACGCTGCGCAGTGCCTCGCGCTTGCTTTCCTCATCCCGGCAGCCGAAACGACGCAGGCTGCCGATGTGGCGCCAGCTGTCGCCGGACTGTTGCCAGGCCTGCGAGGTGTAGGCGTTGGTCCGCGAGATGACGAAGCGGAAGGTCTGGTTGCTTCTCGTGAGTTCGCCGACGACGCAATGCACGGCACCC
>JAJUFS010000168.1 GCA_029263725.1 Gammaproteobacteria bacterium | reverse complement strand
CGCTTGCGCAGGTAGCCCACCTGGATGTCGGTGATGCGGCGGATCTGCTCGCGGCCCAGCGGCCGGAACACCACCGTCTCATCGATGCGGTTGATGAACTCGGGGCGGAAGTGCTGGCCGACGATTTCCAGCACGGCGTTCTTCATCGCGGCGTAGTTTTCCTCTCCGGCCATTTCCTGGATGACCTGCGAGCCGAGATTCGAGGTCATCACGATCACGGTGTTGCGGAAATCCACGGTCCGGCCCTGGCCGTCGGTCAGGCGGCCGTCGTCGAGGACCTGCAGCAGCACATTGAAGACGTCAGGGTGCGCCTTCTCTACCTCGTCCAGCAGGATCACCGAGTACGGCCGGCGGCGCACCGCTTCGGTGAGATAGCCGCCTTCCTCGTAGCCGACGTAGCCCGGCGGCGCGCCAATGAGACGCGCCACCGAATGCTTCTCCATGAACTCGGACATGTCGATGCGCACCATGGCGTCATCGGCATCGAACAGGAAGGCCGCGAGCGCCTTGGTCAGCTCGGTCTTGCCGACGCCGGTGGGGCCGAGGAAGAGGAAGGAACCGGTCGGGCGGTTGGGATCCGCCAGCCCCGCGCGCGAACGGCGGATGGCGTTGGCGACGGCGCTGATGGCTTCCTCCTGGCCGACCACGCGCGAGCGCAGCTTCTCTTCCATGCGCAACAGCTTTTCCTTCTCCGATTCGAGCATGCGCGCCACCGGGATGCCGGTCCAGCGCGCCACCACTTCGGCAATCTCCTCGTCGGTGACACGGTTGCGCAGCAGCCGGGTCTCGCGCTGCTCGGCCTGCGCCGCGGCTTCCAGGCGCTTCTCCAGTTCCGGGATGCGGCCGTACTGCAGCTCCGACATGCGCGCAAGATCGCCGGCGCGCCGCGCCGTCTCGAGCTCGGCGCGGGCGCGCTCGATCTCTTCCTTGATCTGGGTGGCGCCCTGCAGGCTCGCCTTCTCCGCCTTCCAGATTTCCTCGAGATCGGAGTACTCGCGCTCCAGGCGCTGGATCTCCTCCTCGAGATCGGCAAGCCGCTTCTTCGAGGCTTCGTCCTTTTCCTTCTTTAAGGCCTCGCGCTCGATCTTGAGCTGGATGAGGCGCCGGTCGAGGCGGTCCATCTCCTCCGGCTTGGAGTCGATTTCCATGCGGATGCGGCTGGCGGCCTCGTCGACAAGGTCGATGGCCTTGTCGGGCAGCTGCCGGTCGGTGATGTAACGATGCGAGAGCGTGGCGGCCGCGACGATGGCGGGGTCGGTGATCTCCACGCCATGGTGCACCTCGTAGCGCTCCTTCAGGCCGCGCAGGATGGCGATGGTGTCTTCCACCGTGGGTTCGTCGACCAGCACCTTCTGGAAGCGGCGCTCGAGCGCGGCGTCCTTCTCGATGTACTGGCGGTATTCGTCCAGGGTGGTGGCGCCGATGCAGTGCAGTTCGCCGCGCGCCAGCGCCGGCTTGAGCATGTTGCCGGCGTCCATGGCGCCCTCCGCCTTGCCGGCGCCGACCATGGTATGCAGCTCATCGATGAACAGGATGATCCGCCCTTCCTGCCTGGCGAGATCGTTGAGCACGGCCTTGAGGCGCTCCTCGAACTCGCCGCGGAACCTGGCGCCGGCGATCAGCGCGCCCATGTCCAGCGACAGCACGCGCTTGTTCTTGAGGCCTTCCGGGACCTCGCCGTTGACGATGCGCTGCGCCAGTCCCTCGACGATCGCGGTCTTGCCCACGCCGGGTTCGCCGATCAGCACCGGGTTGTTCTTGGTGCGCCGCTGCAGCACCTGTATGGCGCGGCGGATTTCCTCGTCGCGGCCGATGACGGGATCGAGCTTGTTGGCCTCGGCGCGGGCGGTGAGGTCGATGGTGTACTTCTCCAGCGCCTGGCGCTGCTCCTCGGCATTGGGATCATCCACGTGCGCGCCGCCGCGCAGCTCGTCGATGGCCTTCTCCACCGCGCCGCGCACGCCGCCGGAATTCTTCAACGCCTGGCCGACCGCGCCCTTGTCCTCGAAGGCGGCGAGCACGAACAGCTCGGAGGAGATGTACTGGTCCTTGCGCTGCTGCGCGAGCTTGTCGGTGACGTTCAGCAGGCGCGCGAGTTCATTCGAGACATGCACCTCGCCCGGCGTGCCCTGCACCTGCGGCAGACGGTCCAGCGCGCCCTGCAGCTCGGTGCGCAGGCGATTGATGGCAACACCCGCGCGTTCCAGCAGCGGCCGCGCGGTGCCGCCTTCCTGGTCGAGCAGCGCAAGCAGCAGGTGCGCGGGCTCGATGAACTGGTGATCGCGCCCGAGCGCGAGCGATTGCGCTTCCGCCAGCGCCAGCTGGAATTTCGAGGTGAGCTTGTCCATCCGCATCTGATTGTCTCCGCATATGGCGCGTTTCGTTGACGCGGAGATAGGGGCAGGAACGGAGGTTTCAAGCCGTGGGGCGTTTCATCCAAACAGGCCGCTGTTCTCGTGCAGCAGCGAATGCCCTGCGAGGATCATGCCGAGCCCGAGCAGGATCATGACGAACTGCTTTAGACCGGAGCGCGGTGCGATGCGCCGGTGCAGCCCCGGGATCAGGTCGGCGACGGCGATGTAGACGAAGCTGCCCGCGGCGATCGCCAGCACGTAAGGCTGGGCGCGAACCGCATCATCTAGCGCGAAGTAGGCCACGATGCCGCCGAGCACCGAGGTCAGCGAGGCGCCGATGTTGTAGATCAGCGCCTGGCGGCGGCTCATGCCGGAGTTGAGCAGCACGGCGACGTCGCCGACTTCCTGCGGAATCTCGTGCGCCGCGACCGCAAGCGCGGTGACGATGCCGAGATGCGGATCGACCAGGAAGGCCGCGGCGATCAGCACGCCGTCGATGAGGTTGTGCAGCCCGTCGCCTATCAGCACCAGCACGCCTGCGGCGTGATCGGCGTGGTGATGGCCGTGGTCCGGCATGTGCGCCTCGCAATCGTGCGCATGGCAATGACGCCATACCACCAGCTTTTCCATCACGAAGAACAGCAGGATGCCGGCCACGAAGGTGGCGCCGATGGCGTGCAGTTCTTCCATGCCGGCGGATTCGATCGCATGCGGCAGCAGCGCGAGAAAGGCAGCGCCGAGCAGCGCGCCGACCGCGAAACTGATCAGGTGCGGCAGCAGCCGCCGGTGCCAGGCATCCGACAGCACCAGCAGGAGCGAGGCCGCGAGCGCGCCAAGCACACCGCCGAGCGCCGTCCAGATCACGATTTGCAGCAACAGGGGCATCGAAAGG
>JAJUFS010000032.1 GCA_029263725.1 Gammaproteobacteria bacterium | reverse complement strand
GGTTCGCCTTATGAAGTTCAAACTGTGGGACAGCAGTGGGCAATGCCCGGCTTTTTCCTTGGGGAAGAAGGGAGAAGAAGGACCCGCTTTATTCCCTTCTACCTTCTACCTTCACCGTTCTGCCGCTTCGCGGCGCCTTCCTTCCACGAATCGATCAGACTGTCGAGCAGGAACAGCGCGGCGCCGACGGTGATGGCGATGTCGGCGACGTTGAAGGCCGGCCAGTGCCAGCTGCCGTAGTAAAGGTCGATGAAGTCGATGACGTAGCCATGCCAGGCGCGGTCAATGACGTTGCCGAGCGCACCGCCAAGGATCAGCGCCAGAGATGCCGGCAGCATCCAGCCCTGGTCACGGCGCAGGCGGCGCAGCCAGGCGAGGATGAACGCGCTCACCACAACGCCCAGGCCGATGAAGAACCAGCGCTGCCAGCCGCCGGCGTTGGCGAGAAAGCTGAACGCCGCGCCCTCGTTGTGCAGCAGGGTGATGTTGAAGTACGGCATCACCGGGATCGAGTCGAACAGGCGCATGGACTGTACGGCGATGTACTTGGTCCATTGATCCAGCACGATCACGATCGCCGAGGCGATCAGCCAGTTGACAGGACGCTGCGAGTCCCAGAATTTCAGTGGCAACTTCATGCGTAACGCCGCTCCTCGCCCTTCCCCGCCACGTTCTCGACGCAGCGTCCGCAGATTTCCGGATGCTCCGGGTTCGAGCCCACATCCTCGCGCAGGTGCCAGCAACGCACGCACTTCGCATACGGCACGCGCTTGCCGCTCACCCAGAGACCAGCCACTTCCGGATCGCTGAAGGCATCCTCGGGGCGTTCGGCCGCGGGCTTGAGTTCCGCGTACGAGGTGATCAGCGCGAAGCGCAGTTCCTCGCCCAGGGCTTCGAGCTTGCCGCGCAGCTCGTCCTCGGCATACAGCGTCACGTCCGCATCCAGGGAGGAGCCGATGACGCCTTCCTTGCGAAGCTTCTCCAGCAGTCGCGACACCACCTGGCGAACGTGCAACACGGTCTCCCAGTCCACGTCGGTGACGTCCTTGGCGCTGCCCGGGATGTCGTACCAGGTGGCCATGAATACCGACATCGGACGCGCGCCCGGCAGGTATTCCCAGACTTCTTCCATGGTGAAGCTGAGCACCGGCGCAAGCCAGCGCGTCATCGCCTCGGCGATGTGATACAGCGCCGTCTGGCAGGAACGCCGCGCAAGGCTGTCGCGCTGCGTGGTGTACTGCCGGTCCTTGATGACGTCGAGATAGAAGCTGCCGAGATCCACGACGCAGAAGTTGTGCACCTTCTGGTAGATGACGTGGAACTCGAAATCCTCGTAGGCCTGCCTGACCGTCTCCTGCAGCGCGCGGGCGCGCTCCAGCACCCAGCGGTCCAGCGACAGCATGTCGGCGGGCGCGACCTGGTGCTTCTGCGGGTCGAAGCCGTTGAGGTTGGCCAGCAGGAAGCGCAGCGTGTTGCGCATGCGGCGATAGGAATCCGCGGTGCGCTTGAGAATCTCGTCGGAGACCGCGATCTCGGCGCGATAATCGGTCGCCGCCACCCACAGGCGCAGCACGTCCGCACCCAGCGTGTTCACCACCTTCTGCGGCGCGACCACGTTGCCCAGCGACTTCGACATCTTGCGGCCCTGCGCGTCGACGGTGAAGCCGTGGGTCAGCACCGCCTTGTAGGGCGCGGCATCGCGGATGGCGACGGAAGTGAGCAGCGAGGACTGGAACCAGCCGCGATGCTGGTCGGAACCTTCGAGGTAAAGATCGGCCGGCACGCGCAGTTCGGGATGCTTCTCCAGCACGCAGTAATGCATCATGCCGGAGTCCACCCAGACGTCGAGAATGTCGGTGACCTTCTCGTACGCTTCTGCTTCGTCGCCGAGCAGCTCGCGCGGATCAAGGTCGAACCAGGCATCGATGCTGTCCTGCTCGACGCGCTTCGCGACTTCCTCGATCAGCTCGGACGTGCGCGGATGCAGCTCGCCGGTCTCCCGGTGCACGAACAGCGCGATGGGCACACCCCAGTGACGCTGTCGCGAGATGCACCAGTCGGGACGGCCTTCGACCATGCCGTCGATGCGGCTCTCGCCCCAGGACGGCGTCCAGCGCACCTTGCGGATTTCCTCGCGCGCCTTCTCGCGCAGCCCTGCCTGGTCCATGCTGATGAACCACTGCGGCGTGGCGCGGAAGATCAGCGGCGTCTTGTGGCGCCAGCAATGCGGATAGCTGTGCGCATACTGCTCGTGGTGCAGCAGTGCGCCCTTTTCGCGCAGCAGCTCGACGATCTTCGGATTCGCCTTGAAGACATGTTCGCCTTCGACGTACGGCGTGCCGCTGACGAACACGCCGTTGCCCGCCACCGGGTTGTCCACCGGCAGCTTGTAGGCAAGCCCGACGGCAAAGTCTTCCTGGCCATGCGCCGGCGCGGTGTGTACCGCACCGGTGCCGGAGTCCAGCGTGACGTGATCGCCGAGCACCAGCGGCACCTGGCGATCGATGAAGGGATGCTGCAGCAGTTCGCGTTCCAGCGCCGCGCCCTTCGCGCGCGCCACGATGCGATGGTTCTCCACCTTGAAACGGCGCATCGCGGCTTCGACCAATGCCTCGGCGAACAGCACGCGCTCCACCCCCGCGCCCGCGTCGAACTCGACCAGCGCGTAATCGAACTCGGGATGAATGGCCACCGCCTGGTTGGCAGGCAGCGTCCATGGCGTGGTAGTCCAGATCGCCACCGACACCGGTCCCTTGCCGCCATCGCCGGCAAGTTCCAGTTTCGAAAGGAAACTCCTTTCATCGACGACGCGGAAGCGCACGTCGATGGCCGGCGAGGTGCGGTCCTGGTACTCGACTTCGGCTTCGGCCAGCGCCGAGCCGCAGTCCAGGCACCAGTGCACCGGCTTGTAGCCCTTGTAGAGGTGGCCGTTCTCGATCACCTTCGCCAGCGCGCGCAGCTGGTCGGCCTCGTACTGCCTGTTCAGCGTGAGGTAAGGCTTGAACCAGTCGCCGGCCACGCCAAGACGAATGAAATCGCTGCGCTGGCGATCCACCTGCTCCAGCGCGAACTGGCGACAGGCCTCGCGGAACTCGCGCGCATTGCGCTTCGCGTCCTTGCCGAGCTTCTTCTCCACGGCGTGCTCGATGGGCAGGCCGTGGCAGTCCCAGCCGGGAACATAAGGCGCATCGAAGCCGGCGATGGTGCGCGACTTGACGACAATGTCCTTGAGAATCTTGTTGACCGCGTGACCGATGTGAATGTCGCCGTTCGCGTACGGCGGGCCGTCGGCGAGGATGTACTTCTCCCGGCCCTGGCAATGCGCGCGCAGCTTGCCGTAACGGTCTTCCTCCGCCCAGCGCTGCAGCATCTCCGGTTCGCGCTGCGCGAGATTGCCGCGCATCGGGAACTCCGTCTCGGGAAGGTTGAGGGTGTGCTTGTAGTCGGTCACGCTCTGTTTCCGTCGTTTCTCAATGAATGAATTCAGATCGCCTGTTCGCGTTTCTGCCACTCGACCTGACGCAGGCGCGCTTCGTTGACGTCCTGGCGGATGTGCTCGCGCAGGGTCTCGAGGTCAGGGAACTTCTCTTCCTCCCGCAGCTTCTCGAGGAATTCCACCTCGATGTGCGCGCCGTAGATGTCGCGCGAGAAATCGAACAGGTGCACCTCGACCACGTCATGCCGGCCGTTCACCGTCGGGCGATTGCCGACGCTGGCGACGCCGTAACGCGCCTCGTCCTCCAGGCCGTAGACCCGCACCAGAAAGACGCCCGACAGCGGCAGCTTCTGGCGGCGGCGGCCGAGATTGGCGGTCGGGTAGCCAAGCTCGCGGCCGAGGTGGTCGCCATGCACCACCTTGCCACACATCCGGTACATCCGCCCGAGCAGATCGCGGGCAAGTTCCAGGTTCCCCGCCTGCAGGGCTTCGCGCACCCGCGTGCTGCTGGCGCGCTCGCCGTGCACCGTCTGGGTCGGCGTTGCCGCCACCTCGAAGCCGTAACGCTCGCCGGCTTCCTTTAGCATGCGGAAGTCGCCGCGCCGGCCCTGGCCGAAGCGGAAGTCGTCGCCGATGACCACGTACTTCACTCCCAGCCCCTCCACCAGCACCTCGCGGATGAAGTCCTCCGCCGGCAGCTGTGCCAGCGCCCGATTGAAGCGCAGCACCAGCATGCGCTCCACGCCGTGGTAGCCGAGCATGTCGAACTTCTCGCGGAAGCTGGTCAGCCGCGGCGGGGCGGTCTGCGGCGCGAAGTACTCGCGCGGCGTGGGCTCGAAGGTCACCACCACTGGCGCCAGGTCGCGCATCAATGCCTGCTTGCGCAATTCTCCGAGAATGGCCTGGTGGCCCAGATGCACGCCATCGAAATTGCCGATCGTCGCCGCGGCGCCGCGATGCTCGGGCCTGAGGTTGTGACGATCGCGGATCAGTTCCATGGCAGGCAGGGATTTTCGGCAAAAGTCAGCATTATACGGATGGCCCTGTCTGCGGCCATCACCTGAGCTGCCGCGGCCGGAAGCCGGAGGCAAGCAGCGTGACGGCGAATACCGCAATCCCAAGGGCGACCATCGCGGCGAGCCGCGCAACGCGTTCGGTAGCGGACCAGGCGAGCCATTGCTGCAACGGCCCCGCCAGCCAGGTGACGGCGGCAGCCATCAGCACGCAGGCAAGCAGCAGGCGCAGCAGGAAAACACCCCAGCCTGGGCGCGCCAGGAACACGCCAGTCTTGCGCAGTCCGGTCAAAAGCATGGAAGCATTCAGCAGCGCCGCAAGCCCGGTGGCCAGCGCCAGGCCCGCGTGCGGCGCCTGGAAGTCCTGCCATAGCATGACGCCGACGATGACCAGGTTGAGCACCACGTTCGCGCCCATGGCGATGAGACCGACGCGCACCGGGGTGCGGGTGTCCTGGCGGGCGAAATAGCCCGGTGCCAGGATCTTTACCAGCGAGAAGCCGATCAGCCCCAGCGAATACGCCATCAGCGCAAGCTGGCTCATGACCACGTCCTCGACGCGGAAGGCGCCGTGGAAGAACAGCGTGGCGAGTATCGGCCCCGAGAGAACGAACAGGCCCACCGCCGCCGGCAGCGCGATCAGCAGCAGCAGCCGCAGCGCGAAATCGAGGTTGGCGGAGAAGCGCGCCGGGTCATTGGCGGCATGGTCGCGGGAGAGCTGCGGCAGGATCACCGTGGCCAGCGCGATCGAGAACACGCCCAGCGGGAATTCCATCAGCCGGTCGGCGTAGTACAGCCAGCTCACCGAACCCGCGGCCAGGAACGAGGCGATCAGCGTGTCCACCAGCAGATTGATCTGCGCCACCGAGGAGCCGAACAGCGCCGGCAGCATGAGCCGGAAGACCTTTCGCACGCCGGGATGCCGGCGGTCAAAGCGCGGCCAGGGGAACAGGCCGAGTTTCGCCATCGACGGCAGCTGCAGCAAAAGCTGTGCGATGCCCGCGGCGAACACCGCCCAGGCCAGCGCCATCACGGAGGTCTCGAACCAGCGGCTGCCCCAGGCCGCGGCCGAGATCAGCGCGATGTTGAGCAGCACCGGCGCCAGCGCCGGCGCGCCGAAGCGGCCATAGGTGTTGAGCACGCCGCCCGCGAAGGCCGTCAGCGCGATGAAGAACAGGTACGGGAAGGTCACCCGCAGCAGCTCGGTGGTGAGCTCCACCTGCCCGGGATTGTTCAGGAAGCCGGGCGCGAACAGCATCACCAGCAACGGCGCGGCCAGCAGGCCGATGACGTTGATGAGCAGCAGCAGCGCGCCGAAGGTGCCCGCGACCCGCTCGACCAGTGCCTTCACTTCCTCGTGCGGCCGGGTCTGCCGGTATTCCGAGACGACTGGCACGAAGGCCTGCGAGAACGCGCCCTCGCCGAACATGCGGCGCATGAAGTTGGGAATCTTGAAGGCCACGAAGAAGGCGTCCATGGCCGGGCCGACGGCGAGAAAAGCCGCAAAGGCCATGTCCCGGAGGAGCCCCAGCACGCGGGAAACCAGCGTGAACCCTCCCACGAGCGAGGTCGAACGGATCAGGGAACGGGACATCGGGACACCTTGATTATTATGTCGTGCGGCGTGCCGGGCATGATAACGGCGGCGCCCCGCCCCCGGCCAGCCCCCGGGGGCCCCAACTCGTTGACATGCGGCTGAAAAATCCGGAAAATGCGCAGCCTTTCGCGGCGGGCTTCCCCGCGCGCAGAAAACGATTTCCCCAGGAGATTCAGCCTTGGCTAACACGAAGCAGTCGAAGAAGCGCGCCAAGCAGGCGGAACAGCGCCGCCAGCACAACGCGAGCCTGCGCTCGATGATGCGCACCCACATCAAGAAGGTCCTGAAGGCCGTTACCGCGGGCAACAAGGCTGACGCGGAAGCTGCCTACAAGGCAGCCGTTCCGGTCATCGACCGCATGGCCGACAAGGGCATCATCCACAAGAACAAGGCCGCACGGCACAAGAGCCGCCTGAACAACCATATTCGGGGCATGCAGTAAGAAAACTGCAGGAAGCGACAACGTGAAAAGCCGCTCATCGAGCGGCTTTTTTTTCGAGCGTTGCTTTTTGTCGCATGCCGCTACACGCTTCGACTTTCAGAACCTGGACCGGGGGGCACATGCTGGAGCGATGGCAGCATTGGCTAACACCGCTTTTCAATGAAATACCTACCCTGGCGGTGGCGGCATTGTTCTTTCTGCTGCTCGCTCTCGTGGTCAACAGGGGAAACCTGCGCCAGACCCTGGCGCGCCTGCTGCCGCGCGGCCTCAAGGTGAACCTGGCGGTTTATGCACTCGACATCCTGATCGTCGCCGGGCCGCTGGGCTACCTGCTCAAGCAGTTGTCTCTTTTCATAGCCGGGCATGGCTTCACGATATTCGATGAGGCGTCCCTGGCGAGCCTGCCCGCGCCACTCCTGCTGCTGCTCACCGTCTTCGTCGGCGATGGCATCAGTTACTTCCGCCACCGCCTGGAGCACTCGCGGCTCCTCTGGCCCGCCCATGTCCTTCACCACAGCGACGACGACATGAGCTGGTTCACCGTGTTCCGGTTTCACCCGCTCAACCGTCTTAGCACGACCGTCATCGATATCGGCCTGCTGCTGGCACTGGGCATCCCCGGCTGGGCCATCGCCGCGAACCTGCTGATCCGGCACTACTACGGGATGTTCATCCATGCCGCCCTGCCATGGACATACGGCCCGCTCGGCCGGGTGCTGGTCTCTCCCGCAATGCACCGCTGGCACCACGTGCTTCACGGGCGCGGGATCAACAGCAATTACGCCACGGTGTTTTCGGTATTCGATCAGATTTTCGGCAGCTACTACGTGCCCGGCCCCTGCACCGTCCCGCTGGGTGTCCGTAACGTGAGGCATGATGCGCTGCTTGAGCAGCTTCTGCTTCCGCTGACGGCTCTGAGCCGCGCGGTGCTGCCCGCCAGGGCTCGCCGCAAGGCGACTGACCCCTAATTCCCGGAGCCGGTCTCCTCTGCCGAACGTGGATGCGCTTCCAGGTAGTTCATGATTTCCTGGCAGAGCCGCTCCGTACCCTGCTTCGCCACTGCGGAGATCGCGAACACCGGGCCTTCAAAGCCGAGGCCTTCCACGATCCCGCGCACGCGCACCTCGCGCTCTTCCTCCGGCAGGAGGTCGATCTTGTTCAGCACCAGCCAGCGTTCGCGCTCCAGGAGTTCCGTGGAGAACTTGGCCAGTTCGCCGAGGATCTTGCGCGCGTCCTCCACCGGGTCGCCGGTGCCTTCCAGCGGCGCGATGTCGACGACGTGCAGCAGCAGGCGGGTGCGCTGCAGGTGCTTGAGGAACTGGATGCCCAGTCCCGCGCCCTCGGCGGCACCTTCGATCAGACCAGGGATGTCGGCCATCATGAACGAGCGGCCGATGCCCACCGAGACTACGCCCAGGTTCGGGTACAGGGTGGTGAACGGGTAATCCGCCACCTTGGGACGCGCCGCGGACACGGCGCTGATCAGGGTGGACTTGCCGGCGTTCGGCATGCCGAGCAGGCCGACGTCGGCCAGCAATTTAAGCTCCAGGCGCAGCACGCGCCGCTCGCCCGGGGTGCCCTTGGTGGCCTGCCGCGGCGCGCGGTTGACCGAGGACTTGAAGCGGCTGTTGCCGAGGCCATGCCAGCCGCCCTGCGCCACCTTGAGCTTCTGGCCGTCCTCGACGATATCGCCGATCAGCTCGCCGGTTTCCTCGTCGTAGACCAGCGTGCCGGCCGGCACCTTGACGAACAGGTCGGCGCCCGACCGTCCGGTGCAGTTGGCGCTGCCGCCGTTCTCGCCGCGCTCGGCCTGGTAGGTGCGCGCGACACGGAAATCGGCCAGTGTGGTGAGGCCGGAATCGCCTACCAGCCAGACGCTGCCGCCGTCGCCGCCGTCCCCGCCATCGGGACCGCCGAAGGGAATGTATTTCTCGCGGCGGAAACTGACCGTGCCATTGCCGCCGTCGCCGGCGATGACCTTGATGGTCGCCTCATCAACAAACTTCATTTCACCCGTCTCCCGCTTTGCCGCGCGAACGTGGAAAGGATACCGTGCGCCGGACACAAAAAAGCCCCGCGTCGCGGGGCTTTCTCGGGTACGCGAATCGCCTTACTCGGCGATGACGCTCACGTACTTGCGGTTCTTCGGACCCTTGGTCTCGAACTTCACCTTGCCGTTGGCGGTGGCGAAGAGCGTGTGATCACGGCCCAGGCCGACGTTGTCGCCGGCGTGGAACTGGGTGCCGCGCTGGCGAACGATGATGTTGCCCGCGACGACTTCCTGGCCGCCGAAGATCTTCACGCCAAGGCGTTTGCTCTCGGAATCGCGACCGTTACGGCTGGAACCAGCAGCTTTCTTGTGTGCCATTGCCTGTTACCTCTGTTACGCGCCCTGGATGCCGGTGATTTCCAGCTCGGTGAACTGCTGGCGATGGCCCTGGCGCTTCATGTGATGCTTGCGGCGGCGGAACTTGATGATTTCCACCTTGCGGCTGCGACCCTGGCGCTTCACGGTGGCGGTAACCTTGCCGCCTTCCACGAAGGGCGCGCCCATGACGACCTTGTCGGCACCATCGGAGATCAGGAGCACCTTGTCGAACTCCACTGCGTCGCCGTCGACGCCGTCGAGCTTCTCGACCTTGATGACGTCGCCCTGGGCGACCCTGTACTGCTTACCGCCGGTTTCGATGACCGCGTACATCGCTTATCTCCAAAGGAATCCTGCAGAAAATCCGGGCGGGAAATGACATCCCGCAAAGGGCGCGCATTTTAAGCCCGAAAAGCCTTCCCGGTCAAACGCCGCGTGACGGCGAAATCCCAGCCCCGTCCGGGGCTTGCGGCAGCGCGCTTGACTCCCCGGGAGGCGGCCAATAGCATGCCCGCTTTCCTCCCCGCCCCGCCAGCCCAATGACCCTGGAAGACATTCGCCAGCTGATCGCCGCTGATCTTGCCGCCCTGGACGAGGAGATCCGGCGCGAACTCGCCTCCGATGTCGCCCTGATCAACCAGCTCGGCCACTACATCATCAATGCCGGCGGCAAGCGCCTGCGCCCCATGCTGCTGCTGCTCGCCGCCCGCGCCATGGGCTACGAGGGGCCGCACCACATCAGCCAGGCGGCGGTCATCGAGTTCATTCACACCGCAACGCTGCTGCATGACGACGTGGTCGACGAATCCGACATGCGCCGCGGCCGGGACTCGGCCAATGCCGTCTGGGGCAACGCCGCCAGCGTGCTGGTGGGGGATTTCCTCTACACCCGCGCCTTCCAGCTCATGGTCCGCGCCGACGACATGCACATCCAGCGCGTCTTCGCCGCCGCCACCAACCGCATCGCGGAAGGCGAGGTGCTGCAGCTGCTCAATGTCCATGACCCGGACACCGACGAGGCGCGCTACTTCGACGTCATCGACCGCAAGACCGCCAAGCTCTTCGAAGCGGCTTCGGAGATCGGCGGCCTGCTCGGCAAGGGCTCGGAGGAACAGGTATCGGCGCTGCGCGAGTATGGCCGGCAGCTGGGCGTGGCCTTCCAGCTGATCGATGACGTGCTCGACTATGACGCCGACGAGGCCGAACTCGGCAAGCATGTCGGCGATGATCTTGCCGAGGGCAAGCCCACCTTGCCGCTCATCTACGTGATGCGCGAGGGCACCGAGACCCAGCGCGAGCTGGTGCGCACCGCCATCGAGAATGGCGGCCTCGAGCACCTGGACGCGGTGCTCGAGGCCGTGCGCTCCACCGGCGCGCTGGACTACACCCGCGAGAAGGCGGTGAATGCCATCCGCATCGCCCGCGAGCAGATCGCGAAACTGCCGGTCAACGAGTTCTCGCGCTCCCTGGACGTGATCGCCGAACTCACCATTCATCGCCGCAACTGAGCCATCTGTCCGCGCGGCCGATCAGCCCGCTTCCGCCTGCCGAAAACAGCTGCTAAATGAAAGGCGTGACAGGAAGTCATGCCGATTCACAAGGATGTGATCATGAATTCTCGCTTCGCGCGGCACGGCCGCGGCTACAGCCTCCTCGAAGTGCTCGTGACCGTTTTCGTGCTGTCCGTGGGACTGCTCGGCATCGCGGCACTGTTTCTCTCCACGCTGCAGGATTCCCGCATCGCCATCCAGCGGTCCAAGGCCACGGCCTTCGCGACGGACATGATCGAGCGCATGCGCGCCAACCGCAGCGCCGCCGAGAGCTACGCGTCGGCCTCGCCCGCATCCCACAACTGCCGCACCACCAAGGACGCCGCGGCGAGCACATGCTCGCCGGCAGCGCTCGCCGCGCACGACCTGTACGAGTGGAACACGACGCTCGCCGATCCGCTCTCCGGCTTGCCGGAAGGCAGGGGTGAGATCAGGCGTACCGCGTCGGCGCCACCGACCTACACCGTGGAAGTCAGCTGGCGCGACGGTGCCAACGCCACGACGCATTCCATCCAGGTGGTGACGCAACTATGAACCGTAGACAGCATGGCGTTTCGCTCGTCGAACTGATGGTGGCCATGACCATCGGCCTGCTCATCCTCGCCGCCATCTTCAGCGTCTACCTAAGCAGCCGCGACAGCTTCCGCACCAGCGACCTCGTGGCCCGCATGCAGGAAAACGCGCGCATCGCCCTGCAGATCGTCGCCGAGGACCTGCAGGCCACGGGCTACCTCGGCAACACCGCGAATCCGGCCCTGATCGAAGGCCGGCGCGGCGGGCCCGGCGAACGGCCGGACATCGGCAGCGATTGCGCCGAGCGCTGGTACGTGGACATGGCCGCCATGCTGGTGATCGGCAACAACCAGGTCCCCACGCTCAACGGCACGTCCTTCGCCGAACGCTGCATGAACGGCTCGAATTACCTGGCCGGCACCGACGTCATTGCGCTGAAGCGCGCCTCCTCGGCGCCCATCACCAGCATGGCGCCTCACAACAACTGGCTGCTGATCCGCACCGACCCGATGCGCGGAGCGTTCTTCATCGGCGGAGGCAGCGAGCCCTCGGGCTTCGACCCGGACATCTCCACCACGCGCCGCTGGCTGGTGCACGTGTTCTATGTCGCCCGCGACAACCACGATGGCCGCATTCCCGTGCTGCGCCGGAAGGTCCTTGGCGCCGGCCCTGCCCTGCATGACGGGCAGAGCGATCTGGTGCGCGGCATCGAGGACCTGCAGATCCAGCTGGGCATCGACACCAATGGCGACGGCACGGTCGATTCCTACGTGGAACCCGGAACGGAGGGTTTCGCGCGCATCGTCTCCGCCAGGGTCTGGGTGCTGGCGCGTGCCGACGAACCGGAAGCCGATCACGACGATTCGAAAAACACCTATGTCTACGCCGACAAGAGCTATACGCCCGACACCACATCCGACGGACTCGTACCGGCGCCGCACCGCTACCGGCGACTGCTGCTGAGCAGGACGGTCACCTTCCGCAACAAATGGCAATAGGAGAAAGGGAATGAAGCAGTCAGCACAGGGAAGTGCGCTCATCGTCGGCCTGCTGTTGCTCATTGCACTGACGGTGCTCGGCATGGCGGGCATGAAGACGGCGCGGCTCGAACTCCTCATGGCCGGCAACAGCCAGTTTCATGCCCAGGCCATGAACGCCGCGGAAGCGGCGATCGAAGCACAGATCAACGCGGCGAGCTTCTCGCCTTCGCACACCCAGCCATCCAATCCCATCACGGTGACCGCGACGGCGCCGTTCGACATTCGCGGCAGTTCCACCATCCGTTATCTCAACGCCGGCATGGCGCCGGACGGCGGTTTCAGCGACGACGTGCTCACCCATCGCTTCCAGATCCTCGCCGAAGGAGAAGCGCCTGCAGGCGAGACGGCGCGCGCCAGGGTGAAGATCGACCAGGGAATCTACGTGCTTGCCCCCGCCGGCAAGTGACGAATTCGAAAGGACAAGGAGGAGTCACCATGAACAGGACGTTCAAGCAAATTCCGGGAATCGCCTTTCTATCGGTTCCCTTCATGTGCACGGTCGGCAACCCGCTGCATGCCGACGACCTCAGCGAGCTTTACCTGTCGAGCATGGGCGGCACGCGTTCCTCCGTCGGCCCGAACATCCTGATCATCCTCGACACCTCCGGAAGCATGACAAGCCACGGGCTCAGCGGCGTGGGCTTCGAGATCGACCCGGTGCTTTACTGGAATGAACCCTACGACCCGGACCGCACCTACCCTGGCCCCTGCCTGCCCGATCGTGCCTATCGCAAGAGCTTTTCCACCGACACCAATGGCGATGGCGTCATTGATGCGCGTGACGCCCGCGATGGAGATTTCTCCAGCTGCAAGGACACCGATTACTGGTTCCCCATCGAAACCGTCAGGTGTTCCACATTCATGAAGGACCACGTTGCCGTGGACAGTTGGGGCGAGTTTCGTCCGCGCCCGCCGGGCATTCCCAATTACAAGGGCGTCGATCTCAACAACAGATGGATGGACGTCAACTCCGCGTTCAGTGGCGTGACCTGGATCGGGTCTCCTGAATTCATGGTCTGGCGGGAATGCAGCAGCGACCACGGCGTGCACGGAATGGATGGCGACTCGGCCTCGGTCTGGGCCGTGCAGGCCCCGGAAGCGTGGAGCAGCACTCCGGTGGCAAGCAACCCGCTCGCCGGGCGTCCCCGATATCTGGTCGCCTCCGGCAATTACATCAACTACTACCGCTGGGCGCAGACCCGTCTTGCCGCCGTGCAAGCCGCGTTGCGCGAGGTGGTGACGGGACTGCCGCCGGAAACCAATCTTTCGCTCATGCGCTTCGACGTGAAAGTCGGAAGCGAAGGCTCCTCGGACGGCGCCTTCGTGCTGAAGGAATTCGTCGAGCTCGGCAACAACAGCTACGACGCGGAGGGCAATCTCGTGGCCCTGAGCCCGAACCGCCAGGCCTTCATCGACGCCGTCTTCTCCATCGACCCCGCAGACAATGGCGGCACCCCGCTGGGTGAAAGCCTGCTGGAGGCACTGCTGGTCTACAAGGGCCACCAGCCGGCATTCGGCCTGGCTTCGGAAGTCTGGGAAATCGACGAAACCCGTTGGCCCTGGGACGACAACATCACGACTCACCGCGCCTCACCGAGCGTAAGCGCAAGCATGGAGAATGGGCGCTACAGGAGCCCCATTCGCTACGAATGCCAGCGCAACGCCGTCATCCTGCTCTCCGATGGCGATCCGGATGGCGACAAGAACGCCAAGACCCCGTTCAGCCAGATCGACGATCGGGCGAAAAACGTCTACGCGCCGGACTGCACTTCCGAAACCTGCCTGCCCGCCATCGCCGACTACATGGCACACGAGGACATGAGCCCGCTGCCTGGGCAGCAGTACGTGACCACGTATACGGTGGGTTTCGGCGCCGACATCAGTCCTTATGGCCAGGCGCTTCTCGAGGACGCGGCGCGGCGCGGCGAGGGCCGCTTCTTCCTCGCCAATACCTATGAAACGCTCAAGCACGCCTTCGAAGTGATCTTCCGCAAGGAAATCGCCAAGAACGTGTCCATGACGGCGCCGGCGGTGACCGTCAACGCCTTCAACCGCATGGCGCACAAGAAGGACCTGTACTTCACCATGTTCGATCCGATCTTCGATTCGGTGAACTGGCCTGGAAACCTGAAGAAGTACCAGCTGAAGCAGTTCGGCGACGAGTTCCGCATCGCCGATGCGAACGGCGTGGACGCGCTGGTCGAGGATTCCAGCCAGCTTGCCTACCATGCGCTCAGCTTCTGGACCAATCCTGCCGACCCCGATGTCGCCGCGAACGGCGGTCGCGACGGCGACAAGACCATGATCGGCGGTGCCGCCGGCGCGCTTCCGCATCCGGACCAGCGCCGCATCTTCTCCTGGTTCGGCACGACGATGGATCTCACCAGCGCGGTGAATGCCTTCGAAACCGGCAACGACAACATCACCGCCGAAATGCTCGGCCTTGAAGCCGATGCGACGGCCCAGCGCGACAACGTCATCCGCTTCATGCGCGGCCATTCGTTCAATGGGGAAAGCACCGGAGCGCCGGAACGGCGCTGGCTGGGCGCCGCGCCGCACGGCGTGCCCGCCGTGGTCACCTACGGTGAGGACGAAGCCAGCGCGCAGGAAGTCATCTACATGACCACCAACGACGGTTTCCTGCATGCGATCGACGCCTCGAGCGGCGAAGAGCTGTGGGCGTTCGTCGCGCCGGAGACCATGCGCCACTTCGCTTCGATGATGGATCCGGGCAGCGACCCGATGCTCGTCTATGGCCTCGACGCCTCGGTGATCACGCACGCCGAGCCAAGTGAAAACGACGAGCGCAAATGGATCTTCTTCGGCATGCGCCGTGGTGGCCGCTCGCTGTACGCATTGGATGTCACCGACCGGATGGCGCCGAAGCTGATGTGGAGAATCCAGGGCGGCGTCGACGACGGTTTCAGCGCGCTGGCGCAGACCTGGTCGGATCCGCGCGTCGGCAGGATGATGGTGGATGGCTCGCCGACGACGGTGCTCGTGTTCGGCGGCGGCTACGACAACGAGAACCAGGACAGCGTCGCGGCCAACGCCGGCCGTATTTCGGACGACAAGGGGCACAGCCTCTACATCGTGCGGGCGCAGGATGGCCGCCTGCTGTGGAGTGCGGGCGGTCACGACAGCGGCACATCGTTCCATGTTTCCAACATGCGCAACTCCATCGCCGCCAGCGTGAAGCTCAAGGACTTCAACGAGGACGGGCTGACCGACATCATCTATGCTGCCGATCTTGCAGGCCAGGTGTTCCGCTTCGACGTCAGCAACCCGGGAAGCGGCACGTTCAGCATCGACGGCGGCATGATTGCGTCGCTGGGCGGCGCCGATCTCGCCAACAACCGCAAGTTCTTCAACGAACCCGATGTCGTACTGGTGGCGCGCGACGGGCACGCCTACTGGGCCATCAACATCGGCAGCGGCGATCGCGAGCGGCCCATCTCCAACCGTGACACCGCGAACTGGCTGTTCTCCATCAAGGACCCGTATGTGTTCAGCGCGCCGTCGAACTACGACTACGGGATCACCATGGACTCGCTCTACGACATCACCGACACCCTGGTGCAGAGCGAGACGGACTACCAGGCGCTGCTGCAGGCGAAGGGCTGGAAGCTGCGCCTGCCGAATCCCGGCGAGAAGGCGCTCGCCCCCGCGCGCACCTTCGACTATCGCGTGTTCTTCACCACCTTCGACCCGGTGCCGCAGGACACCGACGACTGCAACTCGGATCCGGGAACCGCGCGGCTCTACTCGCTTGACCTCATCACCGGCGCGCCGCTCGAGGATGCCAACAATGACGGCCAGCTCACCGTCGAGGATCGCGCGATCATCCTGCCGCACGGCACGATCCCGCCCGGTGTGCTGTTCATGTTCGTGGAGGACGAGGACGGCAAGGTGGTGGAAGAGACGCTGGTGGGTCGCAGCAACATCGACGTCAATACCGGCAGCGGCGGCGTGGTGCGGCGCACGTACTGGAATGTCGAAACCAAGAACCCGCGCGAGCAGTAAAGGACATGACCATGAAAGGATTCCGGGGATTCACGCTCATCGAGTTGCTCATTGCCCTGGTGATCGTCGCCGTCCTGGCAGCGATCGCCGTGCCCAACTACCGCGAGCACGTAAAAAAGGCGCACCGGGCGCGGGCGGTAACGTTCATCAAGCAGTACCAGAACTGGCAGGAGAAACGCTTCCTCTCGCTAGGCGCCTACGCCACCGGGATCGACGACGTGGTCCAGGGGCTGGGAGTGCCGCTCATCGGCGGCATCCCGTACATCGACGACGGCGCGTACGAGGTGCTCCTGGAGACGGCGCCCGAGTTGCATCTCGCACTCTGGGCTAATCCTGCCGGTCCCATGCGGGACGATGAGACCTGCGCCGTCTTCAGGGGCTATCTCGACGGCAGGATCCTCGCCGAGAATGCGGGGGCCGGTGACTCGACGGAGCAATGTGTCGCCCGGTAATTGGCGTTGTTGCATCCGGATTACTTTGGTATAGTCGCGGCCCTTCACGGGGTGTAGCTCAGCCTGGTAGAGCACTACGTTCGGGACGTAGGGGCCGGAGGTTCAAATCCTCTCACCCCGACCAGGTCACTAAAGGTCCGCGCAAGCGGGCCTTTTTCATTTCCGTCGTTCAATTCCGGGATTTGAACGCGGCTCTGCGAGCCGCCGAGGTCCACTTTCGAGCAGCAAACTGCTCGAAAGCCCGGCCCTCCGCTTCGCTACGGGCGCTCGCGCGCTGCGTCATGCCACCGGCATGACGGTCGCGCTCGCCCTCTCACCCCGACCAGATCACCAAAGGTCCGCGCAAGCGGGCCTTTTTCATTTCCGTCGTTCAATTCGCCAGCGGACCTTTTTTGCTGACGCAAAAACTCACCCCCTTTTCAAAAGGGGGTCGCCGCGAAGCGGCGGGGCGATTGGCGAGCGCAGCGCGCATGATCCGTCCGGCACCCTCTCCTCCGTCCCCTCCCCCGAGGGGGAGGGGAGACTGCAGTCCGCGCCAGGAGCACCGGTACTGCCGTCGTCTCACATCACGTCTCACGTCTCACACCCGCCATTGACGCCCATCAAGGCCCTCCCGCCGCCGTTCCGGCACCATCGGCGGAAATTTCCCTGGACGGGCATCATGACTGACGAAATCCTGCTCGACATGCGCAACCGGGAACCCCCGGAACCCCTGTTCGCGACCCT
>JAJUFS010000114.1 GCA_029263725.1 Gammaproteobacteria bacterium | reverse complement strand
CCATGCGCTCCAGCGCGAACCCGCAGCGCGCCAGCCGCTCGCCGATCAGCTCCAGGCAGCCGGCATCCTCCGGCGTCACCGAGCGGCGGGCGATGAGATCAGTTGCAAGCCTGAGTGTCGCTGACATGGGGGATTTTTCAGGATTAACAGGATCCATCTTGTTTTAGTAACTTCGTCCAGGTCTTCGTGTTGAATCCTGCGTGGACCTCTCCAGATGCAACGAGGATCGGGCGCTTCATCAGGCTGGGATGATCGTGCAGCAGTGCGGTCAGGTCCTGGTCGGCGCGCGCCTTGTCCGTCTCGGACAACTGTCGCCATGTCGTGCCGCGACGATTCAGCAGTTTTTCACCCAGCGCCGTCTGCCATTGCTTCAGGGTCGCAAGCGGCGGCGTGTTCTCGCGAACATCGATGAATTCATGACCGATGCCGTTTTCATCCAGCCACTTCCGCGCCTTCCGGCAGCTGTCACAATTCTTCAAGCCGAAAACGCGTATGCCCATTGTTTTCCTCTGATCCTGCAAGTTTATTCCTCAAGCCTCGTCCTGCGCGTTCCTGAGCAGGGTGTTGATGCCGACCTTGGCGCGCGTCTTCGCATCCACCTTCTTCACGATCACCGCGCAGTTGAGCGAGTACTTGCCGTTCCCGGCGGGCAGGGAGCCGGGCACGACCACGCTGCCGGCCGGTACGCGGCCGTAGAGGATCTCGTCCTTCTCGCGGTCGTAGATGCGCGTCGACTGGCCGAGGAACACGCCCATGCCGATCACCGCGCCTTCCTCGACGATCACGCCTTCGACCACTTCCGAGCGCGCGCCGATGAAGCAGTTGTCCTCGATGATGGTCGGGGTGGCCTGCAGCGGTTCGAGCACGCCGCCGATGCCGGCGCCGCCGGAGATGTGCACGTGGTTGCCGATCTGCGCACAGGAGCCGACCGTCGCCCAGGTGTCGATCATCGTTCCCTTGCCGACGCGCGCGCCGATGTTGACGTAGGACGGCATCAGCACTGCGTCATGGTCCACGAACGCGCCCTTGCGGACGATGGCGGGCGGCACGACGCGCACGCCATCGCGATGGAAGTCGTCGATGGAGTAGTTGCGGTACTTGAGCGGCACCTTGTCGAAGAAGCGGGTCAGCTCCGTGTCGACGACGGTGTTGTCCATGAGGCGGAAATACAGCAGCACGGCCTTCTTCAGCCACTCATGCACGATCCACCGGCCGTCGAGCTTCTCGGCAACGCGGTATTCGCCGCGGTCCAGGCCGTCGATGACCGCTTCCACCGCCTCGCGCACGCCGGGTTTCACGGATGCGGGCGAGAGCCTGTCACGCTGTTCGAAGGCGTGCTCGATGAGCGTCTGCAGTTCGTTCATGTCTTCTCCGTTCAAAGGCTTTCGACGAAGGCGCGAATGCGCAGCATGGCTTCGCGGCATTCCTCGATGTCCGGCACCAGCGAGATGCGCACGCGGCCGCTGCCGGGATTGCCGGCGGCGGTGTCGCGCGACAGGTAGCTGCCCGGCAGCAGGGTGAGGTTCTGCTCGGCATACAGGCGGCGCACGAACGTCTCGTCGTCCATGCCGTGGATGGCGGGCCACAGGTAGAACGCCGCCGGCGGCAAGGTGACGTCGAGTACCGGCGAAAGGATCTCGATGGCGGTTTCGAACTTCTGCCGGTAATACGCCCGATTGGTGACGACGTGCGCGTCATCGTTCCACGCCTCGACGCTGGCGAGCTGCGCGGGCAGCGGCATGGCGCAGCCGTGGTAGGTGCGGTAGAGCAGGTAGTCGCGCATGACGTTCGCATCGCCGGCAACGAAACCGGAACGCAGGCCTGGCACGTTGGAGCGCTTGGAGAGCGAATGGAACACCACCGCGCGGCGATAATCGTCGCGCCCGGTCTGGTGGCAGACTTCCAGCAGTCCCGGCGGCGGCGAGTTCTCGTCGACGTAGATCTCCGAGTAGCACTCGTCGGCGGCTATGATGAAATCGTGGCGGTCGGCGAGTTCCAGCGCGTGCGCAAGATATTCGCGGCTCATCACCGCGCCGGTGGGGTTGCCGGGCGAGCACAGGAACAGCACGCGCGCACGCTTCCATGCTTCCTCGGGCACCGCATCGAGGTCGGGCAGGAAGCCGGTCGCCGCGGTGGTGTTGAGGTAATACGGCTCCGCGCCGGCGAGATACGCCGCGCCTTCGTAGATCTGGTAGAACGGGTTCGGCATCAGCACCAGCGGCTTCTCGGCCGGATCGACCACCGCCTGCACGAACGAGAACAGGCCTTCGCGCGTGCCGCTCACCGGCACGATCTCCCTTTCGGGATCGAGCCGCGCGCCGAAGCGGCGCTCCAGCCAGCGGCTGATCGCCTCGCGCAGCGGCGCCACTCCCTTGGCCTGCGGGTAGGCGGCAAGACCGTCCATGTTGCGGTTCAGTGCCTCGATGACGAAGGCGGGTGGTGCGTGCCGCGGCTCGCCGATGGAAAGCGCGATGTGCGGCTTGCCGGCGGGCGGCGTGACGCCGGCCTTGAGCTGCGCGAGCCGTTCGAAGGGATAGGGTTTCAGTTTCGACAGGTTCGGATTCATCTCGTTGGTTTCCGTGAGTGCCATGATGACGGCGGCTGCCGTCGTTATCCGGTATTGCTTTCCAGCCGTTCGCGCAACAGCGCTTCAAGCCGCGCCTGCCGTGCCGGGTCGTCCAGCGGCCGGCCATTGTCGTCGGTGATGAAGAACACGTCTTCGGCGCGTTCGCCCACGGTGGTGACCTTGGCCATCTGCAGGCGGATGCCGGTTTCGGCAAAGGCGCGGCCGATTTCCGACAACAGTCCCGGGCGGTCGCTGGCGCTGATTTCCATCACCGTGCGCGGATTCCAGGGATCGCGATTGAAGCTGATTTCCACCGGCGTGTCGAACATGCGCACCTGGCGCGGCACGCGCCGTTTCACGGTGAGGAGGGATGGCGCCTGGTTCAGCTTGCGTTCCAGGGCCTCGACGATGCGCAGCTCGCGGTACTCGTCCAGCGCGGTGCCATCGGATTCGAGCACGATGTAGGTGTGCATGGCATGGCCCGCGCCCACCGGCACCACGCGCGCATCGAGGATATTGAGGCCCAGCTGGTCAAGCACGGCGGTGGCGCGTCCGAACAGCGAACCGTCGTCGCGCGCGGCGATGAACACCGTCGCACCGCCGGAGGTGACGTCACGCCGCAGGCGCACCAGCGTGCTGGACTCGGCGCGGTCCGCCAGCAGCTCGGCATGCCAGGCGATTTCCTCCTCGCCATGGCGCAGGAAGTACTCGTCGCTGAAGTTCGCCCACAGTGCATCGAGGCGCGCGCCATCGAAACCGCTTTCCAGCAGGCGCGCGCGCGCCGCCTGCTTGGTCTCGTCGATGAGTTCTTCCTTGTCGATCGGCGTCTCGAGGCCGCGGCGCAGCGCGGTGCGCGTCTGCTCGTAGAGATCGCGGAACAGCCGCGCCTTCCAGGAATTCCACAGCGTCGGGTTGGTGCCGCGCACGTCGGCGACGGTGAGCAGGTAAAGGTAATCGAGATGCAGCTGGTCGCCGACGGTTTCCGCAAACGTGCGGATGACCTCGGGATCATTGATGTCCTTCTTCTGCGCGGTCACCGACAGCAGCAGGTGATGTTTTACCAGCCAGGAGACGAGTCGCGCGTCGTAGGGGCTCAGGCCATGCTCCAGGCAGAACTGCTCGGCGTCGACCGCGCCCAGCTCGGAATGATCGCCGCCGCGCCCCTTGGCGATGTCATGGAACAGGCCGGCGAGATAGGCGATCTCCGGTTTCGCCAGCGACTGCATGATGCGGCTGCAGTCGGGATACTCGTGGTCGAAGCGCGGCAGCGCGAAGCGGCGCAGGTTGGAGACCACGAACAGGATGTGCTCGTCCACGGTGTAGGCGTGGAACAGGTCGAACTGCATGCGGCCGGTGATCGCGCCGAAGGCGGGAATGTAGCGGCCGAGAATGCCGTAGCGGTTCATGCGCCGCAATTCATGCGTCACGCCGTGCGGTTCGCGCAGGATGCGCATGAACAGCTCGCGGTTCGCGGGATCGCGGCGAAAGTCGTCGCCGATGAGATCGCGCGCGCGCCGCAGTTCGCGGATGGTGGTTGGACTCACGCCCTTGATCTGCGGGTTCTGTTGCAGGAGCAGGAAGATTTCAAGCAGCGCCGACGGCGTCTCGCGGAACACGTTCGGGTGCGTGATCTCGATGAAGCCATGGCGCAGCTGGAAACGCGCGTTGAACGGCTCGGCCGGTTCGCCGCCCTCCAGCAGGATCTTTTCCTCCAGCAGTTCGAGCAGCATTTCGTTGAGACGGTAGAGCTCTGTCACCGTGCGGTAGTAGCGCTGCATGAATTGCTCGACCGCGCGGTTGCGGCCCTGGTCCTGGTAACCGAACTGCCGCGCCAGCTTCAATTGCGCGTCGAACAGCAGCCGTTCCTCGCGCCGCCCATAAAGAAGATGCAGGGCGAAGCGCACCCGCGCGAGGAAGCGGCGACCGTCGTTCAGGCCCTGGAATTCATCCGCGGTGAGGATGCCGTGCGTGACGAGATCGGCAAGCTGCGGCGTGCCGAAATGCCGCTGCATCACCCAGCCGATCATCTGGATGTCGCGCAGGCCGCCGGGCGCTTCCTTCACGTTCGGCTCGAGCTTGTGCGCGGTGTGATCGAACTTGGCGTGACGCTCTTCCTGCTCGCGCCGCTTGGCGCGGAAAAACTCCGCGGACGGCCAGCTGCGCGAAGGACCGGTCGCGGCAAGCATGTCGTTCACGAGCCGCAGCTCGCCCGCGAGCAGGCGCGCGTCCATCAGTGACGTCGCGATGGTGACATCCGCGCCCGCTTCGCTTGCGCAATCGTCGATGGTGCGCACGCTGTGACCGATCTCGAGACCGATGTCCCAGAGAAAGGCGAGGAAGTTTTCCAGCCTCGAGGCCTGGGCCCGATCCGGCGGGGCGGGGCAGAGCACGGTGATATCGATGTCGGAGGCGGGGGCGAGCTCGGCGCGGCCGTAACCGCCGACCGCGACCAGCGCGAAGTATCCCGCGTCGTCGCCGAGGTGGCGCTGCCAGGCAAGCCGCATGAGTTCATCGACCGCGAGCGCGCGGGCGCGCAGCAGCTGGTCGATGTCCACGCCTTCCTCGAAGGCGCGGGAAAGTCGCGGCAGCATGTCCTTGACCTGGCGCCGCAAGGCGCCGACGTCCGCGCCGGCGAGGGCTGCGGCGTCGAGCAGTTCGAGGCTGGCCGCAGTCATGGCCTTCCGGGCGTCAGAATTCGGTTTCGTCGCGGCGGCGGGTCAGCACTTCGACGCCGCTGTCGGTGACCAGCAGGGTGTGCTCCCACTGCGCGGATAGGGAATGGTCCTTGGTCACCACCGTCCAGTCGTCCGGCAGCAGGCGCACGTGGCGCCGGCCGGCATTGATCATCGGCTCGATGGTGAAGGTCATGCCGGGCCTGAGTTCCATGCCCGTGCCCGGCTGGCCGTAATGCAGCACCTGCGGGTCCTCGTGGAAGACCCGGCCGATGCCGTGACCGCAGTATTCGCGCACCACCGAGTAGCCATGGCTTTCGGCGTGCCTCTGGATGGCATGGCCGATGTCGCCGAGGCGCACGCCCGGCCTGACCATGTCGATGCCGATCAGCAGGCACTCGCGGGTCACGTCGACCAGCCGGCGCGCCTGGATGGAGGCTTCGCCGACCAGGAACATCCGCGAGGTGTCACCGTGATAGCCGTCCTTGATGACGGTGATGTCGATGTTGATGATGTCGCCGTTCCTGAGCTTCTTGTCGCCCGGAATGCCGTGGCACACCACGTGGTTGACCGAGGTGCAGATCGACTTCGGAAAGCCGCGATAGTTGAGCGGCGCGGGAATCGCCTGCTGGGTGTTGACGATATAGTCGTGGCAGATGCGGTCCAGCTCCCCGGTCGTCACCCCCGGTTTCACGTATTCCTCAATCATTTCAAGCACTTCGGCCGCGAGCCGGCCGGCGACGCGCATCTTCTCTATTTCTTCCGGGGTCTTGATGGTGACGGTCATGATG
>JAJUFS010000176.1 GCA_029263725.1 Gammaproteobacteria bacterium | reverse complement strand
GTTCTGCTCCTGGACGAGCCTGCCTCGGCGCTGGACCCGATTTCCACGCTGAAGATCGAGGAACTCATCTACAACCTGAAATCCGAGTACACCATCGTCATCGTCACGCATAACATGCAGCAGGCGGCGCGCGTTTCCGATTACACCGCCTTCATGTACATGGGCGAACTGGTGGAGTACGGCGACACCGACACGCTGTTCACCCGGCCGCAGATGAAGCGGACCGAGGATTACATCACCGGCCGTTACGGCTGAGGAAGGCGCACATGGACAAGCTCAATCTCGATGCCCACATCTCCCAGCAGTTCAACGAGGAACTGGAGGAGATCCGCAACCACGTCATGACCATGGGCGGCCTGGTGGAACAGCAGGTGGCCGATGCCCTGGACGCGCTGGTCAACGGCGACAGCGCGCTCGGCCAGCGCGTGGTGCGCGACGATGACAAGGTGAACCGCCTGGAGGTGGCGATCGACGAGGAATGTAACCGCATCCTCGCGCGCCGCCAGCCGGCCGCCAGCGACCTCAGGCTGGTGATTGCGATCATCAAGACCATCACCGACCTGGAGCGCATCGGCGACGAGGCGGAGAAGATCGCCCGCCTCGCCATGCGCCTCGCGGAAATGGAACGGCCGGCGAACAATTACATCGAGATCGACAATCTCGGCAACCGCGTGCGCGCCATGCTGCATGATGCGCTCGATGCCTTCGCGCGCCTCGACGCCGAGGCGGCGGTCGCGGTCGCCAGCGAGGACGCGCGCATCGACAGGGAGTACGAATCCATCATCCGCCAGGGCATCACCTTCATGATGGAGGATCCGCGCAGCATCCGCCGGATGCTCGACATGATGTGGGCGGCGAGGGCGCTGGAGCGCGTCGGTGATCACGCCAAGAACGTATGCGAATATGTCGTTTACCTGGTTCACGGCACCGACGTGCGTCACGTGAGCATGGAGGAAATGGAACGCGAGATTCGCCGCGGTCGCTGAGGCGGGCGCCTCCTTCGGCTTGTCAAGCGCGTTCCGGTCAGGTATCCCTGTCACCGGGCCGTTTGCATTGCGAGGAGGGAGGAATGCGCATCGTGTTTGTCGACCAGGACAATACCTGCCGCAGCCAGCTGGCCGAGGCGCTGGTGTCGCTGGACGCCGCCGAGGGCGTGGAAGCGTACAGCGCGGGGTTCGAGGCAGGGGACGAGCTGGATGCGAACACTCGCCAGGTGATGGAAGAACTCGGCTACGACATGAGCGCGCATTTCACCAAGTCGCTCGACGACCTGCCGGATCTCGAATTCGATTACGTGGTCTCGCTGGGCGTGGGCGATCCCATGCTGAAGGCGCGCATGAGCCTGGAATGGGACGTGCCCGATCCGCGCATTCGTGACGTCAGGAGCATGCGTGACATGCGCGATACGCTGAGGGAGCGCATCACGCGGCTGCTGGCCGCGCCGCGCACCATCATGTATTGATCGTGCTAGACTGCGGCGTCGCTTCCGAGGACGTCGTCAATGGATCTGCTGCGCAATCCCCGCATCGGCAACCTGCTTGGCTTCATCGCCTGCGCGCTGCTCATGGGCTATGCCTGGTACGCGCAGTTCGTGCTCGAGCTCGAACCCTGTCCGCTGTGCATCTTCCAGCGTGTCGCCATGATCGCGCTCGGCGTGATCTTCCTCGTGGCTGCGCTGCACGGGCCCGCACGCACGGGAAGAAGAGTCTACGGTGCGCTGCTGGCCATCGCCGCGCTCGCAGGCATCGCGATTGCGGGGCGCCACGTCTGGCTGCAGAACCTGCCTCCGGACCAGGTACCGTCCTGCGGCCCGGGCCTTTCCTACATGCTGGATGCCTTCCCGCTCACCGAGGCACTGCGCATGGCCTTCACCGGTTCCGGCGAATGCGCCGAGATCGACTGGACCTTCCTCGGCCTTTCCATGCCTGCCTGGGTGCTGATCATGTTCGCGCTGCTGGGCGGGTTTGCGGTGTGGAATAACTGGCGGAGCGTAAGACGTGAGCCGTGAGCGTGGAAAAATCAGCCGTTGGGCGGCTTTCTTTTCCTGACCTTGGGGAGAAGCGGAAAGCGTCGATCTTCTTCGACCGTCGTCGCGTCTTACCTCTCACCCCTCACGAACGTAACAGCTTCTCCAGTATCACCCGATATATCTCGCTGAGCCTGTCGAGCTCCTCGACCGGCACGCGCTCATTGAGCTTGTGGATGGTGGCGTTGTTCGGGCCGAGTTCCACGACCTCTGCGCCGGTGGGCGCGATGAAGCGGCCGTCGGAGGTGCCGCCGCCGGTGCTTTCTTCCGGCATCCTTCCCATGATCGCGGCAATGGCGCCGCTGACCGCGCTGCGCAGCGCGCCCGGCGGCGTGTAGAAGGGACGGCCGGAGTCATGCCAGTCGAGGTGCCAGTTCAGTCCGTGACGCTCGAGGATGCCCTTGACGGTTTCCTGGATGGATGCAACGTCGAGCGCGGGCGAATAGCGCAGGTTGAAATGCACTTCCAGCGTGCCCGGAATCACGTTGCTCGCGCCGGTGCCGGCATGGATGTTCGATACCTGGAAGCTGGTCGGTGGAAAGGTCTCGTAGCCGTCATCCCAGCGGCGTGATGCCAGTTCATGCAGCGCGGGCAGGGCCGCGTGCACGGGATTCAGCGCAAGTTCCGGATAGGCGACATGCCCCTGGATGCCGCGAACGAGCAGCCTGCCGGACAGCGAGCCGCGGCGGCCGACGCGGATGACGTCGCCCAGCGCCTCGCGGCTGGAAGGCTCGCCGACCACGCACCAGCGAATCTTCTCGCCGCGCGCCTCCAGCGCCTGCACCACGTGCCTCGTGCCGAACTCCGCGGGACCTTCCTC
>JAJUFS010000003.1 GCA_029263725.1 Gammaproteobacteria bacterium | reverse complement strand
GGCGCCGGCCTCGTACTCCTTCAGGACATTGATGATCTGTTCTTCTGTGAATCGTTTGCGCTTCATCGGGACCTCCCTAAGGCGCTAGTCTAAAGGGAAACCCCACATCGCGAATGGACCGAAAAGCGGGGGAAAGGTCAATTAGGAGTTGCAAATGACAGGTTCAAGGAAGAGCCAGCTCCCAGCCCACTACGCCTACGTCGATCAACTCTGGATCCCCGTTCTCCTGATTTCGGACGCGATGCGCGTGCTGCGAGTCGGCGACCCGGGGCCGGATTTCGCGGAAACCCTGAACACCACGCGAGAGTACCTGGACCTGTTACGGTCCTGGGTGGAGCGGTATCCACAGGGTTCGAAGGAGGCGCTGGCGGGGTTGGAGCAGCGGTTGGAGTCGTTGAGCTCGCCGCTGTCCATGAACCGGATGGGCCAGGAAGCGGCGAAGGTGGAGCTTGCGGGAAGGCTGGCGGATCTCGGCCAGCGGTTCGTCAATGCGGCGAGCGGGCTCAAGCCGTCGGGTGGCTAGTCGAATTCCTCACAACCTTCGTGCTCGGCGAAGGCTCGCACCATTGAAGGGAAGTCTGGATAGGCCGGGCTCCAGGGATGGATCGTGCCCTGGAAGGTTGCCGGGGACTTGGGGTCAGGTCTTGAATTGCAGCATGTTGTTTCAAAACCTGACCCCCGAAGGCTCCATTGAGCTGGACATGACGCGAAGGTCAGAGCCCCCCTGAGCGGCCTTGCGATATGCGGAAGGCGAGTAGACGGATAAGCAGTGAAGAGTGGAAATACCCGGAATATGGGCTATATTTCTACAAAAGCTTATGACAGGGGGGGCGGTGGATGAAAGCGGTATCTTCTCGAATCTTGCTCTGGATAACCCTTCTTGGATTCTCAGCCATAGTGATCGCCGGATGGGACGCCTACCGTTCGACGGGCGAAAGTTATGGCTACGGGACCTACACTAACTGGCGAGAAGGACGTAGTGGAACAGAAACCGTCGTCGCTTGGATAAATAGTGGCGGCTATGTGGTTGATTACAGCGTGTTCAACTCCAGTACTGGCGCATATATAGGTGGCGGTTCTCTGGCGCCCACAAGCTTCGGGACGTGGCATCAAAGTACTTTCGGATTCGGCGGCGGGAATGCCTGCAACAATATCGACGTTTGCCCACCTCAGTCTCAACAGTGAAAGCCAAGCTGCTAGTCCCCGTTGTCCTGCTCGCAGGCATTCTGACTCTTACTCTTCTAAAGTCGTTCTCGTTTCGGGATGCTGGACCTGAATTGAGGGGGGCAGAAGAGGTTGGAACTGCGAACCCGCCGGCTCGACGAGAGCTTAATTCCGTCGCTGTACGGGAAGAGCAACCGTATAGTTTTACTCCTTCTGGGGCAGCTGTAACGCGGAAAAATGGCGACAGCGTAAGCGGGATAGGAAGACGCTCTTCTGATGGTGTCGCTGATTATCCTGCGCTCGATGTGCCCCGTCTCACGGCGGAGCAACTTGGCCTCCAGGTTGGTAATCGGCCGCGAGAGACCATGCTTCAGCTCGAAGAAAGAATAAGCAGGGACATCGAGCAAAGGAGCCAAGATGCTGAACTGCCGGTTGCGCTCGTTCGCCATATAGAGCGAATCGTCGAGGGCAGCATGGTTGATCCGGCGATAGCGCACGCTATACGCGGCCTGCGATGCTCAGAGACTTTATGCGAAGTTCTGATCGACAAGGAGATGGTCGCCGATCTCGCTGTCACCATTTCAGTGCTTAGTCGAGAGATACGAGCGGCTGACGACGACTACGTAATGACCTTGAACGCCGCCAATCCTAACGACCCCAGGTTATGGAGTTGGTACCTTATCAGACGAGATTTTTTCGAGTGATACGCCCGATACTTCGACTGCAGTCTGGCGGTCTTGGCGGCCTGACGAGCGGCGATTCGGGCTCAGGTCTTGAATTGCAGCATGTTATGTTTCAGGACCTGACCATATAGGCACGGATAGCGTCACACATGCATTCCGCCGCCTCTGCCAATCCTTCGTGCCTGTAGGGCCGTTCCTCGCGAATTTCCTTAAGTCTCTTCCCGAACTCATTCCTAGAGCTGGGTGTGCGAGGGAACGCTTGTCTCGGATAGGTGTATTTCTTCACGGGCATTCACGTCTTGTAGCGTGTTTGCCGCGTCCCTAGCGTCGATTTCAAGATCAAGCCACGGCACCAGCGGCGCGACGTGCTTTCCTTTCCGGGTTTTCGACTGCGCGGCCTGATGTTACACAGGGGAGGATGGCAGATGCGCATTCATTCCAGTTCTTCTTCGATCATTCCCACTGCGGCGGCAATTCACGAACTTGACGAGGTGCAAAGGAGCTTTCACGTCTCGATCGGTTGTCGTGACGTGGCGCACGTCTTCTTTCTTGTCATGCTCGTGGTGGTCACCGCAATAGCCACCTTCGCCAGTGCATCCGCGACCGCGGCGGAGCTCAACACACTTTATCGTCCCGGTAGCGATGCAAACAACCAGGACGACGACATGCATTTCGGTCGCGCGATTGATCTCGATGGAAGCCTGCTCGCCGTTACGTCCGACGAACCGGCAGTCTATGTGTTCCGGCTCGCGGATGGCGATCTTGATCATCTCGCGACACTGAGGCCACCCGCGTACGAAACCGGCAGGTTCGGCGAGCCGGTAAGTATCGATGGTAACGTCATTGCGGTCGCGGACAGGCGGGCTGGTGTCGACGGCCTCTATGAGGCCGGCCTTGTGCATGTTTTCGAGCGCGATAGATCCGATGGCGATTGGCGGCACAGCGCCGTTCTCCATGCGCCAACACCGCTCGAGGAAGGCTACTTCGGCACAGAAGTGGCTGTCAGTGGTGACCGCATACTGGTGACATCCTCCGCTGCCGACGTTCGACGTGCGTATCTTTACGAACGGGATGGCACGGGCAACTGGACGTGGACGCGCACCTTCATGGGCGAAGATGGCAGCGGCCTAGATGTGATCGACAGCGCCATTGATGACGACCGTATTGCGTTCACGGCAAACGGCAACGGCTATATCTACGAGTACGGCGCTTCCGGTTGGCTACTTGCCGATACGGTCGAACTTGGCGGGGCGGCGACTGTGGCGATTGAAGGCGACGTGCTGGTACTGGGTGCGCCGGGCGAGAACATCGGCGACCGACCGCGCGCCGAAGGCGTTGCTTACTTTTTCGAGCGCGATCCCGATGCTTGGGTGCAGCGTGCGCGCTTGAATGCGCCGAACGATGGCAATGCACACGCCAATTTCGGCGTGACGGTCGATATCGAGGATGGCTTGGTGCTTGCGGGCGAGAATCACGAAACCGGTGCGATCTACGCGTTCTTGAAAGACGAAGCTGGCGAATGGACGCAATTTGCACAGCATGTGGAAGGAAACTTGTCGTACGTCTATTGGGACTCCGCGATCTCCGCCCAGGCGCTGGCGATGAGTTTCTCGGAAGGCGCTCCAGCGCGTGTGCTGTGGTACGAAACGTCGGCGTTGATAGCCGAGGCAGGCCTTGAGAACGATGAAAATTTCGACGATCCCGCCGGCGACGAGGACGAGAACGAGGGTGACGATAGTAATGGCTCGGATGACGCGAACGAAGACGACGACACGAACCCCGGGGATGGAGGAAACGATCCTGGTGTTACGGAAGCGGACAACGACGCTGCCAGTGACGGCGCGGACGAAGGCTCTGATGATGCGGGTGCTGGCGACGGCGATGACGATACCGGCGGAACGGGTGACGCCAGCGGGAATGCGGAGCAGGCCGATGCGGCAGGTGGTGGTTCCGGTGGTGGCGCGCTCGCCTGGCTGCTGACGTTCTTGATGTCTCTTCTTGGCGCTCGGCGTAGATTTAGTCAGGTTGAGAACGAGCGCCGGCCTTGGGGTCAGATCTTGAATTGCAGCATGCTATGTTGCAAGACCTGACTCTGAAGGCACTTGCAAGTAAAAACCGTTCCCAGCGCGCTGTCAGGTCTGTTAGTCATCGGGGGCTCCTTCCCTTGCAGAGATTGGTCCTTGTTCCGGAGGAATAGGGGCAGAAAGCTTTTTCACTTCGGCCCCTGACGCATCCGAGAACTCGTCCCACAAAGGATCAACAAGCCGCACGGGTTCTTTGTTGATAAGCGCTACCAGGTCTTCGGGCCTGCCAGTAACCTTCATTCCTACCAGGAGGACCCCATGTTCCTGGTACGCGGCAGAAAGTGAGTGGATATGATCAAGATGCTCAGCCAGGCGCTGCTCGTCGCCCGGCCGTTTATCCGGGCGGCTGGTCTCTTCCTCAATCAAAGAGACCGTTTCATGGAGATGGCCGAGGAACTCTCCGTGATATCTATGAAGTGTTTCCAGAGACTCCTCCAATGGCTCGTTGCCTTCGACGGCGAACCCTCCGCCTTGTCCGTCCCATCCGAAGTCTAGCGATATAACCCGTACTTCCATCTCCTCCAATAACTGCGGAAGCTGAAAAGCCGGGAGGTATCTCCAGAAAGAGACCTGGGCTTCGAACCTCTGGCGAGGGTATTCGCGAGATAAGTGGCCAATAAGGGCGTGCCGGTTCTTGATGTACGCCTCTACTTGCCCCTTCGGAGGAGTAAATAGGATGGCAGTACCGCGTGGATTTGTAATTTTTGAGGGAGAGGCATTCAAAGCGGATGGTTCGGCTGCCAGAGCAGCTCCTATAAGGAATGTAGCGATCAGCATTTCGATCTCCTTTGATGAAATACTGACGCCTGTATGGAATGATTTCGCCGACGAGGAAACGCTCTTATCCCGGGTTTCGAACTCTTCTGGGCCTGAAGAGTAACGAAGGAGGAGCTGGCTGCGTTGGAGCAGCGGTTGGAGTCGTTGAGCTCGCCGCTGTCCATGAACCGGATGGGCCAGGAAGCGGCGAAGGCGGAGCTTGCGGGAAGGCTGGCGGATCTCGGCCAGCGGTTCGTCAATGCGGCGAGCGGGCTCAAGCCGTCGGGTGGCTAGTCGAAGTCCTCACAACCTTCGTGCTCGGTGAAGGCTCGCACCATTGAAGGGAAGTCTGGATAGGCCGGGGCTCCAGGGATGGATCGTGCCCTGGAAGGTTGCCGTGCCATACGCCGCCAGCGAGCGGCTATAGAGATCGCAGGCGCCGTCGCTGTTCTCCTGGAGCGAGGCCACGTTTCCGAGGTTGAAATACTCTGCGGCAACGCCCCAGTCGTCGCCGATCTCTTCCCAGAGTGCAGCAGCCTGCTGGAAGTGCGACTTCGACAATTCGTAGCTTGGATCAAACCGGTCCACGCTCCTGAACCAGTCCGCGCGCTCGAAGTAGAGCCTGCTTTTGTAGAAGTTGCCAAGGTATCGATGCGCGTTGGCCTGAGCTCGTTTGTCACCAAGCTCGACACCCCTTTCGAGCGCTCTCAATCCCAGCTGTTCCGCGGGAATGTGACGCCCCGCCTGCTGCATCGATTCACCTTGATGAAGCATCTTGAGCGGATCAGCCGTGGCGACGACGCCGACGTAGGAACAGCCAGCAAGGATGATGGAGGTGACCAGCCAGGCGAGTTGCTTCACATTCATCTTGCTCGTTCCTGGAGAGGAAAGCCGCAGGGACACACTTTTGTAGCGGTGACGTTTCCTGAGCCCCTATCGTTCGTTGTTCAGTATCCAAGGCGTCGGGTCACTGGCCTTCAACCTTACGTGTGTTAAATAATCACCGAAAACAGCGCTCGGCAAAAGCTTTGTGAGACGTACGCTGCATCTGAGGTGCGATGTCTCGCGCCCGCGATGTTTCCGATTCTCTGCCGATGCCGCGCCAACGCGCCGCAGGCGGGGCCTCACGATGACAGAAGAGGGGGAGCGAATGCAGACCATGCGGCTATTCATCCTGGTTACCGGTCTGGCGATTCTGGCGTTCGCCGGCGCAACGGCTTCAGCAACGACCTGGCATCAGACCACCGTGGTGGATCCGATTTCCGGCGCAGAGTGCGACGTGCCAACGCCGGCGAGCTGGGGCAGTTACATCTATAACTGGCCGACGAAGTACGACGGCGTTTTCTGGCCGCATGCTGTGTTTGGATGGCTTTGGTACTGCCCAACAAGCGGCTATGTCTCCTTTGGTGATGACTTTGCTGACATCACCGATGCCGAGAAAGCGAAGATCTCAGAGTTCCTGACCGCGATTAAACCCACGCTTTCTGACGAGATCGACCTCGTAACCCGCTTGTGGCTGGCTGACAGGATCTATGCCCTGCGCAACAAGGACGACGCTTGGCGTGCGCGATACAGCCGCATACGCGCCGTGCTGCTAGAGGAAATCGCGAACGAGTCCCGTCGAGAATCCATCGCCTTGATGGAGAGCGGTCTCGGACAACGTGATGTCGGCGTGGAGACTATCATCGATCAACTTGTTCTGGCCCGATACAAAACCTGCATCGACTACTCGAACGACGGAGATCAGGACCTGACGCAAGCGCGAAAGGCCATCGAGGAAAATGCGGCGCAGATTGGGAAGAATGCCGTCGAGTATCTGCATGCGCTCTCAGCTGATATCGCGCAACAGATGGCCCAATACAAGCGCGCACCCTAGAAATGGAACCGGCTGTAGGTCAGCGATTGACGTCCTGATCACGGAGAGGAAGCGGGGCCGCGAGTTTCCTTACGTCTGTTCCAGCGGCATCCGAAAACTCGTCCCACAAAGGGTCCACCAACCCCACGTGCTCATTGTCCCGCAAGGCAACGAGGTCTTCGGCAGTCGAAAGAACACGGAAGCCAAACACCTGCGGGATTGCCGGCGGTTCCTCGCGGAACTCCAGAAAATCGTCGTGGTATCCCAGCAAGCGGGACACTCCCTCATTCAACGACTCTCCCTCTCGAAAGTGGAACCCGCCAGGATGGTCGCCGCCAAGGTTGAGAACGAGGAAGGTCAGATCGATGCCTTTCACGAACTCCGGCAGCTCTGTGACTGGAAGAAGGCCGGCCAGCGACACCTGCGCCTCGATGACATCCGCCGGCTGTCGATTCGCGAGATCCTCAAGAAGCGCGTGCCTGTTCCTTACATATTCCGCGGTCCTGCCGGGCGGCGGTGCGAAGAGAATCGCGCTGCCCCGCTCGTTGGTGATGTACACAGGTGCCGCCTGGGCCGGGTCATGGGTGGCCAGGTTCGCGGCAATAAGAACGGCGAGAAACGGCATCCGTGCCTCCTTGTGTCCATGTGTTCAGCATAGGAATCCAGCGCCCCTGTTCCGACGGCCGCTGATCCTTTCAGCCGTTGACCATGCAGGCCGCCAATGTTGTCATGTGTCGCGCAGCGCTGAAAATCCCGGGGGAGCCCAGAAAACACATGCTGATGCGCCGTTTTTTTCCGTTGCTCGTCTGTTCGATGCCGGTCCTGGTCGGCGCTGACATGCCTGAAGAATTCAAGGAACGCCTGGGCCAGGAGCAGACCGCAACGCTGCAGCGGGTGCCGCCAAGAGCGGGTAGAAGCGTGATCGGGATGATGCAGTCGTTTCTCCGGGAGGAGCGCGAAGCGCTGGGGAACGATCACGCCTTCACAAGCGTGGTGCTGGAGGCGTTGCGCAAGGCGAAGGACGATGAGCTCATCGAGCCCGTGGTTCTGACGGAGCTGAAGTCCCTGGAGTGTACGCGCTCGCTGTGTGAGCTGGTAATGGACGCGGCTTACCTAGCCAATCCGGACGCGGTGGCCGACACCGTTGGTAACGCGCTTACCGCGCAGGATGCCAGGTTCACTAGGGTGCAAAGTGAGCCGGACGGCGCACTGCTGCATGTTTTCGTCATCCGCCCGGACTTCGCCCGTTCCGTGCAGAATGGCGATTGATCCACTAGCCCGCATGAGTCTCAGCCACCGAGGCGCTCTCCATCATTGAGCTTTCCCTTTCCTCTTCTATACTTCCTTGAGGGTTGAGTCCTGCCAATAGACCGCTTTTCAAGGCGGCGCCGTTTGATGCCTTCCATGCTGGAGCAAGTGTTCGATCAGGCAGTCATGCCAGGGGAGCAGTCATGTCCAAGATTCCAAAGAAGGCGGAACAGCGCTTTGCCAAGGCCCTTCCGGTGTTCCAGAAGGTTCTCGAGGATGCCAGGCGCAGGGACGTCAACGAGGCGGATACGGTCACCATCGTGACCGACATGCTTGCCGAGCTTTTCGGCTTCGACAAGTACGCGGAGGTGACGGGAGAATATGCGATCAGGAAGACCTTTTGCGATCTTGCCATCAAGTTCGACGACAAGGTCAAGCTCCTGATCGAGGTGAAGGCCGTCGGCCTCAACCTGAAGGACAACCATCTTCGCCAGGCGGTCAGTTACGGCGTGAGCGAGGGAATTCAATGGGTGGTGCTCACGAACGGCATCGACTGGGAGGTCTATGCGCTCAAGTTCGAGAAGCCGGTTTCCTACAGCCTGCTTTGCAAGTTCAACATTCTCGAAATGAACGCTCGCTCCACGGAGCACAAGAGCCTCCTGCTCCTGCTGTCCCGGGAGGGCCTGCTGAAAAATCTGATCCGTGAGTATCAGAATCGCGCCAGCGTGCTGAACAAGTTCACGGTCGCGGCTATCCTGCAATCCGATGCCGTGACAAGCCTCGTCCGCCGGGAGATCCGGCGAATGAACCCGGATATGCGCATCGAAACTGAAGAGGTGGAAGAGCTTATCCGTACAGAGGTGCTGAAGCGTGACCTCGTCGAAGGCGAGGCGGCGAAAAAGGCGCTGGCACAAGTGAAAAGAGCTTCTGATCGTACGCTGAGAAAGCGGCCTAAGAAGGAAGCGGCGGCTCCGCAGGAAGAACCGTTGACCGAACTGGTCCTGTAAAACAATAAGAAAGGAAGTGCGGTCGCATGAAGAAATTCCCGAGCCTCCTCGCCGTCGTGCCGCTCATGGTGGCTGCTTCTGCGACTGCCGCTTCCACTGGCTCGCTGAACGTCGAATGGACGAGCGGCGCGCCTGATTGCGCGGCTGCCGCGCCACCGCCCTTGCAGGTGCATGGCTACAACGCGGATACCTACATCCTTAGGCAGGACCCGTGCGCGAGTTTCGAGGCGAACTTCCTGTACCTGCTGGTCGGCAAGGAGCGCGCGCTGCTCATCGATAGCGGGGATGTGGAAGACGCAGCTGCAATGCCCCTGGCGGAAACGGTGATGGGCCTGTTGCCGGTGATCGACGACAAGCCCATGCCCTTGCTGGTTGCGCACACGCACGGCCACCGCGATCACCGCCGCGGGGATGTGCAGTTCGAGTCACTGCCTGGCGTGGAAGTGCCGCCGGTGGAGCTCGATGCGCTGGCGGTGTATTTCGGTTTCGAGCGCTGGCCGGAAGGCGAGGGGGAGATCGACCTTGGCAACCGCGTGATCGATGTGCTGCTCGCGCCTGGGCATCATCCGGCGCATCTCGTCTTCCATGATCGCGAGACCGGGCTGCTGTTCACGGGAGATTTCCTGCTGCCGGGCCGGCTCATGGTCGATGACGCGGCGGCGTACCGCGCCAGCGCCGAGCGGCTGGCGAACTTCGTGAGAGATCGCGAGATCACGCATGTGCTGGGCGGGCACGTGGAGCTCGATGCCGGAGGCGGCCTGTATCCCCGCGGCGCGAGTCATCATCCGAACGAGCGCCGCCTGGAACTCGCCAAGGAAGACGTACTGGCCCTTCCCGGGCACCTTGCCTCATTCAATGGCTTTTACGCCTCGCACGAGAACTACGTGATCACCAACCCCGTGCGCAACCTGATGGCGCTCGCGGCCCTGGTTCTCGTCGTGCTCGGCTTGTTCGGCTGGGGAGTGCGCGCACTGCTGCGCTACCGGCGCGCATCGCGGTAGCGGGGAAGCTCCGCCCGAGCGGAGCCTCCCGTCTCCCTGCTCATCCTTCTTCCTCGTTGCTGGCGTGCTCGTGGCTCTTCCACAGTGCCAGCAGCGAGTCCCGCATCTTTTCATCCATGCTGCGGGTGAGCAGCTGCAGATCGCTTTCCTCGGCGTATTCATCCAGCGCCACTGCCATGAGGCAGAGCTTCCAGTTCTGCCGGGAGGGCAGCGACGAACCGGCCTTGCGTTCCAGGGCCATGGCGTCGTTCACGAACGCGATGCGTTCCTTGATCTTGTCTTTCTTCATCGTGAAACCCCGCATCGCCCAACGGTGGCGGCGGCCGTGACACGGGCACGTGTCCACGGGGCTGCGCCGCGCCCTGTTGGCGAGTGTCGTTGTCCGGAAAGTCAGGTTTGAGCGCGCTGTGCGCGAGCTAGGCGACGCGAGCGACGCCGTCGCGATGACGGATGCGCGCGGACGCGAAACCTGTTCGGATCAGAGTGGTCTGGGGCTGGGAAATCTTCATGTCGGCACCTGTCCTGTGAGAGGTGGTTACGAACATCGCTGGCTGCGATGCGACGAGTCGTTCGAAAGGAGCGCGCGCCTTCAAGGCGTGCGAATCATCCTGCTAACGAGCAATCTCCGACATGACGACCTCGTATGATGAAGCTGTGAAAGCGCGACGGAAGTTAATCAGCGCACCGGTGAAAGTCAAGGCGCAAAAAATGTCAGTTGCTGTCAGCTGACAAGAGCATGGATGCGTGCGCGGCGATCCTTCACACCACCCGTGACAGGACGTTGCGTTCTTCGGCCGCGGCGGTCTCCCGCAGGCGTTGCTCGAGATCCTGCAACGCCTCCGCCATCGGAATCCCTGGCGGCGTGTAGACGATGTTCTCGCGCGTGGCGATGGCACGCACCAAGGCCTGCTCCGCTTCCTGCACCCTGCGTTCGGCTAGCAGGACTTCGGCTTCGATCATGTGCCTGACGACTTCATCCACGTAGACGGCGTTCGCGCCCCTCGTGAAGTGCTCGCGCGCCTTGACGCCATCGCCGTCGACCTGTGCGTAGAAAAACGCCCCTTCCAGGCGCCAGTTCGCTTCCAGCTGCGAGTTCTCCTGCTGGAGCGCTTCAAGCTCGGCCTCGAGAACGCGCCGCGCGGTTTCCGTCTCCTCCCGGTCCCGCAGGCAAAGGAACTGCATGGCATGCAACGCGTTGCGCTGCGCGGGGGAAGGCTCGCCCTCGTCGAGCACCGCGACGATTTCCCGCGGCCAGTCGCGCGGCCGCACGCCCGCGTACAGCAATGTGGAAAGCCGGAACACGGCGAGCATGTGACGTGCCTCCTGCCCGCCGCGCAGCAGGGTGAGCAGCTGCAGGCCATCCGAGGAGAACGCACCGAAGCGCACCGGCAGGAGGTTGATGATCCCGGCGAAGGCGGAAAGCCAGGCATACAGGAACAGCACGAATCGCAGCCCGCCGCCGGACAGGGACAGCGCAAGCGCCGCGGCCAGCGCCGCGGTGGTGAGTGACATCACCGGCCCGCCGGCGATGAACACCATGTAGCGCCGTTCCACGGCATCCTCGCCGTCGTAGAACATCTGCGTTGCGCCCGCGGGCATGCCGCGGCGGCAACTCGCGCGGAAGCGAATGCGGCCGTTGACCACGAGCCAGTTCAGCGGGCCCACCGAGAAGCGCATGGTGCGGAATCCCGCCAGCCTGCCGGCGAGCCAGTGACCAAGCTCGTGAACCACGGTGACGAGGAGCTGGATCGCAACCAGCCAGGCGAGGAACTCCACGATCACGATCAGGGGAGGATCGAAATACATCGCGACCAGCGCGCCCGCGAACAGCCACAAGGCAAGGTCGAGGACTCTTCCTGCCGGCGATGGTTTCCGTTTCATTTTCCGCCCCTTTCACGGCATCGAGCAGCGCCCGCATGGTAGCAGGGAATATGTCGAATGACGTGATAACAGTGGAATCACTGGTGGCAACGGGAACGGTGGTGCCTATGCTCGTCATTCCCGCGGTCACACATCAAAGGCGTTCGCCATGGCCGATTTCAATGACCGGTATTCACGGCTGGCCATCCATCCGTTGCATGCCGTGCTGCTCGCCTTCCCCTTGCCCTTGTTCCTGTCCGCGCTGGTGGCGGACATGGCCTACCGCTCCACCTATCTCATCCAGTGGCTCAACTTCGCGCAATGGCTGATTGCGGGCGCGCTCTTGATGGGCGCCTTCGTGCTGGTGTGGGCGCTGGTCGAGCTGGTGCGCAGCCGCGAGCTGCGAACGGTGTGGCACATGATCTACTTCCTCTCGCTGCTGGCGATGTGGATTCTCGGTTTCATCAACGCGCTGGAACACGCCAAGGATGCCTACGCGACCATGCCGGGCGGCATGTGGTTGTCGCTCATCGTGACCTTGCTGGCACTGGTTGCCACCTGGGTCGGTTACTCGGGCCTGCGCGAGGAGGTGCGGTGATGCGTAACAAGATCATTCCTGCCTTTCTGCTTGCGCTGTTCCTGTCCGCCTGTGGCGGCGAGCCGCCGCCGCCGAGCTACGGCGCCAATCCCGAGCTGCCCGAACCGGAGCGCGGCCTGCTGCCCAGCATGGTGATCTCGATGCCTGCCGAGTGGGGTGACCAGAAACCCACCGTGCCGCAGGGTTACAGCGTCGAAATGATCGCGGACGACCTCTCCGTGCCACGGCAGACGCTGGTGCTGCCCAACGGCGACATTCTCGTCGCCGAGGGTTCCGGCGGCAGCGCGCCGGTGATGCGGCCCAAGGACATGATCGCGAATTACGTGAAGAAGCAGGGCAAGACCGATCGCCCGGGCGGCAATCGCCTGACGCTGCTGCGCGATGCGGACGGCGATGGCCGCTACGAGTTGAAGACCACGTTCGCGGAGAACGTCAATGCGCCGTATGGCATGGCGTTGATCGGCGATTCGCTGTACGTCGCCAACCAGGACGCCGTGGTGCGCTTTGAATATCAGGATGGCCAGACGCGCGCGAGCGGGCCGCCGGAGAAGATCGTCGACCTGCCGTCCGTCTACAACCACCACTGGACCAAGGCGATGGCGGCGAGCGTCGATGGCCGTTACCTGTATGTCGGCATCGGCTCCAACAGCAACATCACCGAGCGCGGCATGGAGGTCGAGGAAGACCGCGCCATGGTCTGGCAGATCGATCCGCAGACGCGCATGCATCGCCGGTACGCCACGGGCCTGCGCAATCCTTCCGCACTCGCCGTGGATCCGGACACCAACCAGCTGTGGGTAGCGGTGAACGAGCGTGACGAGATCGGCGACAACCTTGTGCCGGATTATCTCACCGCGGTGCGCGACGGCGGTTTCTACGGCTGGCCGTACAGCTACTGGGGCAGGAACGTCGATGAACGCGCGCAACCGCAGCGGCCGGACCTGGTCGAGCGCGCCATCACGCCGGATTACAGCCTGGGCGCGCACGTCGCAGCGCTTGGCCTTGCCTTCTCGACGCCGGCGATGGGCGAGCGCTTTGCCGAAGGCGTATTCGTCGGCGAGCACGGCAGCTGGAACCGCAAGGTGCCGGTGGGATTCAAGGTGGTCTTCGTGCCATTCCGCAATGGCCGGCCCACGGGCGCGGCGCCCGTCGATTTCGTGACGGGGTTTCTCAATGAGGGTGGCGATGCACGCGGCCGGCCGGTCGGCGTGAGCGTGGATCCGCGCGGCGCGCTCATCGTTGCGGATGATCTTGCCAACGTGATCTGGAGAGTGACGCCGACGGACCGCGCGGCGCAGTGACGGGGAATCAGTGACGTCTACCGAGAGCGTCGGGGAGGATTATCTTTCTCCCCTCTCCCCTCTCCCCTTGCGGGAGAGGGGCAGGGGGAGAGGGGGAATCTCTTTCCCGGACTGCGTTGCGCTCAATCCGGGTTTCGCGATACAAATCCCCCCGCCGCTGCGCGGCGGCCCCCTTTGGAAAAGGGGGCGGGTTCGCTGCGCTCAATTCGGGTTCCGCGATGCAAATCCCCCCGCCGCTGCGCGGCGGCCCCCCTTGGAAAAGGGGGCGGGAACAGGTTGGTCTCCCTTCTCCCTTCTCCCTTCTCCCTACCGCTCGAACCGATAGCTGAACTTGATCAGCCACTGTTCGTCGTCGCGCAGGCCGAAGCTGTCCTGCAGCAGCCGGAACGATTCATCGCTGCCGAAGCCTTCCTCGTAGCCGCCGCGGCCGTAGACCACGTACAGGTAGGAAAGCGGCGCGAGTTCGTAGCGATAGCGGACCTGGAAGCCGAGGTTGCTGACGCTGAAATCATCGACCGGTTCATCGGTTGCCACCGCCCGGCGAGACTCGACGCGATAGCCCTGCCGCAGGCGCGCATTGATGCCGATGGCCTGCAGCTTGAGACGCAGCTCGTGGCGGTCGCCCAGCCAGTTGAAGCCGGCGTTGAAACGCGTCTCGCGGCCATCGAAGCTGCCGATGAGGTTCTCCTGCTGCCAGACCAGCCAGTCGGGCCGGCGGATCAGCGACCCGCCTACGTACAGGTTGAACGCCTCGCTCAGGAAATAGGTTGGTTCGACGCCGATGCTGTAGCCGATGTTGTCGTTGCCTTCCAGCCCGCCGGTGAAGGCTTCCGCATCGACGTTGTAGCCCCAGCGTCCCTTGCGCGGGCGCTGGTATTCGACGTAGGCGTTGAAGTTCGGCGGCAGTTCCAGCACGCCATGGCCGCGCGTCAGCAGGTCGTTGACGCCGGCGCTGTTGATGTTGATCTGCGCGTATTCGTAGCTGCCGTCGCGCAGGCGGCTTTCGCGGCTGACACGCAGCTGCTGCGAAAGCCGTTCGCCGTGATCGTTGTACTCGCCGCTTACTCGCACGCGCCAGTCCTTGGAAGAGTAGCGCGAATCCGCCGGCAGGTCGGTGAAACGCTTGCTCACTTGCCAGTGCGCGTAGTTCTCATTGTTGCGCGCGAGATAGCCGGCGTCGTTGATCTCCAGCTCGTCGCCGAAGTGCATCAGGATCCACTGCTGCCGCCAGCCGTGATCCATCTCGTAGTCCGCCCACAGGGTCGCGCCGGAATCGCGCGTTTCCTCTCCCTCGTGTTCGATGTCGCTCATCATCAGCCGGGTGCGCACGTTCCAGCGCGGCGAGGGCCGCCAGTTATGATCGATGCCGTAGACCAGCGCTTCGCGATCCAGGAAGGGACGGTCGACGTGCGTGGCCATGACGCCGATGTTGTGATTGCTGAAGTCGCGCACCAGCCGCGCCGCGGAGAAGGTGCGCCCGGCCTCGCCGCGTTCGTCGGCGCTGAACAGGCCGTACTTGAAGGCGCCGACGCTGCCGTTGAGCTTCAACGCGCCCGTGATGTCGCCCGCGCCAACGCCGTCATCGGCCGGGCCGCCAATGCGGCGGGTGTAGAGAAGCTGGCTGTAGTCGGAGGGCGTGGTGAACTCGAACAGGCCCTGGTTCTCGGTGAAGAACGGACGCTTGTCGCTGATGAAGGTCTCGATGGCATCGAAGCTGACCACGAGGTCATCGCTTTCCACCTGGCCGAAATCGGGATTCAGGGTGGCGGTGAGCTGCACCTGGCCGTTCGGTTTCCAGAACACGTCGACACCCGCATCGGCATCGGTATCGCCGCTGATGTTGTCGTACAGGCCCGAGGCATACGGCGTGATCGCCAGCAGCGACTGGCTGTAGCTCGTCACCTCCAGCGCTGCGAAGTCGGACAGGAAGCGCGGCCGCTCGTAGCTCGCCATCGGCCAGGCCATGCGCTCGCCGGTGGCGCCGATGACGCGATCGAGGTAGATGCGCAGCGTACGGGTCTCGCCCTCGGCATCGCGCATAGGCGCGACATGCCAGGGAATCAGCATCTCCACCGACCAGGAATTCTCGTCTTCCGTCACGGCGTACTGCCAGACGCTGTCCCAGTCGGCGTTGAAGTTCGCTTCGTTGGTGATGACGGCGTCGTAAATGGCGCCGGTGGAGGCGACGGTGAAGTTGTAGCCGGTACGGTGATCACCGTCGTAGTCCACCATGAGGTTGACGCGATCCACCTGCTCGTTGAAGTCGCGCTGCACGCGCTGGTTCGTGCGCGGCACCGAGGGCGGGTGTTCGTTGCGAAACGCCACTGCCAGGCCTTCCGGCGTCGCCATCACCCAGGCTTCGGTCTTGAGCGAGCCCGGCTCGCGGGTCAGTGGCTGCGTCTTGCGGAAATCGGAGATGTAGCGCACCTCGCGCCATTCCTCTGTGTCGATGAATCCGTCGACTTCCACCGCAGCCGCGCTCGCGGATGCGAGCAGCAGCAGGACAGCCACGCCTTGCTTTCCGGCCCGGCGCGGCTTTTGCGTTTTTCGCGAATGGTTCATGCGTTCCTCGTTATCGTTTTCATGCATGCCAGCATGAGACGCCTGGCGGCGCCCGATGGTTCAAATGAAGTTTCGTCATGCGGCTCCGAACCAGGCCTGCAATGCCTCGATGAGTCCGCCCTGCGCGGGGTCTCCCGCCCAGGCCACGTAACCGTCCGGCCTTGCCAGCACGGCGGCCGGCGCGGTGATTGTTCCCGTCACGGGCAGCTCCCAGGCGTCGTCGCAGCGCGCACGCACGTGACGCACGCGATCGGCCCATGGAGTGATGTCGATGCCGGATGAGCTGAAATCGAGCAGCAACGGCCGCGCCTCGTGCAGCAGCGTGAACACTCGCCGCGCGCCTTCTGCCGTGATGATGTCGAGATCGGGCATGCGATGACCGACGAGCACGTGACCTTCGCCAAGGTCGTAGCGGATGCCGAGGCCGGAAATTTCCGCGGCGAGCCGGCGACGCACCGCGTCCAGCGCCAGCAGTTCGGAAAAAATGTCGCCCAGTGCCTTGCTGCGCGCGTCGGTGCGGCGAAGCGCGACCTGCGCCTGCGTGTTGCGCAGGACGCGCGCGGCCACCGGATGGCGTTCGGCATGATAGCTGTCGAGCAGGCTGTCCGGCGACCAGCGCTTTATCACCTGCGCAAGTTTCCAGCCGAGGTTGACCGCATCCTGCAGGCCGAGGTTGAGACCCTGCCCGCCAAGCGGCGGATGGATGTGCGCGGCGTCGCCGGCGAGCAGCACGCGGCCCTTGCGGTAGCTCACGGCCTGGCGGGTCACGTCGGTGAAGCGCGAGATCCACGTCGGGCTGTGAATGCCGAAGTCGCTGCCGTAGGTAACGAGCAAGGCTTCCCTTACGTCACGTAACGTCGGCGCATCATCGAGCCGCAGTTCGCGCTCGGTCAGCACGATGCCCACGCCGCCGTCCTCGCCCTTGCCGATGGCATGAATGCCGTGTGCGTCCTGGTGAAAGCCCCATTGCGGTTCGTCGCGGGTCTCGGCTTCCACGATCAGCCAGCTCATTGACGGCTCGTCGCCGGCAAACTCTATGCCTGCTGACTTGCGTATCGTGCTGCGACCGCCGTCGCAGCCGACCAGGTATTCGGCGCGCAGTGACTCGCCATTGGAAAGCCGGACGGTGACGCCGTCGTCGTCCTGCATGAAGCCCGTGACCTCGCGAGCGCGAAGCACGGTTACCGAAAGCTCCGCGACCCATTCGGCGAGCGTGCGTTCGACCAGGCTTTGCCGCAGCCCGAGCACGTAGTTGTGACGGCTGCGAAGATCGCTGATGTCCAGCGGCACGTGAAAATGCAGCATCGGCCAGGTCTGGCCCTGCACGAGAAAGCGCTCGGCGATGCCGCGCTGATCCAGCACCTCGATGCTGCGCGCATGCAGCCCGCGCGCACGGGCGCCAATCAGCTCCTGGTCCTTGCGCCGCTCGACGATCGCGACATCGATCCCCGCCAGCGCCAGTTCGCCGGCCAGCATCAGTCCCGTCGGGCCGCCGCCTGCGATCACCACTTGATACTCGTTCATCGCCACCTCCGTTCCTGTGAGCGGGCGGCGATGCTGCACCAGGCGGTGTGTCTTCCCGCAAGCCCGGGGGTGGGATATATTATTGATGTGGGGAATGCTCCCTTTCCTCGCTTCCTTGTTTATCCTCCCGCATCGATTCTCCAGTCCGCTCGGTCGCGCACGCGCATGCCGTCGTGCTTAAATAACGCGCTCATCGAGCCGACGAAGCACCGCCTTGAACACGCCACGCATCCTTGCCGATCACGATCTGCAGCCGCTCAACACGCTGGCGGTGCCGGCGCGTGCCGCGCGTTATGCGCAGGTGGGCGATGAAGCATCGCTGCGCGAGGCGCTGTCGTTCGCGCGCGCGGAGGGCATGCCGGTGCTGGTGCTCGGCGGCGGCAGCAACGTGGTGCTGCCCGCGCGGTTCGAGGGCCTGGCGATCCAGGTCACCATCAAGGGCGTCGAGATCGTCGCCGAGGATGGCGAGTTCGTTTACGTGCGCGCCGGCGCAGGCGAGGTCTGGCAGGACCTTGTCGAGTTCACGCTGCAGCGGAACCTGCAGGGGCTGGAGAATCTCTCGCTGATTCCAGGCACGGTCGGCGCCGCGCCCATCCAGAACATCGGCGCCTATGGCGTCGAGCTCGATACGGTGTTCGAATCGCTGACCGCCATCGACAGGCAAAGCCTGGAAACGCTCGCGTTCGACGCACCGGCCTGCGAGTTCAGTTACCGCGACAGCATCTTCAAGCATCGCCTGCGCGACGCGGTGGTGATCACCGCCGTCACCTTCCGCCTGCGCAAAAAAGGCGAGTTGAACACTTCCTACGCGCCGCTGCACGAGGCGTTGTCCGCCATCCCCGCGAACGAACTCACGCCGCGCCAGGTGAGCGATGCCGTCATCGCCATCCGCCGCAGCAAGCTGCCCGATCCCGCGGAAATCCCGAACGCCGGCAGCTTCTTCAAGAACCCTATCGTGAGCGCGGATAAACATGAATCGCTGAAGCGCGACTACCCGCAGCTGGTGAGCTTTCCCGCCGGCGCGGGCAGAGTGAAGCTTGCCGCCGGCTGGCTGCTGGAGCAGGCGGGCTGGCGCGGGCACCGGCAGGACGGCGTCGGCATGCATGCCGCGCAGGCGCTGGTGCTGGTGAATCCGGGGCGGCGTGAGGGCGAATACGTGCTCGAGTATGCCGCGCGCATCCAGCGCGACGTGTACGAGCGTTTCGGGGTGATGCTCGAGCGCGAGCCGGTGGCTTACGTTCCACAAGGGGAAACGGCCTGATGTGGGCGCGGCTGCAGTCCGCCTGCTTGCTTGTCGTCGCCAGCCTGCTTGGCGCATGCGCGCTGGTTCATCAGGAGAACACCGCGCCGCTCATCCAGGTGGAAGACGTGCAGCGCTTCTACGCGATCTTCGATGCGGCAACGGGCGCGCCGTCCGCGCAAATCCTGCAGCGTGATTACCTCGAACAGGGCTCGTCCGGCCTGCAGACGTTTGCGCGCCTGCGGAACATCACCGGCGAGGCGATCGCCGCAAGCATCGAGCGCAACCCGCAGCTTTACGAGCGCGCACGACGCTGTGCCGACGTGCTGCCCGCGGTGCGCGACCGGCTGCAGGACGCGCTTCGGCGGTTGAAGGCGCTTTATCCCGCGGCGAAGCTGCCGCCGGTGACCATCGCCGTCGGCAGGGGCAAGCCGGTTGGCGTGGGCGCGCCGGACACCGGTATCCAGATCGGGCTCGAAGCGCTGTGCGCGGTCGATTACCTGAACGCGGATGTCGAGGACCGCTTCGTCTACGTGATCACGCACGAGTACATCCACGTGCAGCAGGCGCCGGAGCTTGCGGAAGCCACGGGTCTCACCGTGCTGGAGCTGTCGCTGGTCGAGGGCATCGCGGAGTTTGTCACCGAGCTGGTCGCGGGCGAGGTCGCGTATTCGCATCTGCGCGCGCTGACCGCGGGCCGCGAACGCGAGATCGAGGAAGCGTTTGCGCGCGACATGGACAAGACGGATGTCTCCGACTGGCTGTTCAACGGCACGCTGGAGACGCCGGGCGATCTCGGCTACTGGGTGGGGTACCGCATCGCGCGGGCCTACTACGAACATGCGCCGGACAAGCGCGCCGCGCTGCGCGACATGCTGGAGATGACCGATGCCAGGGCCTTCCTCGCCGCAAGCGGCTGGCATCCCGGCATCGCGCTGCACTGATTGTCTTCATTTCCCGTCGCTATGCTGCAAGCCAGCAGCGTTCTTCCTTCCTCGGCATACCCCATTTGAGGGATGCGCCGTTCTGCCGCCACGGGTAGCTTTCGCGCGGGTAGTTGTCTTATGTAAAGCGAGGGTTATTCGTGAACAGCTTCGAGCGTTTTGTCGCGCTGCTGGCCATCGGCCTGTTCAGCACATTTTCGGTGACGGGATGCGGCGGCTCGTCGGGCGAGAAGAAGGAGCCAGGCGCGCCGACGGCGATCGCCGGCGAGGACCAGGTGGTCAGCGGCGGCGCGCGCGTGACCCTGGATGGCACGAGCAGCTTCGACGACGACGGCGTGATCGTCATGTGGTACTGGGAGCAGACCAAGGGTGCAGAGGTCGTTCTCGAGGATGACTTCTCCGGCAGGGCGAGCTTCACCGCGCCCGCGGCGACCGACAAGCCGCAGGAACTCAGCTTCCGCCTCACGGTGATGGACGACGAGGGCAAGTACGACACGGACACCGTGAAGGTCACGGTCGCGCCGCCGGGCAGCGGCGGCGGTTCGCCGGTCGGCTTCGGCGTCCTGCATGACGGACCCATTCAGCCGGAAAACTTCGTGGTCTCCAACGGCCGCGCGTTCTTTGCCGCGTTCGACGAGGACGATACCGGCATCAATTCGCCGGACCGCGAGCAGCTGTGGGTGAGCGACGGCACGCACGCGGGCACGCGCAGGATCGCGGACTTCGGCAAGGATGGCGTGAACGGCTACATCCACATCCTCGGCGCGTTCAGGAACGGCGTGGTGTTCACGGGTTACGACGGCACCGTCACCGGCGGGCTGTGGTTCTCGGACGGCACGGAAGCGGGCACTTACCTGATCAAGGATCCGGCCACGACGACCGCGGAGAACATCGATTTCATCGGCGTCGGCGGCAATCATTTCTACTTCATGGCCGACGACGGCGTGCACGGCAGGGAGCTGTGGGCCAGCGATGGCACGCCGGCGGGCACGTACATGATCCGTGACGTCAATCCGAACGGCGATACCTACATCGAGCGCCCCCAGGCCGCCACCTACTACAACGGCGGCTTCTACGTATACCTGTGGTACTACGAGACGGGCGGCTACGCCTATCCGAAGCTGTATCGCACCGATGGCACGCAGGGGAACCTGGTCGTGCTGGCCGACAGCAGCGTCACCGGTTCGGTGCTGCTCGAATACGACATGGCGGTGTTCGACGACAAGCTGTATTTCACCTGGCACGACGTCAGCCGCAACAGCAAGGAAGTCTGGGTCACCGACGGCACGCCGGGCGGCACGCATGCGGTGATCACGCCATACACGGTGCCGGGTTACTACGGCTGGCCGACGGCGTTCCATGTGCTCGATGACCGGCTGCTTTTCTTCGGCTATGCCGTGAACGGCGGTGCGCACAAGGCCTTGTGGTCCACCAATGGAACCGCGGCCGGCACCCAGGTGATCTCGCAGGGCGCGCACTACGCCGACACCGTCATGGTGAAGATGAACGGCAGGTACTACTACCCGGGCCGCGACTACGCCAGCAACCGGCTCAGCCTGTGGGTGACCGACGGCAGCAGCGCAGGTACCTACAAGGTGCATGACGTCGAGCCGGCCGACGGATCGCGCGGCATGATGGCGGTGATGGGCAACAGGCTGGTGTTCCGTGGCAGCGATGGCGTGCATGGCTATGAGCCGTGGGTGAGTGACGGCACCACGGCGGGCACCTTCATGCTCAAGGACATCCATCCGGAAACCGGCAGCTTCACCGTCAACGGTGGCGTGATGACGGTACGCGGCAACAAGGCGTACTTCGTCGCCGGCGTCAGCAACACCGACTTCCAGCTGTTCGAGACCGACGGCACCATGGCGGGCACGCGCATCATTGCGCCGGACGACGCCACGGTCACCGTCAACCCGATGGGACAGAGAATCTGGACCGAAGTCGAGCTGGCGGCGCCGACCCTGCTCGGCAACACCCTGCTGTTCAACGGCAAGTTCCACGGCAAGTATCGGCTGTATGTGAACTGAGCGAGCCGCTCATCAAAAAACCCCGCTCCGGCGGGGTTTTTTCTTTGCTCTCACGGAGGCGGTTTTCCTGCCGCTAGAATGAACCCTCCTTGACCTCGGGAGGGGAGCGGGAATGAGTTCCTTCATCGTGACCAGGATCATGCCGGGCGACCGGCGGCTGTTCGGCCAGATGCTGGACGTGTTCGCAGAGGCTTTCGAAGACCCGCAGACGTACAACACGCGGCGTCCCGGCGATGACTACATCAACAGGCTGCTCGGCAGCGATTCCTTCATCGCGCTCGCGGCCGTGAAGGATGAGAAGGTCGTGGGCGCGCTTGCGGCGTATGAGCTGCACAAGTTCGAGCAGCCGCGCAGCGAGATCTACATCTATGACCTCGCCGTCGATGCCGCGCACCGCCGCCAGGGCATCGCGACGGCGCTGATCGAATACCTACGCGGGATCGCGCGGGAGCGCGGCGCGTGGGTGATCTACGTGCAGGCGGATTATGTCGACCCGCCCGCGATCGCACTGTACGAGAAGCTCGGCGTGCGCGAGGAAGTGCTGCACTTCGATATCCCCGTCTGAAAAATCCCACGATGGCAGCAGATCGTCAGTTTTCAGCGGCAGCGCGCGGCTGTATAAGTGCGCTTTCGTGTGCAGCAAAAGGGAATCGGCATGCTGGCCATCGAAACCTCCGCTCTACAGAAGCATTTCGCCGACACGAAGGCGGTGAACGGCATCGATCTCAACGTGGCCACGGGCAGCGTGTTCGGCCTGCTCGGGCCGAACGGCGCGGGCAAGACCACCACGATCCGCATGCTGGCCACCCTGTTGAAGCCCGATGGCGGCACGGCGCGCGTGCTCGGTCATGACGTGGTGCGCGAGGCCGACAAGGTGCGCGCCAAGGTCAGTCTCACCGGCCAGTTCGCCTCCGTGGATGAAGACCTCACCGGCCAGGAAAACCTGGTGATGATCTCGCGCCTGCTGGGCTTCAGCTGGCCCGGCGCGCGCGCCCGCGCGAAGGAACTGCTGGAGGCCTTCGAGCTCGAGGAGGCCGCCGGCCGCCAGGTGCGCGCCTTTTCCGGCGGCATGCGCCGCCGTCTCGACATCGCCGCGAGCCTGGTGGTGACGCCGGAACTGTTGTTCCTCGACGAACCGACCACGGGACTCGATCCGCGCAGCCGCAACCAGGTGTGGGACATCGTGCGGGCGATTGCCGCCGAGGGCACGACCGTGCTGCTGACCACGCAGTACCTCGAGGAAGCGGATCATCTCGCCGACCGCCTTGCGGTGATCGACCACGGCAGGCTGATTGCCGAAGGCAGCAGCCGCGAGCTGAAGCGTTCCGTCGGCGGCAGCACCCTGCACGTGCAGGTGGCGGATGCCGGCCGGCACATGGACGCGCTGCAGCTGCTGCGCGGCGTGTTCGGCGACGAGGTGCAGGAGGACAGGGAAGCGGCGCGCCTGTCGGTGCGCGTGGCGCGCGAGGAACTGGCGCCGCAGGCGCTCAGCGCGCTCGCGGCCGCCGGCATCACGGTAAACGAATTCGCTCTCTCGCAGCCCACGCTCGATGACGTGTTCTTCGCGTTGACGGGACGGGCGGCGGAAGAGGAAGCGCAGAAGGAGGAAGCGGCATGAGCAACGGCAGCATGCACAAGGTCCTGTCATCGGAACTGCGTCCCGCGCCGGCGAGCGCGATCTCGGCGGCGCTGACGCTCGCCTGGCGCGCGGCGCTGAAGATCAAGCACGTGCCGTTCCAGCTGTTCGACGTGGTGGTCTTCCCGATCATGTCGACGGTGATGTTCACCTATCTCTTCGGCGGCGCGCTGGCGGGGTCGACGGATGCCTATCTCCAGTACCTGGTGCCGGGCATCGTCGTGCAGACCATCGTGTTCCTCACGGTGTACACCGGCGTGGGGCTCAACACGGATATCACCAAGGGGCTGTTCGATCGCTTCCGTTCGCTGCCCATCTGGCAGCCGGCGCCCATCGTCGGCGCGCTGATCGGCGACCTGATGCGTTACGCGCTCGCGGCGCTGGTGGTGCTGGCCGTCGGCCTGCTGCTCGGCTTCCGTCCGGACGCCGGCGTGATTGGCGTGATACTCGCGATCGCGCTGATGCTGGTGTTCGCCTCGGCGGTCTCGTGGCTGTGGATCATCGTCGGCATGCTGGTGCGCACGCCGGAGTCGGTAATGACCACGAGCTTCCTGCTGCTGTTCCCGATGACCTTCATCAGCAACATCTTCGTCGATCCGGCCACCATGCCGGGCTGGCTGCAGACCGTGGTCTCGCTGAACCCGGTGACGCATCTCACCACCGCGGCGCGCGGCCTGATGCATGGAACCGCCGTGACCACGGACATCCTCTGGGTGCTCGTCGCGGCGGCGCTGGTCACGGTGGTGTTCGCGCCCATCGCGATGCGGATGTATTACCGCGAGCGATGAAACGCATGCGGTCCCGCCGCTTCGGCAGCGGCGGGGCTGCAGGCCTCCGGTTCCCCGCCTCGCTCCACCTTCCCTTGCGTGACCCGAAGCCTGCCCTGCATTCAAACCGCAGCACGCACTGCAGCATCCAAGCATTGCAAGGAGCGCAGTCGCCAGGAGGCCGGGCCTGAAAAGTACGAGAACCGCCATGAAAGAAATCCGTGTACGTCTGCTGTCGCTGCTTGCCTTGCTGTTGCCGATGTCGATCACGCCCGTCGCGGCCGCCGATGCCGATCCCTTCGCGGATGCGAAGGCGATCATCGCCGACATCGAGCGCATCGTGACGCCGAACGGCGTCGAGGAAATGTTCACGGCGAAGATAGGCAGCATCGACCAGTGGCTGCAGGTGCGCGGCCGCGACCGCGACAATCCGCTGCTGCTGTACCTGCATGGCGGGCCGGCGGCGCCGGTGATGCCCTGGGCATGGACCTTCCAGCGCCCCTGGGAGGAGTTCTTCACCGTCGTGCAGTGGGACCAGCGCGGCGCGGGCAAGACCTATCACGCCAATGACCCGGAACAGGTCGCGCCGACGATTCACATTGAGCAGTTCGTCGCGGACACGCTGGAGGTGATCGAGCTGCTGCGCAAGCGCTACAACAAGGACAAGGTGATCGTGCTTGGCCACAGCTGGGGCACCATCATCGGCCTGGAGGCGGCAAGACGCCGGCCGGAGTGGGTGCACGCCTATGTCGGCATCGGCCAGGTGATCAGCGTGCGAGAGAACGAGCGCGTCGGCTACGAGTACGCCCTGCGCATGGCGAAGCTGCACGACAACCAGGAAGCGATTCGCGAACTGGAGGCACTCGCGCCATACCCGGGCGAGGAGTTCACGCCTGAGCGCGTCGGCCAGCAGCGCAAGTGGGCGCAGTACTACTGGGGCCTGAGCGCCTACCGCCATGATTCGGAGCAGTACTTCAAGTCCTTCCGTCTCTCGCCGGTGTATTCGCCGGCCGACCGCGCCGCGCTGAACGCGGGCAGCGAACTGACGCTGGGGCGCATTCTTGACGAATGGGCAGCGGTGGATTTCCGCAAGGTCAGGCAGATGCAGGTGCCGGTGATCATGTTCATGGGCAGGCACGACTACACCACGCCCTCGCAGCCGACCGCCGACTGGCTTGCCGCGCTCGAGGCGCCGGTCAAGCATGGAATATGGTTCGAGCACTCCGCCCATCTCGCGCCGCTGGAAGAACCGGGCAAGGTGCTGATCGAGCTGGTGAACCGCGTCCTGCCGCTCGCGCAGGAGTGACAGGCGGCGCGCCATGAAGAAGCCCCGCAGCGCGTGGCTTTTTCATGTCATTCGCGCAAACGTGCCGCGAGCATGCGGGACTCCTTTGCCGGTTCCTGCCGATTCCTGCTGCAACCGGCCCTGGATGCAACGCTCCGGCGACGTTGCAGTGTGAATCGGTGGGATGCGCCAACGCAGCCGTTGTGAGAAAGTCGGGCTTCACCAATGCATGAGCAATTCTCTTGGCAAGCGAACACATTGATGCCGTGGCGGACATCGCGGTGGCGGCGAACCGCCGCTTCACGGAAGCGCATCCGCATGCGGCCACGCAGGTGGGCGTGATCAGCTCGACGATTCGCGCCATGGGCATCGCCGCGGACGCAGTGAACATCGATTGCCTGCGCTCCGGCCGCCGGCTGGTGCTGATCCTGCTGGATCGCATCCCGGGCACGGTCGGCATCGGCATCGGCCAGAAGGACACCGTCGGGCAATACGAGCTGCTGGGCCAGGTGGACGTGACGGCGCTCCACGAGGACGCGGTGCTCGCCATTCTCGAGGAACGGTTCGTCCTCGATTGAGCCCGCGTTTTCCGCCGCAGTTCCTTGACAGTCTGCCGCCTCGCCTTCATGGTGCGCGCCTTTCCGTGACAGCGAATGGGGAGGCAAATGAAGGACGCACGTGTGCAGGCGGCACTGCTGGCGGTGTTGGCCATTCTTCTCGTGGCGGGCGGTTACGTGTTCCAGCCGTTCTGGACGGCGGATCGCCTGGCAAGCGCGTTTCGCGCCGGCGACCTGCGCGCCGCCGGCAAGCTCATCGATTACGCGCGGGTGCAGGAATCCATCCGCGCCCAGCTGGGCAACGGTCTTCGGGGCGAGTCCGCGAACGCCCTGACCAGCATGATCAACGCCAGCACCCAGCCCGAACGCATCGCGGCCTTCCTGCGCAACGGCAGGCTGCTGGATCCCGAAGAGGCCGAAAACGCTACCGCTCGCGTGCAGTTGCCGCGCCCGCGGACGAGAAGCCTGCAGGGGCTGACCGGTTTCGAGGTGCAGTATCACCGTCTCGCGCTCACGTTCCGCTTCGAGGGCCTGCAGTGGCGCCTGGTGGGCGTGAAGTTTGCGGACGCGGTGGCGCAGGACCTGCGCACCGAGCTCGCTTCCGCGGGACGTCCATTGCCCGTCCACTCGGCGGAGTAAAAAGTAAAACGGCGCGGCATTCACCGCGCCGTTTTGCTTCTAGTGGTATCGCCATATTTACTTGTCCCGCCCGCGTTCCCAATGTGAACGCGAATCCAGCGGCGGGGCACCCATGTATCGCGGCATCACCTTCAGGCAGTTCCTTGTGGATCTCAACCGCGAGATCAGCGAAGACAATGTCTTCGTCGGCGCCGCGGCGCTGGGTTACTACCTGACGCTGGCGATCTTCCCGGCGCTCATCCTGCTGATGACCATCATTCCCTACCTGCCGGTGGCGAACATCGACCAAGAAATCATGAGCGTGCTGGAAACCGCGTTGCCCGAGGATGCCTTCAGCATGGTGTCGCGCGTGGTCGAGGAAGTGACCAGCCAGCGCCGCGGCGGCCTGCTGTCCTTCGGCGTGCTGGGCACGCTATGGGCGGCGTCCACGGGCATGTACGCCATCATGCAGCAGCTCAACATCACCTATGACGTCAGCGAGGCGCGCAGCTACATCCGCGCCCGCGCGGTGGCGCTCGCGCTCAGCATCATGTTCGGCCTGCTGGTGATCGGTGCGTTCTGGCTGATCGTCGCCGGCGGCGCGGCCGAGGACTGGCTGGGCGAGCAACGCGGCATCCCGGACTTCCTGCTGACGATCTTCGCCGTGTTCCGCTGGATCGTCATCGTGCTGGCGCTGCTGCTCGGCTTCGCGCTGATCTACAAGTTCGCGCCCAACGTCGAGCAGAAGTTCCGCTTCATCACGCCGGGCAGCGTGATTGGCGTGCTGCTGCTGATCATCGCCTCGCTGGGCTTCGCGATCTACGTGGCCAACTTTGCCGACTACAGCGCCACCTACGGCAGCATCGGCGCCGTCATCATCCTGATGTTCTGGTTGTACATCGCCGGGCTGGTCATCCTGGTCGGCTCGGAGATCAACGCGCTCATCGAACACTACAGCCCCAAGGGCAAGCGCAAGGGCGAGAAGACCGAGGGCGAGCGTCTCGGCGGCCCCCTGCACGATGCCGGCGACTGATTCCGAGTGACGAGACCGCTGCCGCACGTTACTCTTCCGCGTCGCGTTAGATGCAAGGAGAGTAGGGATGCGCAAGTTTCTGATCCTGTTGCTGGCCGTGGCGTTCGTCTCCGCCTGTGCCTCGTTCAACGCCCGTCACCGCACCGCCAGCAGCGCCTATGCCTTCCTGTATCCCGACGAGGCAGGGAAGATCGAGCAGCCGGGCATCGCCGAAATCAAGCTGCCGGCGCGCGTGGGCATCGCCTTCGTGCCGGAGAGTGACGGCAACTTCGCCCAGTACCGCAGCACGACCATTACCGAGATCGAAAAGCACAGGCTGCTGCGCCGGGTGGCCGACGCCTTCAAGGACCGCGAGTACATCCATTCCATCGAGATCATCCCGAGCAGCTATCTCCGTCCCAAGGGCGGCTTTGCGAACCTCGACCAGCTCGCCACCATGTACGACATCGACATCATCGCGCTGGTGGCCTACGACCAGGTGCAGACTACCGACCAGGATGTGGCCGCGTTCACCTACTGGACGCTGATCGGCGCGTACGTCGTCCCGGGTGAGAAGAACACCACCACCGTGATGCTGGACACGGTGGTCTACGACATCGCCAGCCGCCGCATGCTGTTGCGCGCGCCCGGCGTGAGCGAGGTGAAGGGCCGCTCGACGCCGATCAACCAGGGCGAGCAGCTGCGGCTCGATGCCATCGAGGCGACCACGCAGGCCGCGCAGCAGATGATCGGCAACCTCGAGATCGAGCTCGATGCCTTCCGCCAGAAGGTCAGGGAGCGGCCCGACGATTACCGCATCGTCACCGGCGGCGGATCGGGCGGCGGAGGCGGTACGGTGCTGCTGATGCTCGCGCCGCTGTTGCTCGCCGCCCGCCTGCGCTGAGGCGAAATTCCGATGGCATTGCTGTGGCTGGTCACGTTCGGCTGGGCGTTCAGCTTCTCGCTGATCGACGTCTACCTCGCCGGGCAGGTGGATGGCTATTTCGCGGTTTTCACGCGCGTGGCGCTCGCGCTCGCGCTGTTCCTGCCTTTGCTGCGGCGGCGGTCGGTGCCGGCCAGGACGGGGCTTGCGCTCGCCGGCATAGGCGCGGTGCAGCTCGGCATCATGTACCTGTTCCTGTACGAAGCCTTCCGCTATCTCGAAGTAGCCGAGCTTCTCCTGTTCACCGTGTTCACGCCCTTGTGGATCACGCTCATCGATGAGCTGGCTTCACGGCGCATGCACCTGCCGTTGCAATGGTGGCTGGCGGCGGGGCTGGCGGTGCTGGGCGCGGCCATCATCCGCTACGACCGCGTCAGCGCCGATGCCGTGACGGGTTTCCTGCTGATCCAGGCCGCGAACCTGTGCTTCGCCGCGGGGCAGGTGTTCTACCGCCGCCTGCCGCTGGGCTCGGCGCTGCAGCAGGCACAGGTGATGGCGTTCTTCTTCCTGGGCGCAAGCCTCGCCTCGGGTGTCGGCTTCCTGCTGTTCGGCGATGCGGCGCGGCTGCCGCAGACCGCGCAGCAATGGCTGGTGCTGGCGTGGCTCGGCCTGGGCGCGTCGGGGCTGGGGTACTACGCCTGGAACATCGGCATACGCCGCGTGAACACCGCGGAAGTCGCCACCATGAACAACATGCTCATCCCGGCGGGCATCCTGGTGAACTTCATTTTCTGGAACCGCGACGTGGACTGGGCCCGCCTGCTCGCCGGCGGGAGCGTGATTGCGCTGTCGGTGTGGCTGGCAGGAAGGCCGGCGCGGCGCCGGCCTTCCTGATTCATCAATGGTGACGCACGCGCTCGGTGCGATGCTGATGCGCACCGTGCTCCGCCAGCGGCTCGTCGATGCGGAACGCCTTGCTGAGCGGCGCGATCTGCCACAGCGCCGAAAGACCGACCAGCACATACACCAGCCGGCTCATCGCCGAACCTTCGCCGAACAGCGCCGCGACCAGGTTGAAGTCCGCCGCGCCGACGAGCAGCCAGTTGATGCCGCCCACGATGAGCAGCACCAGGGTGACGAGATTCACGGTTTTCATTGCCTTGCCTCCTCCGGGATTACTGCGTTCAGTGGGCATGCCGGCGCGCGATTCAAGACGTGCGAACGCGGAATGCCGTATTCTGCCGAGGCGGATCCCCTCAGGGAGTTCTCATGAAAAGAATGCTGCTTGTCCCGCTGCTGGCATTGGCCTGCGGATCGTCATCCGCTGCCGAGGTGTGGCGCTGCACGAACCAGGACTTCGAAGCGCACTGTTCCGCCGACGGCTGCACGGTGAACGACGATGCCTTCACGCCCATGGACGTGCTGGTATCCCGCGAAGGCTACGTCTTCTTCTGCATGTACTCCGGCTGCTGGGAAGGCCAGGGCAAGGTCCTGCAAACGGGGCGGCACCTCAGCGTGCATGCCGAAGCGTTGGAGTGGACGCCTGACGTCAACGAAAGCGGTGAAACTGCCGAAGGCGCGATCCTGGTCGACACCCAGGACCTCCATGCCCTGTTGTCCATCAACGGCTACGCGCAGCCGCTGGCGTGTCGGGTGTTGGAGGGGGAGACATGAGGCGAGCAAGAAGGGAGAAGTGAGAAGGAAGAAGATTGTCTTTCCCTTCTTCCTTCTCCCTTTTCCCTTTGACTATTGCGCCTCAAAGATCATTACGCGGTGATTGAAGCGCTCGGTGACGAACAGCCTGTCGCCGATGACGCGCACGCCCGTCGGGCTGTTGAAGGTGCGCGCGCTCGGCGGGTCCTCGCTGATCTCGCCCAGGCCGCCGGTGTCGGCGAAGTCCGCCTGGCCGATCACCACGTCCGCGGGCGTGAACGTTTCCGTCGGGATCTCGTACCAGATCAGGATGCGGTGGTTGTTCATGTCGGCGACGAACATCTGGCCGTGCTCGTCGATGTGCAGGCTGCGCGGATAATCGAGCACGCGCGCCGAGGCCTGTTCATCCGGTACGCCATCCTGGTTGTCGTCGTTCGGCGCCTCGTTGCGGATGTCGCTCTGGCCGATGATCACGTCCGGCGCCTCGAAGTTCTCATCCGGGAACTCGTTCCAGATGAGCACGCGATGCTTCTCCGAATCCACGATCACCAGCTTCTCTTCGTCGGTCCAGATGTCGGTGGGATGACGGAATGCCGGGCCGTTGGGTGCGTCAAGGCAGGTCTCGAGGTTGGGCTGGCCGAGCACCATGTCGGCAGGCTGGTAGTCCTCGGTCGGCAGCTGGTTCCAGATCAGCACGCGGTTCTGCCAGGAGGCCGCCACCAGGAACCTGCCGCTGTCGGTGAGGAAGTGTCCGTGCGAATGATTGAGCGTGCGCGCGTCACAGGGCGGGTTGTCGATGCGGCCTTCGAAGCTTGGCTGGCCGACGACCACGGACGGCAGGGCGCTGCCATCTTCCGGGATGCCGTCGTAAATGGATACGCGGTAGGCCTCGGTGTCGGTGACGATCAGGCGGCCGTGATCCGCAGTGACGTACTGCGGTGAGACCATCCCTTCACGCGTGCTCGCGCCCACGGAAGCGGTGAAGTTGGCCTGTCCCAGCACGAACTCGGCCGCGGCATTGTTCACTTCCGGAATGCCGCGGAAACCGAGCACGCGCGAATCCCAGGTGTCGGCGACGAACAGGATGTCCTGCTCGGCAGCATAGGCCGGCGCGCCCAGCGGTTCATCGAGCGTGTTCGCGCCGGCGGCCATGCCGCCCTGCCGGCTCTCGCCGAAAGTGAAATCCATCTGGCCGATGACGACGCTGGCATCCTGCGCGTTGCTGAACGCGGGCGTGACTTCGAAGCGGATCTCGACGTCGGCATCGCCGCCGTCCGCGCCGTCCACCTCGAGGTCCAGGACGCGCGGGCCGAACGGCCAGTAGTTGCGCGGCGTCAAGGTGAGCTCGGTGTTGTCCGCCGACCATTCGACTTCAGCGGCGCGAGCGAACACGCCTTCGCGTTCCAGCGTATCCGGTTCGACGGGAGCGTCGAAGCTGATGACGATGGCTTCCTTCGCGGAGATCGTACCTTCCACGGAAGCGGTCCAGCCGATGTCATCGGTGGTGTCACCACCACCGCCACCGCCGCCGCCGCCGCCGCCACCACCACCACCACCACCACCACCTGCGGGCGGCGGAGTGCGGTCATTGTCGTCGTCGCTGCACGCGCCAATCGAGAGGGCGAGCATGCCGATCAGGAGAAGTTGCAATATGCGCGCCAGCGGGCGGCTTGTGAGTGCGGACACGTGATTCCTCCGGGGAGTGCATCTAATGAAAGGGTGGCACCACCCTACCGCTGTGCAGGAAACACGCACATCAGTTCTGCTGCTTGAGTTCATCCCCCCAGCCAGGTTGGAAGGCGCACAAAGAAAAACCGCCCCTTGCGGGGCGGTTCCTTCAGGTTGAAACACCGAGTCCTATTCTGCGCCGGCTTCCTGCGGCGAGAACACGAGGATGCGCGAGTTCTCCCAGTCGGTAACGTAGAGCTCGCCGTTGATGACACGCACGCCGGCGGGACGGTTGAGCGTGTTCGCGGCGACGCCACCGCCCGCGTTCTCCGCGATGCTCTCGAAGTCGGGCTGTCCGATCACCACATCGGCCGGCGCGAAGTTCTCGGTCGGCACCTCGTTCCAGATCAGCACGCGGTTGTTCTCCATGTCGGTGACGATCATCTGGCCGTTGTGCACGATCACGTCCCAGGGGTTGTTCAGCGTGCTGGCGCTCGCTGACGCATCCTGGACGCCGTCCTGGTCGACGTCATTGATCGCGTTGCGGTTCATGCTCTCCTGGCCGATCACATAATCCGCTTCGGCGAAGTTCTCGGTCGGGAAGCTGTTCCAGACGAGGATGCGGTTGTTGGCCTGGTCGACAACGAACAGCCGCTCGTCATCCGTCCACACGTTGGTCGGGTGGAACATGGTGCGGCCATCGAGCAGGTTGTCGATGTCCTGCGCGCCGTTCTGGTCCGTATCGTTCGGCGCGCAGGTGTCGAAGCTCGCCTGGCCGAGCACCATGTCCGGCGCCTGTGCGTTCTCCGTCGGCATGCTGTTCCAGATGAGGACGCGGTTGTTGCCGGAGTCCGCGACGATCAGCTTGCCATCCGGGCTGACGAAGTGACCGTGCACGTGGTTGTTGTGCAGGCGATTGGCGGCGCACCCGGACTGCGGCGCGGCGTCAAAGCCGTCCTGGCCCAGTACCACCGAAGCGGCGACCGGTCCTGCAATCGGAATGCCGTCATAGATCAGCACTCGATTGTTCCATGCATCGGTGATGACCAGGTTGCCGCCTTCCGTGGACACGCTCTCCGGACGGTTCATGCCTGCCGCGGAAGTCGACGCCGCCGTAAGGGAGAAGTTCTCCTGGCCGACGACGAAGTTGGCAGGAGCGTTGTTCGCCTCCGGAAGGCCGAGGAAGCCGAGCACGCGCGAGTCGCCAGCATCCGAAACGAACAGTACATCCTCCTCGGAGGCATATGCGACGGCGCCCATCGGATTGTCGAGCGTGGTCGCACTGGCGGCATCACCGCCCTGGCGCGACAGGCCGCTGACGAAATCCACCTGGCCGATGACGCGCGATGCGTTCTGGTAAGTGGCGAACGGCGCCTGCACGTCAAAGTCGAAGGAGGCTGTTTCCATTTCCGTGCCATCGGCATTGCTGCCATCTACCGTCAACGACTGCGAACCGGGATTCCAGTAACCGTTCTGTGGCGCGAGCGTAAGCGTCGTGTCGCCATCCCATGAGAGCGACGCGATCTCGCCGAGCCCGCCGAGTTCGACGGAATCCGTATCCATCGCTTCGCTGAAGGTGAGCACGATGGACTGCGTGGCGCCAAGACTGCCTTCGGGCGAGACGGTGACCGTCGGCGGCGTGTTGCCGCCGCCGCCACCACCACCGCCGCCACCGCCACCGCCGCCACCGCCGCCGCCACCACCACCGCCACCGCCACCACCGGAGCTACCTCCGCAGGCGGCAAGCGAGATGGCGAACATCACGGCGACGAGAATGCGCGTGGCTCCTCCAGAAAATGGTTTCGAGATATTCAACATAGTTCGTCTCCATGGCGAGAGTTATGAAACAAAGCCAGTGGAGATGACCGTAAACACACCCAGCACGGCGGGGAATCCGCGCAAGCACTTACCTTGGTTTGCAAGATGCAGCGTTATCAGAAAGCCGTACAACGGACCGTGCAAGAAAACACTGAAGGGATGTGAATCAGAAGTCGTGAAGACGCGCGGAATCACCCGGTGCTGCAACCGCGAGACGAAACGATTGTCCGACGTTGACGTCGAGCACGGTGAGTTCCTCGAGGTGCAGACCGCTTTCGCGCAGGGAGCGCACGAAATCCTCTTCATATGTCACACGGCCGAAATCTATCGTGGTGATCTTGATGAGCAGCGGCTTGGCGATCTCGAGCAATCGCGAGCGGCGTTCGCTGAACGTCTGCGTGAAGAAGATGCGCCCCTCGGGCTTCAGCAGTGCGCTGACGTGTCGAAGCGCTTCCTCGGGTTCGGGAAGCAGCATGAAGCTCGCGGAAAAGTACACTGCATCATACGGTCCGCCGACATGATCGTAGACGGATTCCAGCGTGAGCGTGACGTTGTCATGCAGGCCTGCCTTGGTGACGCGTTCGCGGGCGCGCTTCATGTATTCATCATCGATGTCTATGCCGGTGACGTGAAGCTGCTTGTCACGGACCAGCGCCGCGTTGTGCGTGAGCGCACCGGCGGTGCCGACACCGACATCGAGCAGGTGCGAGCGGTCGGGGAGGCGCGTCAGCACCTCCGCATACCAGCGCGCCGTCAATGGGCGGAACAGCGCGTCGTAAATCAGGCTTCTGATCATGGGCGGAGGTTCCCGGTCGGGGGCAAGGTCTTTGTGTGGACGATGCGGGATCGAATCAAGGCGGAAAGGAAGGGGACGCAGTGCGTCCCCGGGCAGTTCATTGTTTCGACCGGATCTGCAGATCGTTCTGCACCTTTTTCACGCCGGAGACGCCCTTGGCCGTTTCCTCGGCGCGGCGGCTTTCTTCCCTGGAGTCCACGAAGCCGCTCAGCTGCACGGTGCCGCGGAATGTCTCGACGTTGATGTTGCGAGCCTTGACTTCATCCTGGCGGATGAGCGCCGTCTTCACGCGCGCGGTGATCGCGGCGTCATCGATGTACTCGCCCGTGCTCTCACGGTCCGCGGTGCCGGCGCAGCCGGCCAGCGCAAGGATGAGGCTCGCGAACAGGGCGTAAAGAAGATGATGTGCTTTCATGTGTATTGCTCCTGTGGGTGACGTGGGCATGGAGCACATTTACCTTTATGCTTGAACACGGACCATAAGGAAAAGCATTCACTGTCCTGAACCTTGCCGTACGCTTGCGGCATTCACGCATGACACTCGGGAAGAAAGCAGCAGACATGGCCTCAATTTCCAGCGAGTCGCTCGCCTATCGGGTCGCCGAAGCAATGACGCTGCTGCACGGCTGGAACGGCCGCACCAGCCCCTCCGAGCTTGCCGAGGCGATACGCCACATTCTCCTGCCGCTGGCCGAGGCCAGCGACGATCTCGACTCGCTGACCTGCGCGCGGCTGGCGCACGTCCACCTCCGGCTCGATGCGCTCGCCACCGAACCGTACCAGTACGAGGACCGGGACATGCTCGATCGCTCGCTGCTCAGGCTGTGGGAGCAGCTGAACGAGAACGCCTGAGCGTTTTCCCTCCGTTGAAAAATCCCCGGACGTTCCGCAGCTCTGACGAACCAGGCGGAGCAGATGCCTGTCTTCGCGTGCGGTTTGTCAAACAGGAGCGACCCAGGAGGTAATTATGAAATATGCAGTCATGCTGACGGCGGCGATACTGCCGTTCGCGGCAGCGGCCCAGGACATGCAGACGGACAGCTTCAACGCGCAGGAGGTGCAAGGCGACTGGCGCATCTCGGAAATGATCGGCAGCGACGTCGAGTCGAATGATGGCAAGGAAGTCGGCGAGCTCAAGGATGTGGTGATCGGCGCCGACGGCAAGATCGTTTCCGTCCTGGTGGAAGCAAGCGACGAATTCCTGCAGGAGCAGGGCGGCGGCCAGCGCATGGGTGCGGACGGCACCGCCATGGATGACGGCATGGGCAGCACCGTGGCCGATACCGGCGCGGAGACCAGCACGGTCGCGACCACCACCGAGGAAGACAGCCGGGATTCGTCCCGCGAGAACGGCGGCATGATGCGCCTGGATGGCGGCAGCCAGCTGGTGGCGCTCGAATGGAACAATCCTTCGTTCATGCAGGAGGAAGGCGTCCTCAGGATCGACACGAGCTCGGGCATGGGCCAGCAGCTCGTGACCTATGAAAGCGAGGAGGAGGCCGTGCAGCAGGGAAGCGAGCATCGCGCCAGCGAGCTCCTCGGCATGGACGTCAATCTCGCCGACCAGGAAGGCTACGGGCAGATAGAGGACATTCTCGTCAGCCAGGATGGCAGCGCCTCGGCGTTCGTGATCGAGGCCGGCGGATTCTTTTCCAGCGAGACCTACGCGATTCCCGCTGAGTTCGAGAACGTCAGCGCCGAGCAGGAAGCGGTCAGCCTGCAGATGACCGCGCAGGAAGTGGAGGCGTCCGGCGAGTTCGATCCTGACAAGCTCACCGAGTCCACCTGATGGAAGCATGATGCGGGCGCCCTGGCGCCCGCATTTTTTTTTGCGAATCCCGAATAGTCCTGGAGGTCACATGAGATCACGAATTTTCATTCTGGCTGCTGCCATGACGCCGCTGCTCGCGGTCGCCGGCGGCGGCGACAAGCATGGCGTGAAGACGGACGAACTGAAGGATGACTGGCGCCTGTCCGAGATCATCGGCAGCGAGGTCCAGTCCAGCGACGGCCAGACCGTCGGCGAAGTGCAGGACGTGCTGTTGAGCGAGGACGGGCGTGTCGAGGCGTTGCAGGTCAGCGCCGATGACGGCATGACCCGGCAGGCCTCGGTGTCCACCACGGAAGGTGTTGAACGGGGCGCTGTCGGCGACGGCGCAGGCCAGGTGGTGGCGGAAGACCGTACGCAGGTCGGCATGCGCAATACCGGCGCCGAACGTGACAAGCTCGTCACGCAGACCGGCGAGGACGGCGCCGATGCGGCGGCCAGCCTCGGGCAGGCCGGCGACAGCCGGGTTGCGGCTGCCGCGATGACGGACGATGCCGATCTCACCAGCGTCAGCTGGGACTCGCCGCAGTTCGACGAGCAGAACGGCGTCATTACCGTGCAGTCTTCACAGATGCAGACGGTAAGCGCGGAAGACTCGAGCAGCGCCACGTCCGCCAGCGGCAAGCACAAGGCGAGCGAGCTGATGGAGATGGAAGTCGCGCTGTCCGACGAGGACTCCTTCGGCAACGTCGAGGACGTGCTGGTGAGCAGCGATGGTGAAGTCTCGGCGCTGGTCGTCAATGCAGGCGGCTTCATGAGCGAGGAGCAGTACGCCCTGCCGGCCGACTTCGAGAACGTCAGCGCGGAGGAAGGCGTCATCCGCTATGACCTCGCGCGCGCCGACGTGGAGCAGGCGAAGATCGACCTGGATGAGCTGCAGCGGTCGGCGAGCCAGGGCGGCCAGTAAACGACGCCTCGGAGGAAGAAAACCCGCCTCCAGGCGGGTTTTCTTTTTTCTCAGTTGCCCGTGCCGAGCGGCACGAGACGGAAACTGACCACGCCCGGCGTCCCTCGCAGGACATCGGAGAGCCGCTCGACATTGTCGCCGTTCAGCGTGCTGATGAGCATGCTGTACTCGAAGCACGCCCTGTCCGGCGAAAGCGAGAAGCCGAACTTGCTCACTTCGAAGCCCTGCGCCTCCAGCATGTCGCGGACCTCGCGCTCGCTCATCAGGCGGCTGCGCTCGAAGCGCAGCACGTGCTGCAGCACCAGTTGCGTGGGCAGCCTCGCCTCCACCCAGCGGAAGAACGACAGCACGATCAGGACGATCAGCGTGGTGATGATTGCCGGCAGGTAATAGCCCACGCCGAACATGATGCCCAGCGCCGAGGTGATCCAGATGGACGCCGCCGTGGTGAGCCCGTGCACCGTGAGCCCTTCCTGGATGATCACGCCGGCGCCGAGAAAGCCGATGCCGGTCATGATGCCCTGGGCCATGCGGGTCGGATCGGTGGTGATCGCTTCCACCGGCAGGCCTTCGGTCCACTCGGACTGATGCACGGTGGCAAGCATCAGCAGCGCCGAGGCGATGCACACCAGCGCATGCGTGCGAAAGCCCGCCGGCCGTCCGTGATAGCTGCGTTCGAGGCCGATCAGGCTGCCGGCCAGCCAGGCGCTGCCGAGCGGCACGATGATCTGTATCCAGTCTTCCGGCATGCAGAAGCTCCGCAATGGCTCTCACCGATTGGAACACCGGCACCCTGCGGCGGAAATACAAGAAACCGGGTGCGCAGGATCGGGATGCGGAACGAGGTCATCATTGCAGGCGGGGGAATCGCGGGCCTGGCGGCAGCGGTGGCGCTGACTGACGCCGGCTATCGGGTGCGCGTCGTCGAAGCCGGCAGAATGCCGGGCGGCCGCGCGCTCAGCCTACACGACGAGACCCGCGGCGATGCCGTGGACATCGGTCCGCATGTGCTCACCAGCGAACATCGCAACATGCTGGCGCTGCTCGGCCGCCTCGGCACGGCGCGGGAAATCGACTGGCAGCCGCAACGCTTCATCACGCTGGTCGATGACGGCGAAGCGATCCCGATGAAGAATCACGCCCTGCCGGCGCCGCTGCATTTCCTGCCCAACTTCCTGCGCGTCCGCAAGCTCGCCGCGAGCGATATCCTCTCGGCGCGCAGGACGCTCTACCGCGTGATGCGCATGAACGAGGCGGACGTGCTTGCCATGGATGATCGCGATGCCGAGTCGGTGCTGCGCGGCCTGGGCGTGAGCGAGAATTTCATCGACTGGTTCTGGCGCACCGTATGCATGGCCATCATGAACGTGCCGCTGGAAGAATGTTCCGCCGGTTCGCTGATGCGTTTCCTGTGGATGATGTCGGCGCGCGGCGATTTCCACTTCGGCTTCCCGCGCATTCCGCTCGGCGAGCTGTTCGTGCCCATGGCAACGAAGCTGATCGAACGCGGCGGCGGTTCGGTGGTCACGGGTGTCGCCGTGCGCGCCGTGCAATGTTCCGGACGCGGCGTGCAGTCGGTCGCGCTCTCGGATGGCCAGACGATCGAAACGCGCCGCTGCGTGCTGGCGCTGCCGCCGCAGGCCTTGCAGGGCCTGCTGCCCGCATTTGTCGAGCAGGACTATCAGCTCGACCGGTTCCGGACCAGCCCCTACATCAGCACCTGGCTGTGGTTCGACCGCCGCTTCACTGAGGAAAAATTCTGGGCGCGTATCTGGTCGCCGGACAATCTCAACTACGACTTCTACGAGTTCGCGAATTTCCGCCGCGAGCCGCTGTCCACGCCATCGCTGATCGGCAGCAACATCATTTACAGCGATCGCGCCGCGCAGCTCGATGACGAGGCCATCATCGCGCGCACGCGCGAGGAGCTCGCGGAATTCGCCCCGGCTTCACGGGCGGCACGGCTGGTGCATGCGCGGGTGCACCGGATCTCCATGGCGATCTGCGCGCCCCATCCCGGCTTCGAGGCAAGACGGCCCGAGGTCCGCACGCGCGTTCCCGGCCTTTATCTTGCCGGCGACTGGCTGCGCACCGAGCTGCCGTCATCGATGGAAAGCGCGGTGCGCTCGGCATACCTCGCGGTGGAAGCGCTGGCGGCTGATGACGCGCTCACGGTGCGCGCCGCCTTGCCGCGGCGCGAGCCGCACGGCATCAGCGCGCTGCTTGCCCGGGAGAAGGCGGCGCCTCGTTCTTCACCGCGATCCTGACGCTCACCGCGGCGCGTGCCGTGTCGCCGGACTGCGAGCGGTCGGATGGCAGCGATTGCGCCAGCCCGTCGAGAAACTCGCGCGCCGTGCCTTCGAGGCGGCGGGCCAGCTGTTCGACGGAAGCGGCGAGCGGCCCGGTGTCGAACAGCAGTTCATGTACGCGCTGCGCTGGCGGCTCGCTGAGTTCCCGGGCGAGACCGCGCAAGGACTCCAGCGCCTGCCGTGTCCATTGCGCGTGTTCCGCCGCCAGCGGCAGTTCGCGATGTTCGCGCTGCAGCACCTGCACGCGCCCATCGTCCAGCAGGAGGACGCAGCCGCGCATCGCGAGGTCATCCAGCATGGCACGCACGGTGATGTCGCGGCAGCACTCGCGCACCAGGCTCTCGAAGCTTGGCGCCGGTCCGCGCACCGGGATGACCAGCGGCGCACCGTCCTTGCCCTGGTAGCCGGGCAGTTCATGCCAGGCCTTGAGGATGCGGTGGCCGCGGTGATAGACGGCGCGCACCCGCGCCTGTGTCGGCGCCCGCAGGTAGATGAGCCGGTCCACCTCGCGGCGGCTGAGGCCGGTGAGGATCGCGGCGCGCGTCTTGCTGACGTGCCGCTTGCCGGGCAGCGCGAAGCTCCTGTCGATGGCCGCCTTCACGAAACTCCAGCGGCAGATTTCCATCACCTCGTAGGCCGTCATGCCGCGCTGGATCAGCACGCGCGCCAGGATCTGCAGCAGTGTCTGCAGCAAGGCGTCCAGGGTGTCGGTCGAATGGTCGGTTTCCTTCATGTGCTCTCTCCCTCCGGGGACGCGCAGCTTTGCAGCAGCGCCGCGGTCGCCCTATCGGGAAGCGGAGGGAATCAACGCGCATGAACCCCGGTACCGGGGAACGACGCACAGCATTCAGGCGATCCCCTGATGGAAGCGGCAGGCGGCGATCGCAACCTCCATGTCAGGAGCCGCAATGGAGATCGACATGGACGAGAGGAAGAAGGGCCGCCTGCTGGCGCGCATCGAAGGACAGCTCGCCTTCGTGGATGCACGTCCCCACGCCGCGGAACGGCATGAGCGGCGCATTGATGACGGGCTCATGCAATTGCGCCGGCTGCTGGCCGGCCGTGAGGAAGGCGCGCGCTTCGAGCGCATCACGAATCTCGTGAAGCGCAGCCGCGACAGCACTGCGCCCGCGTCAACGCGTGCGCACTGGCGCATGCTGGCGCGCGCCGATTGCCTGGTCTGGCAGCTCAGGCTGCGCCAGGAACGGCCGGCGCATGACGCGGCGGCATGAGCCCGCGTTCGCAGGAAAGAAAAAGGCCCGCGTGTGCGGGCCTTTTTCGTGGCGCTGGCGCTTACTCCAGCGGCGCGCGCGCCGGCGTGCCGTTGTCGCCGCCGCCGTGCAGGCGGCTGTGACGATAGGAGTAGGCGAAGTAGATGATGATGCCGGCCGCCATCCACATGCCGAAGCGAACCCAGGTGTGCTCGCTCAGGTTCAGGATCAGGTAGAAGCAGCCGATGATGCCGAGCACCGGGATGAAGGGGCTGAACGGCGTGCGGAACGGACGCTCCAGCTCCGGCCGCGTGATGCGCAGCACGGCGACACCGGCGCACACCACCATGAACGCGCCCAGCGTTCCGATGTTGGTCAGCTCGACGATGTCATGCAGCGGCGCGAAGCCCGCGATGCTGGCCATGATCAGGCCGGACAGCACGATGACCCGCACCGGGCTGCCGGTCTTCTCGTTGATGTGCGAGAAGAACGGTGGCAGCAGGCCGTCGCGCGAGATCGCGAACAGGATGCGCGTGAGCGCGAAGTACAGCACCAGCATGACGGTGGTCAGGCCCGCGATCGCGCCTACCGCGATCATGCCGGACGCCCAGCGCGCGCCGACTTCGAGCAGCGCGTACGACACCGGCGAGGGCACGTTCAGCTGCTTGTAGGGCACCACGCCGGTCAGCAGCAGCGCGACCAGCATGTACAGGATGGTGCAGGCCACCAGCGAACCGAGAATGCCGATGGGCAGGTCGCGCTTCGGGTTGCGGGTTTCCTCCGCGGCGGTGGAAACGGCGTCGAAGCCGATGTAGGCGAAGAAGATGCTCGCCGCCGCCGCCATGATGCCCTGCCAGCCGTAGGAGACGTCGCCGAGCGGGTTCGGTCCGCGTTCGGGGATGAACGGCACCCAGTTCTGCGGGTCGACGTTGAAGGCCGCCACCGCGATGAACAGCAGGATGGCCGCGACCTTGACGAACACCATGATGGCGTTGAACTGCGCGCTCACTTTCGCGCCGCTGGCGAGCAGCACGCCGAGCGCGAGAATGATCGCCAGCGCCGGCAGGTTCACGAGACCGCCTTCCACCGGTGTCTTGGTGAGCAGTTCCGGCAGGCCCACGCCCATCGCGGCGAGCGCGTTGTGCACGTAGCCGGACCAGCCCACGGACACCGCGGAGATCGCGACGGTGTACTCGAGGATCAGCATCCAGCCGATGATCCAGGCGACGATTTCGCCGAGGCCGTGGTAGCCGTAGCTGTACGCGCTGCCCGCACCGCCGATGGCGGAGGCGAGTTCCGCGTAGGACAGCGCGGCAAAGCTGACCACGAGGCCGGCCACCACGAAGGACAGCACCACGGCCGGACCGGCGTGGTTGGCGGCGGCAATGCCGGTGAGCACGAAGATGCCCGCGCCGATGATGGCGCCGATGCCGAGCATGACGAGATCGACGGGGCCCAGCACCTTCTTCAGGCCCGAGCCGGATTCTCCGTGCCCCAGGATGGGCTTGGTCCGGAAAAGCTTCATTGTTGTCTCCCTGGTTTGCAACGCAGTCGCCGGATGCTACCCGCACGGCAGCGCGGGGTACAATGCTTATGGCAAACCGGTGCACGCTGCTGTGTCGCTCTGCTCATTCCTGCCGACACGGATCGTTCGCCCTTCGCACGCGTTTTGTCGTGCCGTCGTCCCACTTTCGACACGGAGGAAGAAATGCGCTACCTGCATACCATGCTGCGCGTCAGCAATCTCGAACAATCCCTGGACTTCTTCTGCGACAGGCTCGGTTTCGTGGAAGTGCGCCGCATGGAGAACGAAGCCGGCCGCTTCACGCTGGTGTATCTCGCCGCGCCCGAGGACCTCGCGCGTTCGCAGGCGGAAAAGTCTCCGGAGGTGGAGCTGACCTGGAACTGGGATCCGGAGGAGTACACCGGCGGCAGGAACTTCGGCCATCTCGCCTACGAAGTCGATGACATCTACGCGCTGTGCGAAAAGCTCATGAACGCGGGTATCACCATCAATCGTCCGCCCCGCGACGGCCGCATGGCCTTCATCCGCACCCCGGACGGCATTTCCATCGAGTTCCTGCAGAAGGGCAAGGCGCTGGAACCGCGCGAGCCATGGAAGTCGATGCCGAACACCGGCAGCTGGTGACGCGACCCGTCGCGATCGCGTTATGCGGCCTGCCCGGCGCGGGCAAGTCCACGCTGGCCGCGCGCTTGAGCGCCGTGCTTGCCGCCGTGCATCTCGATCGCGACCGGCTGCGTGCCGAGCTTTACGGCAAGGGCGGTTATTCCATGGCGGCGAAGGCCGCGCTGAACGCGCACATGGCCGTTCGCCTTGCGCAGCATCTCGAAGCCGGTCGGCACGTGATCCTCGATGGCATGACGCTGGCTCGCGAGCAGGACCGCCGGGCCTTCGCCGATATCGCGCGCGGGGCACAGGCGCGCTGGCTGCTCGCCTGGCTGGATTGCCCGCCTGAACTTGCCCGCGCGCGGGTCAGCGCCGACCGCCATCATCCCGCCGCGGATCGCGATGTCCGTCTCGTCGATGAAGTGGCGAGGCGCTTCGAGGCGCCGCGCGATGGCATGAGACTGGATGCCGCGCTGCCGGTGGAGACGCTCGCGGAGCGATTGCTGCGCGCGGTGACAGAGATACCGGGAAACCCTTTTTGAAAGCCGCCGCAAGCGTTCCCACAATCTCCCGGAGACCCTGGGAGAGAACGCCATGCTCGAGATCGATTCCGGAACCGTGTGCCGCATCATCGAACGCTGCCGGGAGTTCCATGCCAAGGAAGGGGTGACCTTTCCGTACGACCCGGACGGCGGCGACGCCGACTGGCCGAACCAGATGCTGGCGGATCACGAAGGCGATCTCACCGTGCAGGAAGTCAAGGCGCTGATCGACGACCTCGAGCCCGGCCAGCAGCAGAATCTCGTCGCATTGATGTGGATAGGCCGCGGCGACTTCGACGCGGCGGAATGGCACGACGCCATGGAACAGGCGCGCGAGCAATGGAACCCGCGCACCGCGGAATACCTGCTGGGCACGCCGCTGGTGGCGGACTATCTCAACGGCGGACTGGAAGCGATGGGGTATTCGTGTTCCGCCGAGGACTGGGAATAGTTCAGCGTCCCGGCCGCAGCAGCCGTTCCAGCCAGCCGGCGCCGCGCCGGGATTCCAGCAGGCTTTCCACGTCCGCGGGCGGCAGCGGCCGGCCGAGATGATTGCCCTGGCCGTAGCGCACGCCAAGCCGCCGCAACCGCTTCACCTGTCCCGCATTCTCCACGCCTTCCGCGATCAGCTGCAGGCCGATCGCCTGGCCCAGCTCGACGATCGCGGTCAGCACCTTGTGGCCGCGGCGCGACTTGCCCGCTTCGACCACGAAGGAGCGGTCGATCTTCAGCGTGTCGATGGGATAGCGGTTGAGATGCGCGAACGAGGAGTAGCCGGTGCCGAAGTCATCCAGCGACAGCGAGATGCCCATGGCGCGCAGCTTCTCGAGGCGCATGGTGGCGGTGCGCGGGTTCTCCATGAAGATCGATTCGGTAAGTTCGAGATGCAGCGTGCCGGCGCTGATGCCCGATTGCGCGAGCGCGCGCTCCACCTGGTCGGCGAGCTGCGGATAGCGGAACTGGCGGTGCGCGATGTTCACGCTCATGAACAGGCCCGGGTCATGCTGCTGCCAGGCCTCAAGCCTGCGCAGCGCTTCCTGCAGCACCCACTCGCCCAGCGGCACGATCAGGCCGGTCTCCTCGGCGACGGCGAGAAAGTCGCGCGGCAGCAGCAGGCCCATGCGCGGGTGCTGCCAGCGGACCAGCGCCTCGAAGCCGCGTACGCGGCGCGAGCCGAGTTCGCATACCGGCTGGTAATGCAGAGTGAACTCGCCGCGATCCAGCGCCAGCCTGAGGTCGGTCTCGAGCTGCAGGCGGCGGCGCGCGGTCTCGTGCATGCGCCGGTCGAACACCGCGATGCGCGAGGTCTGCCGCGCCTTGGCCTGGTACATGGCCGTGTCGGCGTCACGCAGCAGGTCGTCGGGCGAGCGATAGTCCTCGTTGCCGAAGGCAATGCCGATGCTCGCCTTGGTGAAGATCTCGGTGCCGTTGACCAGGAAGGGCGTGGCCAGCGCGTCGTGGATGCGGCTTGCCACCGCCACGGCGGCTTCGATGGACGGTATCTGGTCGAGCAGCAGCGTGAACTCGTCGCCGCCGTGGCGGCTGACCAGGTCCCAGGGCTCGATGCACTTGCGGATGCGCGCGGCGATCGCGCGCAGCAGTTCGTCGCCGGCGGTGTGGCCAAGCGAATCATTGACGATCTTGAAGCCGTCGAGATCGAGGAAGCAGACCGCGTAGTCATGCACGCCGGTGGCGTGGCCGCGCTGCAGCGCCTGCTCCAGCCGTTCCAGGAACAGCGCGCGGTTGGGAAGATCGGTGAGCGGGTCATGGGTTGCGTTGTGACGCAGCCGCCGCTCGATCTGCTTCTGCTCGCGGATGTCGACCAGCGTGCCGGTGGTGACGAACTCGCGGCCCTTCTCGAGCACGCTGATCGTGGCGATCACCGGCACGCGCTGCTCGCCATCGGCGTGCAGCAGCAGGGTTTCGAAACTGTAGGGCGCGGGCTCGCTGGCACGCTGCGCCTCGTAAAGCTCGGCGGCCCGGCGCAGCGCCTCGGGTGCGATCACCTCGCGGAAATGCAGGCCGGCAAGCTCTTCCTGCGTCCTGCCCAGCATCTCGGCAAAGGCGGCGTTCACGTAGGTGTACCGGCCTTCGTTGGCGATGAACACGCCGACGCGGCTGTTGTCGACCAGCGCCCGGTAGCGCTGCTCGGAGGCGCGCAGCGCAAGCTCGGTGTCGCGCCGCTCGGTGACGTCGAGAATGGTGCCTTCGAAGTACAGCACCTGGCCGTCCGGACCGCGCACTGCGCGGCCGCGTTCCAGCACCCAGATCACCGAGCCGTCGGTACGCCGCAGGGCAAACTCCAGGGTCGCGCCATGCGGCTGGTTGCTGAGCTGGTCGAGCAACTCGTCGCGCAGCGAGGCTTCCAGGTAGATATCAGCGACATGATCGATGCCGGACAGCAGCTCGGCGGGATCGTGATAGCCGAGCAGCTTGGCGAGCGCGGCATTGACCTCGATGAAGCGGCCATCCGGCGTGCTGCGATACATGCCGATGGTGGAATGCTCGAAGAAGGTGCGGTAGGCGTCAGCGGCGCCCTGCTGGGCACGGCGCAGCGGCGAGATGTCCACCAGCGTGCCTTCCAGGCCGCGCAGGCTGCCATCCTCGGCGCGCAGCGCGCGGGCGTACTCTGCCACCCACAGGCGCGTACCGTCCTTGCGGACGATTTCCGCTTCGAGGTGATGGACGCTGTCGTTGGCGGCGAGCGCGGCCAGCAGGCGGTCGCGCTGCTCGGGCCGCGTGTAGAGCTGCGTGCGGATGTCGGTGATCGAGCGGCGCGCTTCCTCTGCCGAGGCATAGCCGAGCATGGCGGCAAGCCTGGGGTGCAGCTCGACGAACTGGCCGGAAAGGGTGCTCTGGTACATCATTGGAAATCAGGGGCGCCGCCGGCAGGCGGAAAGGGCGGCATGATCGGCAAGCCAGGGAGAAGCGTCAATTTTTCCCGATGAACGGCCCCGGAAACGGCCGCTTTGGTACCTGCATCACCACGGTTGCGCGCGATATCGTGACTGCGCTCCCGTGTTTCCTCGTCATGCGGCTGTGAGACTGCCACGCGGAAACGGTATGCTTGCGGCATGAACGCTGACGACCACAGTACTCCCATCGCCGAGGACACCCGGCCAAGAATCCTGCTCGCGGACGATTCCAAGGTGATTCGCACCTCGGCCGCCCGCATCCTTGGCGAGGAGTTCGACGTGCTGCTCGCCGTCGACGGCCAGGATGCCTGGGAGCAGATCACCCAGCACGATGACATCTCCGCCGTGTTCACCGACATCGGCATGCCGTACATGGACGGCCTCGAGCTGCTGGAAAAGATCCGCTCCCATCCCGACGAGGCGATCAACGCGCTGCCGGTGATCGTCGTCACCGGCGACGAGACCGACGAGGCGCGCGAGGATGCGCTGCGCCGCGGCGCCACCGACTTCATCACCAAGCCGTTCAACCGCATCGACCTGCTGGCACGGGCGCGCTCGCATGCCACGGCCCAGCGCGAGCGGCGCGAGCTGGCGAAGTTCACCACCATCGACCGGCTGACTCGGCTCGGCAACCAGCAGCACTTCATGAGCACGCTGGCCGAGGCGCGCTCCTTCGCGAGCCGTCACAACCAGCCGCTGTCGCTGATGCGCCTGCATGTCGACAACCTCAAGGCGGTGGCGCGCGAGGGCGGCAAGGAACTGCTGCTGCGGCGGATGCGCGAACTGGGCGCGGTGATCCGTGCCTGCATCCGCAAGGAAGACACCGCCGCGCGCCTGGACGCGGTCAACTTCGGCATCATCATTCCCGTCTGCACCACCGAGGGTGCGCAGCGCCTGGCCCGCCGTATCCAGCTGACGCTGGAGGGCGCCTCCAAGCGGGCCGGCTGGCAGACGCCGTTGCGCTTCAGCATCGGCATCTCGACGCCGTCGCTGTTCCCCGAGGCGAGCGTCGATGCCGTGATGGCGGACCTCGAAGCCGCGGCGCGAAAGGCGGAGGAGGGCGAGGGCGTGGTGGTGAGCGAGGCGACGCTCAACCAGGCGGGCGGCAACGTGCCGCTGGATCTGGGTACGGCGCTGAGACTGCTCGCCGAAGGTCGTACCGAGCAGGTCAGTGCGCAGCTCGAACACCTGCTGACGCGCGTCACACCCCTGATCGAGTTCGCGCGCCGCGAGAACGCGGCGCTGCTGCGCCGCCTGCTCGGCTGATCAATCCCCGTAGGGCAGCACTTCCACCGCGTCGCTGTCGTCACGCTGCCGTTCGCGGCGTGACAGTTCTTCGGGCTTCTCGCAGCGGTACACGCCGAAGGTCTGGCGGCCGTTCTCGACGGGGCCGAGCGGCACCACGGTGTCGGCCTGCTTGCCGGCGGCGTGATTGCGCGCCAGCGCCTGCAGGTCTTCCTCGATTTCATCGGCATGGCGCTCCAGCGCGCCGACGCGGTCGGCGACGCTCACCGTCACCTTGCCCAGCGAAACGCATTGCGGCGTCAGCCGCGACTCGGGCAGCACCAGCACGTTTTCCGCACCGGGCTCCAGCGGCACCCAGGTACACGATGCCATCAGCACGGCCAGCGCGTGCAGCAGGATCTTGCGCATTCGATGTCCTCCTTCAATTTGCGCCAAGGATAACCGAGGCGCCCTCGCGCCGCCTTGCGATGCTCGACAGTCCGCCTAAACTGCCCGCATGACCATCGCCGACCGCATCCGTGAAGCCCGTGAACAGGCGGGCGTCTCCCAGACCGAGCTGGCGCGCCTGCTGGGCGTGACCCGCAGTGCCTGCAGCCAGTGGGAGTCGCCGCAGGGCACCGCGCCGCGGCGCGAGCGGCTGGAGCAGCTCGCGACCTTGCTGGGCGTAAGCTTCGAATGGCTTGCCACCGGCCGCGGCAGCGAGCAGGCCCCGGCGGAAGTCCAGGTGACAAGCCCCGACCTGCCGCCCGACCAGCAGGAACTGCTGGCCCTGTACCGCCGCCTGCCGCCCCGGCTGCGGCTGGCGGTGCTGAATCTCGCCCGCGACCTGCAGCCCGAGCGCGGCGAGACGCCGAACCTTCGCACCCTGAAGTAGTCCAACGATTTCGATTTGGTACGGAAGCCCGCCTGTGTTTAGTATCGGCCGGGTTCCATTCCACGTTTTCTCCTGTCACGAGGATTACAAGAATGAAGATTTCCACTGGGGCGCTGGCCAAGGCGCTTGGCATGGCGGGTCTCGCCATGACGCTGCTCGCGGCCTGCGGCGAGCAGAACAAGGACGCGGAGCAGGCCGCGCTGGTGTCGGGCATCGATACCAGCGGCATGCAGACCGATGTCCGTCCGCAGGACGACTTTTTCCGTTACGTGAACGGCACGTGGATGGAAAAGACCGAGATCCCGGCCGACAAGTCCAACTATGGCGCGTTCAACGCGCTGGCCGACAAGGCCGAGGCGGACCTGCGGGCCATCATCGAGGAAGCCGCGGCGAGCAATGCCGAGCCGGGCAGCGACATGCAGAAGATCGGCGACTACTACCGCGCCTTCATGGACGAGGAGACGATCGAGAAGCTCGGCGCCAAGCCGGTCGAGCCCTTCCTCGCGTCCATCGACGCGCTCGAGACCCATGACGACGTCATGGAAAAGATGGCCGAGTACATGGGCCTCGGCATCCGCATCCCGATGTACCAGTACGTCGGCGCCGACGCCAAGAACTCCACGCAGTATGCGTTCGTGCTGTGGCAGGGGGGCCTGGGCCTGCCGGACCGCGACTACTACCTCTCCGACGATGCCAAGTTCGCCGGCTTCCGCGACGCCTACGTCGCGCACATCGCCGACATGCTGGGCAAGGTCGGCCACCCGAACCCGGAGGAAGCGGCGCAGCGCATTCTCGCGCTGGAGACGAAGTTCGCCGAAGCCCACTGGACGCGCGTCGAGAACCGCGACGACAACAAGACCTACAACAAGGTCGCCGTCGCCGAGCTGAACGACTACGCCCCGGGCTTCGACTGGGCCGCCTTCCTGGAGAAGGCCGGCGCCGGCGCGGCAACCGACGTGATCGTCTCGCAGCCGAGCTACTTCCGGGCGTTCGCGGAGATGTTCGCCGAAACGCCGGTGGAGACCTGGAAGGACTACCTGCGCTTCTCGACCCTGTCCTCGTTCGCGCCGCTGCTGTCGTCCGAGTTCGTCGACGCGAACTTCGACTTCTACGGCAAGACGCTGCGCGGCATCCAGGAAAACCGGCCGCGCTGGAAGCGCGGCGTGTCCTCCGTCGAGGGCGCGCTGGGCGAAGTGCTCGGCCACATCTATGTCGAGCGTCACTTCTCGCCGGAAGCCAAGGCGCGCATGGAAGAGCTGGTCGACAACCTGCTCCAGACCTTCGATGCCTCCATCGACGAGCTCGACTGGATGGGCGAGGAAACGAAGAAGGCCGCGCACGAGAAGCTGTCCAAGTTCACCGTCAAGATCGGCTATCCCGACAAGTGGAAGGACTACTCCGGTCTCGAAGTCGCCGCGGATGACCTGGTCGGCAACGAGATCCGCGCCACCCGCTTCGAGTTCCAGCGGCAGATGGACAAGATCGGCCAGCCGGTGGACCGCAGCGAGTGGTTCATGACGCCGCAGACGGTCAACGCCTACTACAACCCGACCACCAACGAGATCGCCTTCCCGGCCGCCATCCTGCAGCCGCCGTTCTTCAACCTGGAAGCGGATGACGCCGTCAACTACGGTGCCATCGGCGGCGTGATCGGCCACGAGATCAGCCATGGTTTCGATGACTCCGGCGCGACCTACGACGGTGACGGCAACCTGCGCAACTGGTGGACGGAGCAGGATCTGGCCGAGTTCCAGGCGCGCGGCAAGGCGCTGTCCGAGCAGTACAGCCAGTTCAGCCCGATCGAAGGCATGTACGTGAACGGCGATCTCACGCTGGGCGAGAACATCGGCGACCTCTCTGGTCTCACCGTTGCCTATCGCGCCTACAAGCGTTCGCTGAACGGCCAGGAGGCGCCGGTGATCGACGGCTTCACTGCCGACCAGCGCTTCTTCATGGGCTGGGCGCAGGTGTGGCGCCGCAAGTACCGCGAAGAGGAACTGGTCAACCGCCTGAAGACCGATCCGCACGCTCCGGCCGAATACCGCGCCGGCGTGGTGCGCAACATGCCCGAGTTCTATGAAGCCTTCGGCGTGAAGGAAGGCGACGGCATGTACCTGCCGCCGGAGAAGCGCGTCACCATCTGGTAACACGCCTCTCGCGGAGCAAATGGAAAACCGGCATCATCGATGCCGGTTTTCTTTTGCCTGCGAACTTCCATGGAACTGACGCTGACCACGCCTGCGCTGCTTTTCCCGACCATCTCGCTGCTGCTGCTCGCCTACACCAACCGCTTCCTGGCGATCGCCAACGTCATTCGCGGCCTGCACTCGCGCTACGAGACGCAGCCGTCCGACATCCTGCTAGGCCAGATCGAGGGCCTGCGCCTGCGCGTGGGCCTGATCCGCAACATGCAGGCGCTGGGCATCAGCAGCCTGTTCCTGTGCGTGCTGTGCATGATGATCATTTATGTCGGCTGGCAGCAGGGCGCGAAGCTGATCTTCGGCTGCTCGCTGCTTCTGCTGCTGGTTTCGCTGGGCTTGTCGTTCCGCGAGATCCAGCTGTCGACGAACGCGCTCAACCTGCTGCTGCGGGACCTGAAGCGGCGCTAGCGGGAAATAAAAAGGGGTACAAGCTTCTGACAACGGGCGGGGGAACCGAAACGCGCTGGCCAAAGGGGGAAAGCGCCAGCATGAGGGGGCTGCTTCGGTAATCCCGCTGTCATAGGGCTTGCACCCCTTAGACCGGTGACTTTGCGTGCCCGCCTTTCGGACGGGTTTGCCTTTTCGTGCGGCGCCTACTTTAACATCCAAGTTTTCGATTTCAAGCGCTGCGGGCGCATAAACCACTGCTGCCGCTCATGCATCCAACAGAGGCACGGTATTTCAGGAGAATTGGAAATGAGAAAGATCATTGTCACGCTCGCGCTGGGGCTTCCCGTGCTCGCATTTGCGGCGGCCGATGCCGAGCGCCGCTTCGAATTGTCGGTGCCGCTCGACGGCATCGAGCGCGTGTCCATGCAGGCGCAGGTGGGCGAGGTGAACATCGTCGCCGCCGACGTGGATGCCATCGAGATCGAGGTGATCCTGGAAACCGAAAATTCCAGCGCCAAGGTCGCCGAGCGCATGGAGCGCGCGAAACTGGTGCACGAGATCGACGACGGCGAGCTCTCCGTGAAGCTGGATTACAGCCGGTCCATGCTGAGTGACAACGACCTCGAGGAGCGCTGGCAGGTCCGCATGCCGGCCGCGCTTGCGCTCGACGCCGATCTCAACATCGGTGCGATGAGGATCGAAGGCGTCAGCGGCGGCGTCACGGCAGACGTGAACATCGGCGACCTCAACATCACGGTGCCGGAGGGCGACGTCGAGGCGGATCTCAACATCGGCTCCATCACCATCAGGAATGCGACCAGGAGTCTCGGCTCGGTGGAGCTTGGCACCACCATCGGCGACGTCAGCCTGCAGGTGGACGGCAAGCCGGCGGGCAAGGCCACCGGCTGGCTGGGCGCGAAGATGGTTCACGATGAAGATGGCGACGATGACATCGACGCCAGCGTGAACATCGGCGAAGTCACGGTTCGCATCCGCTGAAACAAAAAGCCCCGCATCGCGGGGCTTTTTCATTCGGGGGCGGTGACCGTTCAGCGCGCTTCGGTGCTGAGCAGGTTGAGGCCCTCGTCCTGTGCGGCGAACCAGGCAGCGAGATCGAGAATGTCCTGCTCGGACAGGGTGGCGACCTGCGCGGCCATGATCGGGTTGGTGCGCTCGCCCAGCTTGTAGGCGCGCAGCGCGTGCGCGAGGTAGTCGGCGTACTGGCCGGCGAGCACCGGGAAGGCCGGGTTCGGGCTCTTGCCATCGGCGCCGTGGCAGGTGGCGCACACCTGGGTCTTCTCCTGTCCCGCCTGCGGGTTACCGCCGTAGGTGCGCGGCTCCTTCTTGCCGGGCTTGACCTGGGCGAAGTACGCGGCGACGTCGCGCATGTCCTCGTCGGACATTGAGGCCGCCTGCGCCGACATGGTCGGGTGCTGGCGCTCGCCGCTGCGGTAGGCCTGCAGCGCGGCAAAGATCTGGTCGGCGTGCTGCCCGCCGAGCTTGGGTACGCGATAGGTCGGATAGACGTTGGTGTAGTTCGGAATGCCGTGGCATCCCAGACAGGTTTCCGCCTTCGCGCGACCCGCTTCCACGTCGCCTTCGGCGGCAAGGGCAGGCGTTGCCAGGAGGCTGGCCAGCGCCAGGCCGGCGATCAGCGCTGCTTTCTTCATCCGTCAGTTCTCCGTAATGGTGCAGAGGTTGCGGCCGCATCAGCGGCGGCGGCAAAGGCGGCATAAAATACCAGAAAACCGCCGCGCTGCCGAATGGCAGGCGCGGCCTGGTGTAAAGTCGGGCAAGGCGTCCCGGGAGGGCCGGATAATGATCAAGCGCGTGGAAAAATCCGAAGAAGAGTGGCGCGAGCTGCTCGACCCGGAAACCTTCGCCGTGGCCCGCAAGGGCGGCACCGAGCGGGCCTTCACCGGTCGCTATCACGATCACCATGAGCCGGGTGTCTACCGCTGTGCCTGCTGCGGCACGGAACTTTTCGACTCCGAGGCCAAGTACGACTCTGGCTCAGGCTGGCCCAGCTTCACCCGGCCCATCGATCCCGGGCACGTCAATGCCCGCGAGGACCTCTCCCACGGCATGCGGCGCGTGGAAATTCTCTGCGCGGCCTGCGATGCGCATCTCGGGCATGTGTTTCCCGATGGCCCCGCCGACGAGGGCGGTCTGCGCTTCTGCGTGAACTCCGCCTCGCTGCACTTCCAGCACCGGGAGGACGGCGAATGAAAAGGCTGTTCCTCCTGCTCGCCGCATGGGCCTGGCTGCCGGGCGCGCAGGCCGCGGCCGAGTGCGTGAATGGCCAGGCGGCCGGGTTCGCCTGCCACCGGGTCGATCTGCTCGGGCGCCTCAGCGTCGCCCAGCTCGGCGGAAGCACGGGCGAGCGCCTCAACGACATCTGGGGCTGGACCGCGCCGAACGGCGAGGAATACGCGCTGGTCGGGATGTCTGACGGCACCGCCTTCGTCCGCCTCGGCGCCGATGGCACGCCGGAGCTGGTCGGCCGGCTGGCGCACAGCGAGGGCAAGGCCTCGGTCGAGAAGGTTTCCGCGAAATCCTGTCACGATGATGCCTGCGGCGAGGCATCCGCCTGGCGCGACATCAAGGTTTACGGCAATTACGCCTTCATCGTTTCGGAAGGCGAGCGGCACGGCGTTCAGGTCTTCGATCTCACGCGGCTTCTTGCGGTGTCCGGGGTCGAGCACTGGGCCGAGGCGGATGCGCATTACGGCGGCGTCGGTCATGCGCACAACATCTTCATCAACGAAGAGAGCGCCCGCGCCTACGCGGTGGGCAACGGGCCGGTGCGCAGTACGAACGATGGCGGCCTGCATGTCCTCGACATCAGCGATCCGCTGGCGCCGGCGGTCCTCGCCGACGTGGACGGCGACGGCTACACCCACGACGTGCAATGCGTGATCTACGGCGGCCCGGATGCGGAGTTCCTCGGCGACGAGATCTGCTTCGCCAGCAACGAGGACACCGTCACCATCTGGGAAGTGAACGATCCGGCGAACCCGGTGATGCTGTCGCGCACCGGCTATGCGGGCGCGGGCTACGTCCACCAGGGCTGGCTGTCCGCGGACGCGCGTTACTTCTTCTTCAACGACGAGCTGGACGAGCAGCGCACCGGCACCCGCACCCGGCTGCGCGTGCTCGACGTGAGCAGCCTGCGCGCGCCGCAGCTTGCCGCCGAATACCTTTCCTCGGCGCTCGCCATCGATCACAACAATTACGTGCATGACCGCTGGCTGCTGCAGACGAACTATGCGGCCGGCTTGCGCGTGCTGGACGTGCTCGATCCGCTGCACCCGGTCGAGGCCGCGTACTTCGATACCCACCCGATGGACGTGGCGGACTTCGTCGGCACCTGGAGCAATTACAGGTTTCCCGGCAGCGGCATTGTCGTGCTGAGCGACATCCACTCGGGGCTGTTCGTGGTGAGACCACGTATCGAGGAAAGCGGCGGGGCGGACCTTTCCGTGGAACTTTCCGTGGCGGGCACGGCAATCACCACCGGCGAGCGCGGCACGGCGGACGTGCGCCTTGGCGCCGCGGGCGCGGCGGATGACGTGCTGCTGACCGCCCACCTGCCGGACGGGGCGCGTTTCATTGCCGTTACGCCGCCCTCCGGCTGGCAATGCTCGGTGCCGCGCCACGTGGTCGAATGCCGCGCCGCTGCGGTCACGGAAGGCGAGTTCGAGTTCGCCTTCGAGTACACCGCGGACCAGCCCGGCGACATCGACATGATCGCCTCGGCCTATGCCGCGGCCGCGGATCCCGCGCCTGCCGACAACCGCGCCGTGGCGACGGTGCGCGCGAGCCAGGCCTCCGGCAACGGTGGAGGAGGAAGCGGTGGCGGCGGCGGTGAAGCACTGTGGCTTGCGGCGCTGCTCACGCTGCTGCCGCGCCGGAAGAAGAATCACAGAAAAAACCTTCGGGGGTGAACATGAAGAAGGTCCTCAGCGGCCTCGCCGCGATCGCGTTCCTGCATGCTTCCTGCGCAACCGCGGCCACGCTGGTGCACGCCGGCCGGCTGATCGATGGTGTCAGCGACCGCGTGGCTGCCAGCGTGACGATCGTGATCGAAGGCGAGCGCATCGCGCGCATCGAGCGGGGCTATGTCGAGCCGGGCGAAAACGACACGGTCATTGACCTTCGCGAACACACCGTGCTGCCCGGTCTCATCGACCTGCACACGCATCTCGTGAGCGAGCAAAGCCCGCAGACCTACTCGGAGGGCTTCCGCAGGAATCCCGGCGATTACGCCTTCGACATGGTGGTGTACGCCGGTCGCACCCTGCAGGCGGGTTTCACCACGGTGCGCGACCTTGGCGACAGCTACAACCTGAGCGTGTCGCTGCGCAACGCCATCGCCCGCGGCAGCGTGGACGGCCCGCGCATCTTCACCGCCGCGACCGCCATCGCCACCACGGGCGGGCATGCGGATCCGACCAACCACACCGCCGAGCTGTACCGCTTCCCGATCGGCCCGGAGGAAGGCGTGATCAACGGTGTTGCCGATGCGTATCGCGCGGTGCGGCAGCGGTACAAGGAGGGCGCCGATCTCATCAAGATCACTGCCACCGGCGGCGTGCTGAGCGTGGCGAAGAGCGCCCAGAACCCGCAGTTCACCCTGGAGGAAGTCGAGGCCATCGTCGCCGCGGCGAAGGACTACGGTTTCCATGTCGCCGCGCACGCACATGGCGCCGAGGGCATCCGCCGCGCGGTCATCGGCGGGGTGCGCAGCATCGAGCACGGCACCTACATGGACGATGAGCTGATGCGGCTGATGAAGCGTCACGGCACCTACTACGTGCCCACCATCACCGCGGGCCGCTGGGTGGCGGAGAAGGCGAAACTGCCCGGCTTCTTCCCCGAGATCGTGCGGCCCAAGGCCGAGGCCATCGGTCCGCTGATCCAGCAGACCTTCGCGCGGGCGCTGCGCGCCGGGGTGAAGATCGCCTTCGGCACGGACACGGGCGTGTCGGCACACGGCGAAAACGCGCAGGAGTTCGTGTACATGGTCGAGGCCGGCATGACGCCGATGGCGGCGATCCGCTCGGCCACGTCGGTGGCGGCGGAAGTGCTCGATGCCGGCGATGATCTCGGCAGCGTGCAGGCGGGGCGTTACGCGGACCTTGTTGCGGTCGCGGGCGATCCGCTCGCAGACATTTCGCTGCTGCGCGAGATCGATTTCGTCATGAAGGGCGGAGTAGTCTACCGCGCTCCCTGAAACAGGAACTTGGGCGGCAGGCGGTCATCAAAGACCACAGGCGCGCCATGGGATTGCCAATGAAACTGTTCGAGACTTTCTGGGTGCGGATGCTGCTGGCCGGCGTGGTGGCGGCCTTCGCGGTGCTGTTCGTGCTGGGTGCGATACTGCGCTACTACGATGAGCGCAACGACCGTGGTGATGACGCCGTCACCAACGCCTTCGTGGTCGATGTCGTCGACCTGCGCGAACGCCCCGATCTTGCCGAGGCGATCCGCCGCGAGCGCGAGCGCTACGAGGAACCCGAGGAGAAGCTGCCGCAACCGCCGCCGCTGTCGGAGCGGCAGATCACGGGCTTCGTGCAGCTGGAATACACCATTGAGCCGGATGGCACGGTCAGCAACGTGCGCGTGATCGGCGCGGCGCCGAGCGGTGTCTACGAGGAGCGCGCCATCGCCGAGGCAAGCCGGCGCATGCATGCGCCCGTGTACAACGATGCGGGCGAGCCCGTCGCGCGGCGCACCACCGAGATCATCGAGTTCAGCGTGCCGGCGAGCGAGCTGCGTTCGTCACAGTGAACCGCGCAGCCGCGGATTCAGCGTGTAGATGCCGGTGACCTCGGTTTCGGCGATGACGTGTCCTTCGATGGCGCGTTCCACGTCCTTGCCGGTGAACGGGCCGTCGACCGGGCAGCGCTCCAGGTCGGTGGCGTACAGGCGGAAGTGGTAATGATGCGGAATGCTGTCATTCCACGGCGGGCACGGACCGTCGTAGCCGAAGTACTCGCCTTCCATCGCCTCGTCGCCGGTGAACCAGCCGGTGTAGTCGTTCAGGCCCTGGCGCGCCTGTTCCGGCCCGGGAGGATCGTCCTTGCCCTGCGGCGTGACGCCGTCCGAGCAGGCGCCTTCCTCGATCCCCGTGAGCCATGGCGGAATATCGACCATCACCCAGTGATAGAAGTTGGTGCGCGGCAGGCTGGCAGGCACCTCGCGCCCCTCGCGGTTGACGTCATCCGGACGGGTCGGCACGTCGGTATCGACCATGATCAGCACCAGGCTGCGCGCGCCTTCCGGGACGCCCGACCAGCGCAAGCCGGGATTGCGATTGGCAGCGAAGGCGACGTGCGTGTCGGAGTCGGGCTTGCCGAAGGCGAAGCGTTCCGGGATTTCGCCGCCGTGCCGTATGCCGTCGATTTCGAGCTTCATGGCGTCACTCCAGGTTCAAGGAGGGCAAGCCGAGTCTAGAACAACGGCGGGCATGAACCAAGAAAGCGCCCATGCCTTCCGGTATGCTTTGCCAACCATTCCGACCCCACGCCCATCGCGGAGAAGACATGCAGGAAAGCTCCTATGGAAGTGTGCAGCAGAACGGCTCCGAGCAGCGCATCTGGATCACCGTCGCATACATCCTTCACCTTCTGGGCGCGGTGCTGGGCGCGCCCAGCATCATCGCGCTCATCTTCAACTATGTGCTGCGCTCGGACGTCGACGAGCCGCTGCGCAGCCACCACGACTGGATGATCCGCACTTTCTGGTGGACGCTGGGCTGGACCGTGCTCACCTTCCTGCTTGCGATCACCGTCATCGGCATTCCGCTGGCGTGGCTGCTCGGCATCGGCGTGTGGCTGTGGTGGCTCTACCGTCACGTGCGCGGCCTGATCCGGCTCGTCGACCGCATGCCCATGCCGCACTGATCGAGGAGCACGAGATGTCGCAGGCACCTGCAAGCGAGACGCTGTTCATCGAGGGTCCGGCGGGCCGTCTGGAAGCCCTGCTGGAACGCCCGGCGGATGTCACCGAGCCGCGTGCGGTCGCGGTGGTCTGCCATCCGCACCCGCTGCACGGCGGCACCATGAAGAACAAGGTGGCGCACACCCTGGCGCGCAGCTTCCTTGATCTTGGCGCGCCGGCACTGCGCTTCAATTTCCGCGGCGTGGGCAAGAGTGAAGGCGAGTTCGATCACGGCCGCGGCGAACTGGAGGACGCCTTCGCCGCGCTTGACTGGATGCGGGCGCGCTGGCCGCGGGCGGCGCTGTGGCTCGGCGGCTTTTCCTTCGGCGCCGGTGTGAGCATCGAAGCCGCCTCGCAGCGTCCCGTGAAGTGGCTGGTCAGCGTTGCGCCTCCGGTGGAGCGCATGCCGCTGGAGCGCATCCGCATCCCCGAGTGCCCATGGCTGCTGCTGCAGGGCGGCGCGGACGAAGTCGTCGATCCGCAGGGCGTGGCGAACTGGGCGAATTCCATCGAGCCGAAGCCGCAGTTCGAATGGTTCGAAGGCGTCGGCCATTTCTTTCACGGTAATCTAACCGCGTTGCGCGAACGCATCGTGCACAATGCGCCGCGCGATCAATGACCATCAGGGAAGCAAACGGATGAAAACCATCAGGGGAATGTTCCTCGCCGCCGCCGTGCTGGCGGCCCCGGTCCAGGCCGGCGATCTCGACAATCTCGATGCACTGAACCAGGCCGGGTTCCGCGATCTCGCCCGCGACCTCGGCGCGATCGCGAGCTACAAGGCCGCGCAGCCCGCCGAGCCCTACGGCATCATCGGTTTCGACGTCAGCGCCGGCGCCACGTGGACCGGCATCGAGCATCGGGACGCCTGGGAGCTTGCCTCCGGCAGCCGCGACTCCTCGGTGCCGCTCGCGCATCTTTCCGTCACCAAGGGCCTGCCGCTGAATTTCGATATCGGCGCCTACCTTGCCACCTCCAACGAGGGCTTCCGCGTGCTTGGCGCGCAGCTGCGTTACGCCCTGCATGAAGGCGGCGTGCTCACGCCTGCCGTCGGCCTGCGCTTTGCCACCACGCGCATCGAGGGCGCCGACCAGTTCGATTACGCGACCAACGGCGTCGACCTGTCCATCTCCAAGGGCTTCGCCATGCTCACGCCCTACGCGGGCATCGGCAGGCTGTGGATGGATGCCGAGCCCGTCGCCGCCACCGGCCTTGCCGACGAATCGCTGACCGCGACGCGCTGGTTCGCCGGCATGAAGGTTTCGCTGCTGTTGCTGCAGCTCACCTTCGAGGCCGAGCGCGTCGGCGACGCCGATCGCTACACCGCGAACCTGGGATTCAGCTTCTGATGCTGGGAAGACTCAAGGGCCTGCTGCGCAACGCGCTGGGCGACACCGTCCAGGTCGAGGCCGATCTCGAGCATGACGTGCGCCTGGCGAGCGCCGTGCTGCTTATCGAGGCGGTGCGCGCCGACCATGAAGCTCACGACCAGGAGACGCAGCTGGTCGAGCGGCTGGTGCAGGAACGTTTCGGCCTGCCGCCACACGAGTCGGCGGCGCTGGTGAAACGCGCCGAGGAGCAGGCGGATCACGCGGTCGCGTTGCAGAAGTTCACGCGGCTGCTGGTGGATGCCCTGGACGAGGACGAGCGCGCTTCCATCGTCGGCATGCTCTGGAAGGTGATCTACGCGGATGGCCGCGTGGACCGCTGGGAAGAGCACCTCGTGCGCCGGATCGCGGACCTCCTCTACGTGCCGCACGCCAGGTTCATCCAGCAGAAGCTGATGGCGCAGCAGCCGCAGCGCTGACGGTATCGGCAGGCACAAAAAAACCGGGGCTTCGCGCCCCGGTTTTTCGTTCGGACGAAGGTCCGGTCAAACCATGTCCTTCAGGCCCTTCAGCGGCAGCACCTTCACGACCTTGCGTGCCGGCTTCGCCTTGAAGACGGTTTCCTCGCCGGTGAACGGGTTGATGCCCTTGCGAGCCTTGGTGGCGGGCTTCTTGATGACCTTGATCTTCATCAGACCAGGCACCGAGAAAAGCCCCGGACCACGGCTGCCAATGTTCTTCTTGATCATCTTGCCCAGCGATTCGAACACGGCGTTCACCTCTTTCTTGGTGAGGCCGGTGTCCTCGGCGATGAAGCCCATGACTTCCGACTTGGTCGGCGGCTTCATAGCCGCGCTCGCGGCGGCGGTCTTCTTCTTGGCAGCGGACTTCTTCTTGGCGGCCATTCAGCGTCTCCTTCCGGAAAAAGAATGAAAATGACGCGCGAAAAATAGCACAACCGATTGCGACGTTGTCCAGTATTTTTCGGTGTTTTCGTACGATCTCGTCGAATTCAGTCGCGCGAATTTTCCTGCGGGCTGCGAATGCCCGCGGGAAGCCGGCGAGGCGCGGTGATGTGAAAGGTCTTGCGACGCCCACTCTTGCCATGAACGAGGCGCACGTCATCGCGACCCACGCCGAACTGTTCCGCCAGCAGCCGCGTGAGGTGCTGGTTCGCCGCGCCGTCCACCGGCGGCGCGGTGATCCGGATGCGCAGCGCATCGCCGTGCTCGCCGACGATCTCGTCGCGGCTCGCGCGCGGCTGCACCTGCACGTTGAGCACGAGCGTGTTGTCTCGCCAGTGATAGAACATCAGCGGAACAGCGGCGGAAGCGGGATGAGGAAGCTCAGGAACTGCAGCAGGATGATGGCGAACAGCGGCGACAGGTCAAAGCCGCCGAGCGGCGGCAGCAGCCTGCGGAACGGCCGCAGCAAGGGCTCGTTGACGGCGTGCAGTGCGCCCGCCACCGGGTGCCAGCCCTGCGCCACCCAGCTCAGGATGACCTGGATGAGGATGGTGAAGAAGAAGAGCTGGATCGCGATCACGATGCATTTCAGCAGCGCGAACCACAGCAGGTACGCCGCCGGCAGGGTGGCGCCTGCGATCAGCGCCAGCAGCGCGACCGTGATCAACGCCACCAGGTAGAACAGCAGCAGGGCGGCGAGGTCCAGGCCCATCGCGCCAGGGATGATCCGCCGCAGCGGCCGCAGCAGCGGATTGGTGACCTTCACCACGAACTGCGACAGCGGGTTGTAGAAGTCGGCACGCACCAGCTGCAGCAGGAAGCGCAGCAGTATCGTCATCGCGTACAGGCCAAGCAGCGTGTTGACGAGAAAGATCAGCGCGCCGGAGAAGTTGCCGTTCATCAATCGCGCACCTCGATCTCGCGCGACAGCTCGGCGGAGCGTTCGCAGGCGGCGCGCACGGCGGCGGCGAACACGTCCGCGAATCCGTTCTGCGCGAGCGATTCCAGCGCCGCGGCGGTGGTGCCGCCGGGCGAGGTGACGCGCTCGCGCAATCGTGCGGGTTCCTCGGTGCTTTCCAGCGCCATGCGCGCGGCACCGTAGGCGGTCTGCAGGCTGAGAAGTCGCGCGGTATCCGCGGGCAGGCCGAGTTCGCGGCCGGTCTTCTCCAGCAGTTCCATCAGCAGGAAGAAATACGCCGGGCCGCTGCCGGAAACGGCGGTGACCGCGTTCAGTTCGGCCTCGTCGTCCACCCAGCGCACGATGCCCACGGAACGCAGGATGGATTCGGCCTTCTCGCGCTGCGCCTCGCTGACCTTGTCGTTGGCATACAGCGCGGTGGCGCCGGCGCGCAGCAGCGCCGGCGTGTTCGGCATGCTGCGAACCACTGCGGCGTTGCCGCCGAAGGCGCGATTGATGAGCTGCACGGTCACACCGGCGGCGATGGAAATGATCAGCGGGTTGTTGTTCTCCACGGCGCTGCTGATCGACACCAGCGCGCTCTTCATGACCTGCGGCTTGACCGCCAGCACGATGACATCCGCCTGCGCGGCGGCCTCGGCGTTGTCGGCGGTGACGTGCACGCCGAAGTTGTCGCGCAGCGCTTCCAGCGCTTCCGGGAAAGGATCCGCGACCCAGATGCGTTCCGCTTCCAGGCCGCCGCTGATCAGGCCGCCGATGAGGCTGCGGGCCATGTTGCCGCCGCCGATGAATGCAATCGTGGTGTTTTCCATGGTCATGGGAAGAAGCGTTGGTTCGAGTGGGCGAACAGCATACTCCGCGGGCTGCGCATGGGGCTAGCCGCGTTCCCCGAAGATGGCCGTGCCTATCCTCACCATGGTGCTGCCCGCGGCGACGGCGGCATCGAGATCGCCGCTCATTCCCATGGAAAGCGTGTCGATCGGCAGGCCCTCGCCGCGCAGCGTTTCGAAGATTTCCCTTAGGCGCATGAAGGCATCACGCGCGCTTTCCGCAGGTTCGGCGCGCGGAATCGCCATCAGGCCGCGCAACCTGAGCCGTGGAAGATTGGCGACCAGGCGCGCCAGCGCTGCGACGTCCTCGGGCAGCACGCCGGCCTTCTGCGGCTCGCGGTCGATGTTCACCTGCAGGCAGACGTCCAGCGGGGGAAGCCCGGCGGGGCGATGTTCGGAAAGGCGCCTTGCGATGCG
>JAJUFS010000066.1 GCA_029263725.1 Gammaproteobacteria bacterium | reverse complement strand
CCCCGGCAACATCTTCGTCGACGTCAGCGACCCGGAACGGCCGAAGTACATCGCCGTGGATTTCGGCATCGTCGGTTCGCTCGCGCCGCGCGACAAGAACTACCTCGCCGAGAACTTCGTCGCCTTCTTCAACCGCGACTACCAGCGGGTCGCCGAGCTGCATGTCGAATCCGGCTGGGTGCCGCGCGGCACGCGCGTGGACGAATTCGAGGCGGCGATCCGCAGCGTCTGCGAACCGATCTTCCAGCGGCCGCTCAAGGACATTTCCTTCGGCCAGCTGCTGGTGCGGCTGTTCCAGACCGCGCGCCGCTTCAACATGGAAGTGCAGCCGCAGCTGGTGCTGCTGCAGAAGACGCTGCTCAACATCGAAGGCCTGGGCCGCGACCTCTATCCCGATCTCGACCTGTGGCAGACCGCCAAGCCCTTCCTGGAACGCTGGACGCGCGAGCAGCTCGGCCCGCGACACTACTGGAAGATGCTGAAGCGCGACTTTCCGGATATCGCCGACGCGCTCCGCGAACTGCCGCTGCTGGCACACGAGGTGCTGCGGCAGGCGAATCTCGGCGAGCTGGATGTGCGCGACCGGGCGCTGGAAGTGGAAACCCTGCGGAACGCGGAACGCCAGCAGCGCCTCGCCAACCGGCTGTTCGTGAGCGGCATCGTCGCCGTGCTCGGCGGCTTTGCGCTGCTCGCCAGCGGCAGCGGGCCGGACTGGGCCGCCGCTGCCGCCTTCGGCGCCGGCATCACCGCGATGATCGGCGGCATGCTGCGCGGCTGATCAACGCGGCCGCTGCAGCCCCGCTTCCACCGCCCGCCGCTTTTCGGGACCCGCAAGAAGCTCCACCAGCGTGAGCGCGAAATCCATGGCCGTGCCCGGCCCGCGCGAGGTCACTACCTTGCCATCCACGACCACCGGCTCCTCGACATAGGTCATGCCCGGCGCCGGGTTGCGGTCGATGTGGCCCGGGTAGCTGGTGGCGCGGCGGTGGTCGAGCACGCCGGCGGTCACCAGCACCTTGGGCGCGGCGCAGATCGCGGCAACATGGCGGCCCTCTTCCTGCATGGTCTTCGCCAGCCGCAGGATGCGCTCGTCCTTCTGCAGGCGCTCGGCGCCCGGGCCGCCGCCCGGCAGCACCAGCATGTCGAATGAATCTCCCAGCACGGCATCCAGGGCCGCATCCGGCTGCAGGCGCACGCCGCGCGATGCGGTGACTACGCCTTCCGCCAGCCCCGCGGCCACGACCTCGATCTCCGCACGCCGCAGGATGTCGATGACGGTGACGGCCTCGATTTCCTCGCAACCGTCCGCGAGGGGAACCAGCACGCGTTTCGCCATGATTGCCTCCTTGGGTGTTGGAATGTCGCGCCGCTCAGGGCGCCGGAACGGCCGGCTGCGGCTGCTCCAGCAGCTCGCTCACCGGTACCAGCCGCACGCCGTATTCCGCCTCCAGTGCCGGCAGCGCCGTCTCCAGGAAGGCGAGCGTCTCGGGATACGGATGGCCGATGCCGATGGCCTGGCCATTGCGCTTCGCCCGCTCGACCAGGCGGCGGAACTGGAAGGCGATGGCTTCCGGCTCGGCGACATGATCCAGGAACACGTCGCGCCGCGCCGTCGGCACGCCGCGCTCGCGCGCCATCTGCAGCGCCACCGATTGTGGATGGGTATAGCTGTCGACGAAGAAAAGCCCGTCGCGTGACAGTTCCTGCATCAGCCAGGTCATGTGGCCGGGATGGCGGGTGATCAGGCTGCCCATGTGATTGTTGACGCCGCCGGCGTGCGGGACCGCGGCGAGGTTTTCCTCCAGCAGCCGGCGGAACTCGCCTTCGGTGGTATCCAGCGTGATCGCACCGGGGCCGGGCAGCTTGTCCTCCATGGCCTGCAAGGGCAGGTGCAGCAGCACCTCCTTGCGCGCCTGGAAGGCAAGCTCCGCCAGCCGCCTGGCATGCGGCGTGTGCGGCAGGAAGGCCAGCGCCACCGGCCCGGGCAGGCGCACGGCGGCCTCGCCTTCCACGTAGCGGTCGCCGATGTCGTCGATGATCACCGCGATGCGCGGCACGTCGGGCGCCGCAGTCGCGGCGAACGCAAGCAGCAGCATCGCGAACGGAACAGCGCGCTTCATTCCGCCATTCCCAGCAGCGCTATCGCGCGCTCCACCCAGGGATCGCGCGCGTTCTCGGCGGGCGGGACTTCCTCGCCGTCGAAGATCACGTCCGGAACGATGCCGGATTCGTGGATGCGATGCCCGGCGGGCGTGCGGTAGTAGGCGATGGTGAGCTTCAGCGCGCCGCCGTCCTCCAGCGGGATCAGCGATTGCATCGCGCCCTTGCCGAAGCTGCGCGTCCCCGCCAGCAGCGCGCGCCCCTGGTCCTTGAGCGCCCCGGCGAGAATCTCGGCGGCGGACGCCGTGCCGGAGTTGATCAGCACCACCATGGGCACGCCCTCGGCGATGCTGCCGGGCGCGGCATGGAATTCCATGTCGTACATCGGGTCGCGGCCCTGTACCGACATGATGGTGCCGCGGTCCAGCAGCTCGTCGGCGATCGCCACTGCGCCCTCGACCACGCCGCCGGCGTTGTTGCGCAGGTCGAGGATCAGGCCGCGGGTGTTGGCGGCGCTGACCTTGTGCTCGGCCAGGAGGGCGGCGAGATCGCGCGCCGAGCCGTCGCTGAACAACGAGATGCGCGCATAGAAGATGTCGTCCGCGAGCCGCCGGCCGCTGACGCTGGGAATGGTGATGGTCTCGCGCTTCAGCTGCACCTCGAAGGGTTGCTCGTCGCCACGCTGCACTGTGAGCCTCACCTGGGTCTCGGCCGGGCCCGCGAGCAGCCGGTCAAGCATGGCGGGATCGGCTTCATCCAGCGGCACGCCGTTGACGCGCAGCAGCCGGTCGCCAGGCAGAAGGCCGGCGCGCGCCGCCGGGCTGCCATCCAGGGGCGCGATGATCACGAAGCCTTCGGCAGTCTGCGCCACTTCCAGGCCAATGCCCTCGTAGCGGCCGCGCGCGTCGATGCGCAGCTGTTCATGTTCTTCGGGGCTGAGGTAGGCGGAATAAGGATCGAGACCCGCGGCCATGCCGCGGATGGCGTTCTGGATCAGGGTGGCGTCGTCCACCGGCTCGACGTACTGGGCGCGGATCTTTTCCATGGCGTCGACCAGCCGCCGCGCCTCCTGCCAGGGCAGGTTGTCGGCGGCATGCACGCTGCCTGCCGCGGCAATCAATGCCAGCGCGGCGAGGCGGCGGATGGTCACGCGCTCGAAAGATGCAGGCATTGCGTTTCCCCTTGTCGTTGTCCTACCCGCTGCATGCAAGCGCGTCGCCCGCGCCGCGTTAATCCCGCCCTTGCCGTATTTCAGCGGCGGCGCAGCCACTGGCGCGGGTCGACCACGTCGCGGCCCTTGCGGATCTCGAAATACAGCGCCGAGCGCTGCTGGCCGCCCGAGTCGCCGGTGGCGGCGATGATCTCGCCGGCCTCCACCCAGTCGCCCACTTCCTTGTAGACCGCCTGGTTGTGACCGTACAGGCTCATGTAGCCATCGCCATGCTCGATGACCACCAGCAGGCCGTAGTGCGGCATCCAGTCGGCGAAGGCGATGCGGCCATAGGACACGGCGCGCACCGGGGTGCCGGGCGGGTTGGCGATCATCATGCCGTTCCAGCGCATGCGGCCGTCGGCGCGCGGCGCGCCGAAGGAGGCTACCACCTGGCCGTTCGAGGGCCACTCCAGCTTGCCGCGCAGATCACGGAAGGAGGCGCGGTCGGAAAGCTGCGCCGGGATGTCGGCGAACACGTCCATCAGCGATTTCACCAGTTCGCTCAGGGCCTGCTCGTCGCGCTGCAGCTGGCGCAGCTCGCTGTTGCGGTCGCGGATGCGCGCGTCCACCTGGGCGAGCAGCCCGGCGCGCTGGTCGCGGGTGGATTCCAGCGAGGCAAGGATGCGTTCGCGCTCGGCGCGCACGCGGTTCAGGTCGGCGACCTCCTGCGCGATCTCGCCTTCGAGTTCGCGCAATCTTGCCAGCTGCCTGTTGACGCGTTCGATGCGCGCGGTGCGGGCGCGGTTGAGATAGTCATAGTAGGTGAGCACGCGGCCGAAGCTGACCGGGTCCTGCTGGTTGAGCAGCAGCTTCATCTTTTCCTCGCGGCCGGCCATGTAGGCGGCGCGCACCTGCCCCGCGAGCGCGTCGCGTTCCGCCGCCAGCCCCGCCTTGCGGGCGCGCTGCTCGGCTTCCAGCGCCTGCAGGCGTTCCTGCTTGAACTGCAGGGAAAGGTTCGCCTCGCGCAGGGCCGTCGCGGTCCGGGCGAGTTCCTCTTCGGTGCGGCGCAGTTCGGCGGTGAGCTCATCGCGCTGGCCGAGGTCGCGGGCAAGATCGCGCTGCACGCGCTGGATGCGCGCGCGCAGCGCTTCCAGCTCTTCCTTCTTCTGCTCGGCATCCGCGGCTGCGCCCGCCGCAATGGGCAGGACCAGCAGCGCGCAGAGCAGGACCTGCCGCATGCGGTTCGCGCGAGGGCGACGGCAGGCGGCGGTCAGCCTCATGCCGCGGCGTCGATCAGCCGCACCAGCGGCTTGCCGGTCATCTGGGGCGGGATTTCCAGGCCCATCAGGTGCAGCAGCGTCGGCGCGATGTCGGACAGCGCGCCGCCCGGCGTGAGCTCGGCACGGCGGCCCAGATAGACCAGCGGCACCAGGTTGGTGGTGTGCGCGGTGTGCGGCTGGCCGGTGGCATCGTCGTACATCTGCTCGACGTTGCCGTGGTCGGCGGTGATCAGCATCTCGCCGCCGGCCTTGCGCACCGCTTCGGCCAGGCGGCCGAGGCAGACGTCCAGCGCCTCCACCGCCTTCACCGCGGCGTCGAACTTGCCGGAATGTCCCACCATGTCGGCGTTGGCGTAATTGACCACGATGAGATCGTAGCGGTCGGCGGCGATGGCCGCGACCAGCCTGTCGGTGACCTCGGGCGCGCTCATTTCCGGCTTGAGGTCATAGGTTGCGACCTTGGGCGAGGGAATCAGCTCGCGGTCCTCGCCCGGGAAGGGCTGCTCCTCGCCGCCGTTGAAGAAGAAGGTCACGTGCGCGTACTTCTCGGTCTCGGCGATGCGCAGCTGGCGGAGGCCCAGCGAGGCGATGTACTCGCCCAGCACGTTCTCGGGCCGCTCTGGCGGGAAGGCCACGGCGGTGTCGAAATCCTTGTGATACTGGGTCAGGCAGACGTAACGGGACAGCCGCGGGCGCACCGGCCGCTCGAAGCCGTCGAAGTCGTCCTGGATGAAGGCCTGGGTGAGCTCGCGAGCCCGGTCGGCGCGGAAGTTCATGAACACGATGGCATCGCCATCGCGGACGTGGTCCGGCTCGCCGAGCAGCGTGGCCTGCACGAACTCGTCATCCTCGCCGCGGGCGTAGGCGGCCTCGAGGCCGGCCAGCGCATCCTCGGCGCGGAATTCGGCTTCCGCCATGCTCATCAGCCGCCAGGCCCTGGCGACGCGGTCCCAGCGCTTGTCGCGGTCCATGCCGAAATAACGCCCGATCATGGAAATTATCCGGCAATCGGCGCCGTTCGCGTTGAGTTCTGCACAGATCTCCTGCATTTTCCGCAATGATTCCTGCGCGCTGCGGGGTGGCATGTCGCGGCCGTCCAGCAGCGCATGCACCCGCACCGGCACGCCATGCGAAGCAGCCAGGCGCACCATGGCGAAAATGTGCTCGTCCAGGGCGTGCACGCCGCCGGGAGACAGCAGGCCGATCACGTGCAGCCGGCCACCTGCGGCCTTTGCGGCGTCAATTGCGCCGATCAGGGCGGAATTCTGCTGGAACTCGCCGTCTTCGATCGCCTTGCTGATGCGCGTGACGTCCTGGTAGATGACCCGTCCCGCGCCGAGGTTGAGGTGGCCCACTTCGCTGTTGCCCATCTGGCCGCTGGGCAGGCCGACCGCGATGCCCGAGGTGTCCACCCAGGTGCGCGGGCACTCCTCCCAGAGCCGGTCCCAGTTCGGGGTGCGGGCGGCGTGGATGGCGTTGTGGTCCTGGGCTTCGGTGTAACCCCAGCCGTCGAGGATGGCGAGGACCATGGGGCGCGGGCGCTTGGACATGATGGACAGGATTCCTTGGCTTGCGGGTGGGAAAGCGTGATTTTACCGGTTCGAACACGGCTTTGCCCGCCCCTGATATAATCGCGCGCTTCATTCACACGTCTTGCGGAACATCATGGCCGAGTACCTGGCATTCGCCGGCAATCACCCCTTTCTCATCGCCGCGGCGGTGCTGCTCATCCTCGTCATCGCGGTCAGTGAAGTGCGCCGCGCGCGGCGCCCCTGGAAGGAGCTCGGTCCGCTGGAAGCGGTGCGCCTGATCAACGCGGGCGCGCAGCTCGTCGACGTGCGCGGCCATGATGCGTATCGCGCCGGCCACATCATCAATGCCCGCCACATCCCGCTCGCCGAGCTCGGTGACAAGGCGGCGAAGCTGGATGCCGGCAAGCCCGTCATCGTCTATTGCGACACCGGCATCACGAGCGGCCGCGGCGCGGCGCAGCTCGCCGGCCGCGGTTTCGGCGAGGTGTACAACCTGCGCGGCGGCATCGCCGCGTGGAAGCAGGAAAACATGCCGGTGGCCAAGGGCTGACATGAATCGCGTCGAGATCTACACCACGGCCTGGTGCGGCTACTGCCGCCGGGCAAAGAACCTGCTGGAGAGCAAGGGCGTGGCGTACGAGGAAATTCGCGTTGACGCGGAGCCCGCGCGCCGCGCCGAGATGCTCGAGCGCAGCGAGGGCCGCCGCACGGTGCCACAGATATTCATCGACGGCCGCGGCATCGGCGGCTGCGACGATCTCTTCGAGCTCGAGCGCAGGGGCGAGCTCGACAAACTGCTGGGAACGGAGTGAGACATGAGCGAAGAAAAGAAGGACACCGCAGCCACGGGCCAGGCGGACAACGACAAGCGCAGCTTCGGCCTGCAGCGCATCTACCTGAAGGACGTCTCGTTCGAGTCTCCGCGCAGCCCGGACGTGTTCCGCAGCGAGTGGCGCCCGGCGGTGTCGATCAACATCGGCATGCAGAGCCGTCCGCTCGGCGACGACACGCATGAAGTGGTGCTGACGCTGAACGTGGAAGCAAAGCAGGAAGACAAGGTCGCCATGCTGATCGAAGTGCAGCAGGCGGGCATCTTCACCATCGCCGGCTTCAACGACCAGGAGCGCCACCAGATTCTCGGCATCCTCTGCCCGCAGAACCTGTTCCCCTTCGCCCGCGAGGAAATCGTCAACCTGTCGGTCAAGGGCGGCTTCCCGCAGCTCGTGCTGCAGCCGGTGAACTTCGAGCGGCTGTACCAGCAAAGCCTGCAGCAGCAGCCGCAGGCCGGCGAGGCCTGATCTTGAGCGCCGCGATCGCAGTGCTCGGCGCGGGTTCCTGGGGCACCGCGCTTGCCATCCAGCTCGCCCGCAGCGGCCGCCGCGTGGTGCTGTGGGGCCGCGAGGCCGACGGCATCGAGGAAATCCGCCGCGACCGGGTGAACGAGCGCTACCTGCCCGGCTGCCCGTTTCCCGATTCGCTGGAAGTCGACGGCTCGCTTGAGCGCGTGCTCGCCTCCACCGATGAAACCCTCATCGTCGTCCCGAGTCATGCCCTGCGGCAGCTGTGCGGGGCGATGAAGGCGGCCGGCGCGCAGCCGGCGCGGCTGGCCTGGGCCACCAAGGGGCTGGAGCCCGAAACCGGCAAGCTCGCCCACGAGGTGATCGCCGAGGAGTTCGGCGACATTCCGATGGCAGTGCTCTCGGGCCCGACCTTCGCCATGGAAGTGGGCAAGGGCCTGCCGACCGCGATCACCGTGGCCGGCGAGACGGCGCTGGCGGATTTCTTCGCCGACGCCCTGCACGGCCAGCGCTTCCGCGCCTACACCTCGCGGGACATCACCGGCGTGGAAATCGGCGGCTCGGCCAAGAACGTGATCGCCATCGGCGCGGGCCTGTCCGATGGCCTGGGCTTCGGCGCCAATGCGCGGGTCGCGCTGATCACCCGCGGGCTGGCGGAAATCATGCGGCTCGGGCGGGCGCTGGGCGCCCAGACCGAGACCTTCCTCGGGCTCGCCGGCATGGGCGATCTCGTGCTCACCTGCACCGACAACCAGTCGCGCAACCGCCGCATGGGCCTGGCCCTCGCCGAGGGCAAGACCCAGGAGCAGGCGCACGCGGAAATCCGCCAGGTGGTGGAAGGCGTCTCGGCGGCGAAGGAAATCCGCCGGCTGGCGCAGAAGCACGCCGTCGACATGCCGATCATCGAAAGCATCTACGACGTGCTGTTCGAGGGCCGCGATCCGCGCGATGCGGTGGAGTCGCTGTTCGAGCGCGAGCGCAAGCCGGAGATGTGCTGATCACTCGGCGCCGCTGAAACCCTGCTGCCGCCAGGCCTCGAACACCGCCACGGCCACCGCGTTGGAGAGATTCAGGCTGCGATTGCCGGGACGCATCGGCAGCCGCAGCCGCCGTTCCGGCGCGAATTCCTTGAGCACCTCGTCCGGCAGGCCGCGCGTTTCCGGGCCGAACAGCAGGCCGTCGCCAGGCTGGAAGCGGACCTCGGCGTGCCATCGTGCGCCGTTGCGCGTGAAGGCATAGAGCACGCCCGGGATCGCCGCGCGCGCTTCCTCCAGCGAGTCATGCACGCGCAGTTCCGCCCACTCGCGGTAGTCGAGGCCGGCGCGGCGCATGCGCGCATCATCCAGCTCGAAACCGAGCGGGCGCACGAGATGCAGCGTGCAGCCGGTGTTCGCGGCAAGACGGATGACGTTGCCGGTATTGGGCGGAATTTCCGGCTGGTAGAGTACGATGTGGAACACGTCGAGGACTGGATGAAATGAGCGAGATGGCCGACAACCCGCTGGCGCTGGAATTCTGCGGCATGCAGTTCGCATCGCCCATCGTGCTGCTGTCGGGCTGCGTCGGGTTCGGCGAAGAGTACACGCGGGTGGAAGGCTTTTCCAACCGCGACGTCGGCGCCATCTGCCTCAAGGGCACCACCGGCACGGCCCGCCTCGGCAACCCGCCGCACCGTGTCTACGAGACGCCGTCCGGCATGCTCAACGCCATTGGCCTGCAGAACCCGGGCGTGGATCACGTCGTCGATCACATCCTGCCGACACTGGACTTCGGCGAGACGCGCTTCATCGCCAACATCTCCGGCTCCACCGTCGAGGAATACGTCGCGGTGGCGCGGCGCTTCGACGACTCGCCCATCGACGCCATGGAGATCAACATCTCCTGCCCGAACGTCAAGGAAGGCGGCGTGCAGTTCGGCAACGACCCGGACATGTCGGCCCGGGTGGTGGAAGCGGTCCGCGCCGTGACCCGCAAGCCGCTGATCACCAAGCTCTCGCCCAACCAGACCGACATCCAGGAAAGCGCCCGCCGCGTGATCGAGGCCGGCACGGATGGGCTCGCGGTCATCAACACGCTGATGGGCATGGCCATCGACGCCGAGACCCGCCGGCCCGTCATCGGCAACGTCCAGGGCGGCCTGTCCGGTCCGGCCATCAAGCCCATCGCCCTGCTCAAGGTCTGGCAGGTCCACCAGGTCGCGAAGAAGCATGCCATTCCCATCATCGGCCAGGGCGGCATCGCCTCGGCCGAGGACGCCATCGAGTTCCTGATCGCCGGCGCCAGCGCGGTCGGCGTGGGCACGGCGCTGTTCTACGATCCGCTGATCTGCCCGCGGATCAATGACGGGATTCGCGACTACCTTTCCCGGCATGGAATGCGCAACGTGACCCAACTTTGCGGCACTTTGGGAAGTTGATCCCCACCGATCACAAATGTCGCCTTCGCGCTTTCAAGCAAGGAGAGCGGTCCGGACAGGCTGGCGGTTCGCGCTGCGGAGATCGGCGGAGAAGCGTCGTCCATGGGTCACGCCGAGGCCGAGACCACCATCCGCAGCGGCAGGGTCGCGATCCGCAACCGCACGGTGAATTCCCTGACGCAGGCGGAGCAGCCCGTGATCGTCGAGGCCTGGCAGGACCTCGGCGGCAGCTTCGGCTGGGACATCAACACGCTGGATGACTGCACCAGCCTCAGTGCCTCGAGCTTCTCGCTCGCCAATTTCACCGGCAACCTCGCCGGTCACACCGCGGTGATCGGTTACAGCTACACCAATGGCAGCGGTATCGTG
>JAJUFS010000124.1 GCA_029263725.1 Gammaproteobacteria bacterium | reverse complement strand
GACGATCGCCACCGGGCCGAACAATTCCTCCTGCCAGGCGCGCATGCTTTCGTCGACGTTGGCGAGGATGGAAGCTTCATAGAAGTAGCCGCGATCCAGCGCACCGCCGCTGGCAAAGCGGCAGCCGAGCACCGCCTCCGCGCCCTTGTCCAGCGCATCCTGCACCTGTTCATGCAGCTCGTCGCGCAGGTTGCCGCGCGCCATGGGCGCGAGCCGTGTTTCCGGCTGCATGGGGTCGCCGGGCACGAGCTTCTCGGCCGCGGCGCGGAAGTGCTGCAGGAACTCGTCGGCGATGCTGTCGACGAGAATGAAGCGCTTGGCGGCGATACAGCTCTGGCCCGCGTTCTGAAAGCGGGCCTTCACGCCGGTGGTTGCCGCAGCCTGGATGTCCGCGTCCTCCAGGACAACGAAAGGATCCGAACCGCCAAGTTCCAGTACCGTCTTCTTGAGATTGCCGCCCGCCTGCCCGCCCACCGAGCGGCCCGCCTTGTCGGAACCGGTGAGCGTGACCGCATGGATGCGCGGATCGTCGATCAGGCTCTGCACCACGTCGGAGCCGACCAGCAGGCTCTGGAAGACATTCTCCGGCAGGCCGCTGTCACGCAGGATCTGCTCGATCTTCAGCGCGCAGCCCGGCACGTTGGAGGCGTGCTTGAGCACCGCGGTGTTGCCCGCGAGCAGCGCCGGCGCGGCGAAACGGATCACCTGCCAGAAGGGAAAGTTCCAGGGCATCACCGCGAGCACGGTGCCGAGCGGCTGGCAGGCGACCAGCGATCGGCCGGCATCCGTTTCGATGATCTCGTCGGCAAGAAACTTCGGACCGTGCTCGGCGTAGTACTCGCAGGCCCAGGCGCATTTCTCGACTTCCGCCTGCGCCTCAGCGAACAGCTTGCCCATCTCCGCGGTGATGACGCGCGCGCATTCGTCGCGCCGCTCGCGCAGTACCTCGCCGGCGCGATTGATCATTGCGGCGCGCGCTTCGATCGGCCGGCGGCGCCAGTCGCGCGCGGCGGTTTCGGCTGCGGTCAAGGCGGCGTCGATTTGCGCCTCGGTGTGGGCCTCGTAGCTGCGCAGGGTTTCGCCGGTCGCGGGATTGATACTGCGAATGCTCATCGCGGTTCTCCGGGAAACGAAAGGATGCGCAGACGATAGCAAAAAGAGGCAGCGCGGAGTGCGGTTGACCTAATGCGGGGGAATTCAACGGAGAAAGAAGGAGAAGATTTGAGAATCACAGGGCCGTCGTTTTCTCCCTCTCCCCTGGTGGGAGAAAGTTGGTGCCCACGGGAGATAAAAAAAGGGAGCGCTTCCGCGCTCCCATGGTCAAGGTGACTTCCCTGTCACGGACTCCTTTCCCACCCGTGATCACGGCGCTATGAAAACTCGCGCGGGAAGCACGGGGTCATCGGGATTTCCCGGAACTACAGCAAACTTGCCCTGAAGAGACATAAAGCAAAGCCTTATACACGCCTTACCCGCATTCCGAGGGCCGCGAGCCATGTGGCACAATCCGGCCCATGGTTACCCACGATCCCTACACCCGCCCGCCGCAATCCGCCTTCACCATCACGGTCCTGGGCGGCACCGGCTTCGTCGGCCGGCATCTCGTGCACCGGCTGACCGCGCATGGCCACCGCGTCAACGTGCTCACCCGCAACCGCGAGGCGCACCGCGAAATGCTGGTGGACCCGTCCGTCGAGGTGTTCACCGCCGACCCTTACGACCCGGAAACGCTGGCGCGCTTCCTCGACCGCTCGGAGGTCGCGATCAACCTGGTGGGCATTCTCAACGAGAAGGAACACGACGGCTCGGGCTTCCAGCGGGCGCACGTGGAACTGACGAAGCTGCTCGCCGACACGGCGCGGAAGACCGGCGTGCGGCGCTTCCTGCAGATGAGCGCGCTGGGCGCGGATATCGAGAGCCGCAGCCACTACCAGCGCACCAAGGCGGAAGCGGAAAAATACCTTCTCAAGGAATGCGCGGACGAACTGGACGTGACGGTGTTCCGTCCGTCGCTGATCTTCGGCCCGGGCGAGAATTTCGTCACCCGCTTTGCGTGCCTGCTGCGCATGGCGCCCGGCATCCTGCCGCTGGCCTGCGCGGAGACGCGTTTTGCGCCGGTGTACGTGATGGACGTGGTCGAGGCGTTTGCGCGCTCGCTGTACAACCCGCACACTTTCGGCAAGGTGTATGAGCTATGCGGACCGGACGTCTACACGCTGGCGGACCTGGTCCGCTACGTGCGCCGGCACGCCGGCATCCGCCGCGGCATCCTGCCGCTGCCGCAGGCGGTCGCGAAGCTGCAGGCCACGGTGATGGAGTACCTGCCCGGCAAGCCGTTCTCGCTCGACAACTTCCACAGCATGCAGAAGGACAACGTCTGCCATGGCAACAACGGTCTGCTCGAACTCGGCATTCGCCCGACGGGCATGGACGCGTATGTGCCCTTCCAGCTCGGCTCGCGGCCGCTGCCGCGCGTTTCCTATTCCCGTTACCGTCGCGATCGCCGCGACGTTCTCTGATCCATGACCGTCCTTCGGCTTCCCGCGGGCGCGCGGTTGTATGCAGTCGGCGGCGCCGTGCGCGATGCGCTGCTCGGCATCCCGCACCGCGAGCGCGACTGGGTGGTCACGGGCGCCACACCCGATGATCTGCTCGCGCTCGGCTTTCGTCCGGTGGGCAAGGATTTCCCGGTATTCCTGCATCCCGGGACGAAGGAGGAATACGCGCTGGCGCGCACGGAAAGAAAGAGCGGCCATGGCTATCACGGCTTCACCTTTCATGCCGCGCCCGATGTGACCATCGAGGAGGACCTCGCCCGCCGCGATCTGACCATCAATGCCATCGCGCGCGATGCAGAAGACGGCACGCTGATCGATCCCTTCGGCGGCCGGCGCGACATCGAGCAACGCATCCTGCGGCATGTCTCGCCGGCCTTCACCGAGGATCCGTTGCGCGTGCTGCGCGTGGCGAAGTTCGCGGCGCGCTTTCATGGGCTCGGCTTTCGCATCGCCGATGAAACCTTCGCCCTGATGAAGGAAATGAGCGCCAGCGGCGAGCTCGATCATCTCGTGCCGGAGCGCGTCTGGCAGGAAACCCGTGCGGCGCTGATCTCGAACTACCCACAGGTGTATTTCAAGGTGCTGCATGAATGCGGCGCGCTTGCGGTGCTGTTTCCCGAGCTCGCACGCCTGTTCGGCGTTCCGCAGCCGGAGAAATGGCACCCCGAAATCGACACCGGCGTGCACGTGCTGATGGTGCTGGAACAGGCCGCGAAGCTCACCGGCTCGCTGCCGGCGCGGTTCGCGGCGCTGGTGCATGACCTCGGCAAGGGCACCACGCCCAGGGACGCGCTGCCCAGCCATCATGGCCATGAACAGCGCGGCGTGAAACTCGTTCGCCAGCTGTGCGAACGGCTGCGCGTGCCGAACGATTGCCGCGCGCTCGGCGAGATGGTGTCGAACTGGCACACGCACGTGCATCGCGCCAGGGAATTGCGGCCGGAGACCTTCCTGAAGGTGTTCGAGGAAACGCGCGCCTTCCAGCAGCGCGAGCGCTTCGAGGATTTCCTGCTCGCCTGCGAGGCGGATGCGCGCGGTCGCACCGGTTTCGAGGATCGCGATTACCCGCAGGCAAACATCATGCGCGCCGCGCTCGATGCCGCAGCCTCAGTGAGCGCGGCGGATGTCGAGACCGAAGGCATGGATGGCAAACAGATCGGCGAGGCGATTCGGCGGGAGCGGATCAGGCGTATCAAGAAAGCACTGGACGCCCTCTCCGGCGCCTCTCCCTGAGCCAAGAAGGTAGAAAACCTGCAGCTCTTGTCGCCGTCTCCCTTCTCCCTGCGCTCACGCGTAAACCGCAAACAACACCACCCCAAGCAGCAACCGGTAGATCACGAACGGCGTCATGCCGATGCGCGGCAGCCATTTCAGGAAGAAGTGAATGCAGGCGTAGGCGGCGACGAAGGCAAGGAAGGCGCCGAGCCCGAGGTCCAGCCATGCGACCGGTTCCGCGCTGTGCGCAAGCTTCCACGTCTGGTAGCCGCCGGCGAGCAGGATCACGGGAATGGAAAGCAGGAAGGAAAAGCGCGCGGCGGCGACGCGATCCAGGCCCATGAACAGCGCCGCCGTCATGGTGATGCCGGAGCGTGACGTCCCAGGAATGAGTGCGATGGCCTGGGCGATGCCGATGACGACAACATCCTTCCAGTTGATCGCATGTTCGTCGCGAGAACCGCGCATGCGGTCCGCGCCCCACAGCGCGAGACCGAAGATGATGGTGGTCGTGGCGATCACCAGCGGGCCGCGCAGGCTGGTGGAAACGATGTCCGCGAACAGCACGCCGGCAAGCCCTGCCGGAATGGTGCCGAAGATCACCGCCCAGGCGAGCCTGCCGTCACGGTCAAGGCCTCGGCCGCTGATGCTGCGCCACCATCCGGCAAACAGTTCGACGATCTCGCTGCGGAAATACCACATCACCGCCGCAAGGGTGCCGACGTGCACGGAGACATCGAAGGCCAGGCCCTGGTCGCGCCAGCCCGTGAGCACCGGCACGAGGATGAGGTGCGCGGAGCTCGAGATCGGCAGGAATTCCGTCAGGCCCTGCAACAGCGCGAGCACGATGGTCTGAACGATGTCCACGCGGTCTTCCTTACGGGTTGCTCAAAGGGTGCTGGAGTAGTCGCGCAGGCTGAAGCCGGAAAGCGCAGTGCCCAGCGCGCGGCTCAGGCCCATGACGCGGAAGCGGTCGCCCATCTCGCCCGGCAGCGTGAGCTTCTGCACCTCCTGCGAGATCTTCAGGCTGCGCAGCGTGTCGCCTGGATCGATGCGCGGCAGGATGTCGGTGAGCCCCGCGCCGAGCAGGAACTGCGCCTGCGTGGTGAAGCCCTGCAGCTCCAGCCCCGCTTCCGTGCCGGCTTCCGCCACCGTGGTGAAATCCACGAACGCGGTGATGTCCTGCAGGCCAGGGAGGGCGAACGGGTCGTCATGCGCGCGATGACGGTAATGGCACATCAGCGTGCCCATGCTGCGCTCGGGCAGGTAGTACTCGCGGCGCGGATAACCGTAATCGATGAACAGCATCGCGCCCTGCTCAAGTGACTCCGCCAGCAGCTTCACGAAGGCCGGCAGGCGCGGACAGATCTCGGAAACATACGGAAGCGCGAGCGGCGGCAGTTCCGCGAGCACCTGTTGCAGGCGTTC
>JAJUFS010000201.1 GCA_029263725.1 Gammaproteobacteria bacterium | reverse complement strand
CGCCGCCCACCAAAGGAGAGCGCTCATGGCTTCACCTGCTTCCGTCAACAGCGTGCTCGCCGGCCTGCCAGGACTGCTGCCGGAGCTGGAGTCGTTTACAAGGACCTGCATGCCCAGCCGGAGCTGTCGCTGCAGGAGGTGCGTACCGCGAACATCGCCGCCGAGCGGCTGCGTGCGGCCGGATATGAAGTGACGACCGGCATCGGCAAGACCGGCGTCGTCGGCCTGTTGCGAAACGGCGAGGAAACCGCCGAAGGCGCGCGCGCCATGATCGATGACGGCCTGTTCGATCGCTTGCCGAAACCTGCCACGGTACTTGCCCAGCACGTGATGACCGGCCCTGCCGGCCACCTCGCCGGGCGTCCCGGCACCATCACCTCCGCCGCCGACAGCTTCGAGATCCGCATGTTCGGCCGCGGTGCACACGGTTCCATGCCGCAGGCGAGCATCGATCCGGTGGTAATGGCAGCCGCGACAGTGATGCGCCTGCAGACCATCGTCTCGCGCGAGCTGACACCCGCGGAGCAGGCGGTGGTCACCATCGGCGCGCTGCAGGCCGGCAGCAAGGAGAACGTGATCCCTGACGAGGCGGGCATCAAGCTGAACATCCGCACCTACGACGAGGACGTGCGCCAGCGCGTGCTCGCCGCCATCGAGCGCATCGTCAACGCCGAGGCGGCAGCCGCGGGCGCGCCGAAGCCGCCGGAAATCACGCGGCTTTACCGCTATCCGCTGGGCACGAACGACGCCGAGGCAACCGAACGCGTCGCCAACGCCCTGCGCGTGCATTTCTCGCCCGAGCGGGTGAAGCGCGTCGGCGCGATCTCGGCGAGCGAGGATTTCGGTTTCTTCGGCACCGAGTGGGGCGTGCCCTCGGTGTTCTGGCTGGTCGGCGGCACCGACCCCGAGGTCCACGCCAGGGCCAAGGCAGCCGGCGAACTGCATACCCTGCCGGTCAACCACAGTCCGTACTTCGCGCCGGTGTTGCACCCGACGCTGGAGACCGGCGTGGAAGCGATGGTGGTCGCGGCACTGGCCTGGCTGGATGGCGGGGCTTCCGCCTAGCGAATCAACGCGCCCGTTCCTGTTGCGCGCCCTGGTGGTGCGGAATGGTCAGCATGATGACCACGATCGATGCCACCACCATCAGCAGGTTGAACAGCAGCGCGACCATCGCCGCCATGCGGATCGACAGGTCGTCCTGGCTGCCCTGGAAGGTGATCACCCCCGCCGCCCAACGGCCCGCATCGGTGTTGCTGAGCGCGGTGAAGATCGCCGCCGAGATCGCCACGCCGAACGCCGCACCCAGCGATGAGGCCATCTTGTAGATGCCTGACCCCGAACCGGCCTGGTTCTCCGGCAGGCTGGACAATGCCGCATCCGTCGACGGCGTGGCATAAAAGGCCAGGCCCACGCCGAACAGGCTGTAGCCGATGATCGCCAGCGGCCGGTAATCCTCCAGCAGCAGGTTTGCGGGCGACAGGAACAGGATGGACAGGCCGGTGATGTAGCAGCCCCAGAGCATCGGCTTGCGCGCGCCGAAGCGCTG
>JAJUFS010000001.1 GCA_029263725.1 Gammaproteobacteria bacterium | reverse complement strand
GTAGCGGGTGCGGCCAGGGATGTGCCCGCATCCATGAGACGACGCTGCGGCGCGTTCGCGAACGTGACCTGTTGGGGCGGCGCGTCTGGCTGGATGTGCCAGTCCGGCGGGTGTGCTGTCCGCGCTGTGGGGTGCGTATCGTCACGGCCTGACCATGAACACAGGGAGGTCCGCATGCGTCATCTGCTGCCCGCAGCCGCCGCGCTGTTACTCTCCGCATCCACCCTCGTCCACGGCGCCCCAGGGGATACCGTGTACGAAACCTGCCCGGATGCGAGAGATGTCGGCGACAACGTCGAATGCTACCCGCTCACCTTCATCTCCAAGACCGAAGTCCACCCGCAACAAGGCATTCCGATCATCGCCTACCTGTTCGTGTCGAAGAACCGGCCCGATACGCCCTTGCCGGCGATCGTGTTCGCGCATGGTTCCGGGTCGATGTATTCGAACGGCCATCACAACGACGGTCTCAATTCCAAACATGCGCAATGGGTAAAGCAGTACACCAATGATCTTGGCTATGTGGGACTGCACGTCGACAGCTTTCACTCGAGCTACTTGCTGCCCGACACCCCAGGCGATCAGCGCATCATGGATATCGACGAGATTCCCCAGGAATATATCGAGAAGGTTGGCGGGGACGACTATCGTGCAACCAGTTACATGGGAAGCCGCGATAAACAGGAAAAGAAAAGATGTGGACTTCGATCCTGATCCAGCTTCTTCAGAGGAGCGCTGGAAAGATTCGAATAATAAGCAAGCCGGCATTTCCGAGGTGATGGAGCGTGCCTACGACATGGATGCCGCCTGGGATTTTCTCGCCGGCCGGCTGGGGGCCGATATGATCCCGCCTGACCGGAGACGCAATAAAAGGAACGATCAGGGACGTCAAACGCTGGGAACCCCGGACAGGGAAACGGGTAGAATCAACGAGATTGTTGACGGCCTTGCCATCGACACTCGCCGAATCTTCCTTTACGGCACTTCACACGGCGGCCAGACCGCGATGGCCGCTGCGCACCTTCCACGCATTACCAACCCTGATAATCCGATGAACAAGGATCTGCCGGCAGGAAGCTCTCCATACCGGTACGCCGCCTTCCTCGATTACTACGGCGGTTGCGGTTTGCACGGTGCGTACGGCGGCAGCGGTAACAAGAGCGAATGGACTCCCTATGCCCCTTTCCTGATGCTGCATGGAAACATGGATGATGAAGCGGTCTTCGGGGGCTTCGTACCCGTGAACGACCGGGCCACGTTCGAGAAAACTTCATGCTGGAGCCGCATCAATAAAGCAAGGCAGCACGAGGCGGGCCAGTTGATAGAAGCCGTCATTTACGAGAACGCCTATCATTCTTTCGACGAGGTGGAGCGCAAGGATTTCGGGGATGAGAACGACACAGGGGAAGGGCGTGCAAATGACTGGATGGCAAAGATCCACGCGAACTACGCCATAACCATTCCTTTCATTGAAGCAGTCCAGCGGCAGCTGGTATTCAATGAACAGCGCCCACTCTCTGAGCTCGGCTTCTCGCCAACGCTGGAAGCGTTCACCGAAATTCCCTACAAACCTGCGGTCCCGCCGATGATCATCCGCTCGGCGTTCGGACCGGCCACGCGGCTCGATGGCAATGGAACGGGAACCTTCGATCTTTCCGGAACCATCGTCGACCCCTTCCAATTATTTGAGATCAGCTGGTCGATCATCGCGGGCAACGAAGACATTTCGATTGACGAAAACGGCAGGCTTGTCATTCCGGCGGACGTTTCCTCACCGCTGCCGCTCGTCGTGCGCGCCGAGAACTCACAGGGCGTGTCCTTCTTCCCGGCGGTATATGAAGACGATGCCCTCACCTTCCACCAGGGCTTCTTCGCGCGCCACCGCAACCTGCCACTGACCGCCAGGGACAACCAGCTCGATCTGCTGGAGCTCGTGACGCCGATGCCGGGCTTCGAGGAGTACGCGATCCCGGATGTCGCGCTCGACTCCGAGCTCCCCGCCGGCGTGCGGCTCGAGGAAACTCGCCTGGTGGCAGAGGAAGGCGCTGCACTGCCCGCGGACCTTTCGTTCACGATCAGGCTGCCTTACATCGCCGTCGACGCCAAGCTGCAGTCGGTGAGTGATGGCTTCGTGCTGGCGGCGGCGAACGCCGCGCCGAAACAGTGCATCGCCGAGGAATGCGGCGGCGATCCGACGGATCCGGGCCCCATCGATCCGGAGCCGGACCCCAATGATCCGGGCGACGAGAATCCGGGCGACGAGAATCCGGGTGATGGCAATCCCGGCGATGGCAATCCTGGTGACGGTAACCCCGGTGACGGTAACCCCGGTGACGGTAACCCCGGTGACGGCAACCCCGGTGACGGCGACCCCGGTGACGGCGACCCCGGTGACGGCGACCCCGGTGACGGCGACCCGGGTGATGACGATCCGAAGGATCCGCCGAAGAAAAAGAAGAAAGGCGGCGGTGCGGCCGTCTGGATGCTGCCGTTTCTGCCCCTCCTGCGGCGCCGGAAGCAGCACTGATCCGGTAATCAACGAAAGCGCCCTTCGGGGCGCTTTCTTCTTTCCACGTCCGCGGCGAGAATGCCGCAACGACGGAGGCGCGGATGCAGGAATTCGATTACATCATCGTGGGTGCGGGCTCGGCCGGCTGCGTGCTTGCCAACCGGCTGTCGGAAGACCCTTCGGTCGAGGTGCTGCTGCTGGAAGCCGGCCCGGCGGATCGCAACCCATTCATCCACATGCCCGCCGGCCTGCCCAGGCTCGCCGGCAATACCCGCATCAACTGGAACTACGACACCGAACCGCAGGCGAACCTGGATAATCGCCGCCTGTGGTGGCCGCGCGGACGGGTACTCGGCGGCTCCAGTTCCATCAACGCCATGTGCTACACCCGTGGCCAAGCCGAGGATTACGACGGCTGGAATGTCGATGGCTGGCGCTGGCAGGACGTGCTGCCCTACTTCCGCCTCGCCGAGAACAACGAGCGCGGCGCGAACGAATTCCACGGTACAGGCGGGCCGCTGAACGTCGCCGACCTGCGCTACCCGAACGTGCTGAGCGAGACCTTCGTGGACGCCGCGGTGGCGACGGGCATTCCGCGCAACGATGATTTCAACGGCGCGCGTCAGGAAGGCGCGGGGCTCTACCAGGTCACGCAGAAGGATGGCAGGCGTCACAGCACCGCGAGCGCCTACCTGCGTCCCGCACTCGCGCGTCCCAACCTGCATGTCGTCACCGGCGCGCTGGCGCAGCGAATCGTGATCAAAGGCGGCCACGCCACCGGCGTGCAGTTCCGCGTCCGTGGCAATGACCGGATCGTTCATGCAAGGCGCGAAGTGCTGCTCTGTGGCGGCGCGGTCAACTCGCCGCAGCTCCTGATGCTCTCCGGCATCGGTCCCGCCAGCGAACTCGCAAGGCACGGCATCGCGGTGAAGGCAGACCTCCCGGGCGTGGGGCGCAACCTGCAGGACCACCTCGACATCTGCACGCTGGTCGAGATTCGCGCGCCGGTGACCTATGACCTGTCATTCTTCCGCGAGGCGATGGTGATGCTGCGCTACCTGCTGACGCGCAACGGCCCCGGCACAACCAACGCCGCCGAGGCCGGTGCATTCGTCCGCTCGCGGCTCGCGCAGGATTCGCGGCCGGACATCCAGCTGCACTTCATTCCCGCCATGCTTGACGATCACGGCCGCCGCAAGCTTCCGGGGCGAGGCGCAACCATTCACGCCTGCGATCTCGCGCCGCGCAGCCGCGGCTGCATCACGCTGGCCAGCGCCAATCCCATGGATGCGCCATTGATCCAGCCGAACTACCTTTCCGCGCCCGAGGACATCGCCGTGCTGCGCGAGGGCGTACGCATTTCGCGCGAGATACTCTCCGCAGCGCCATTTGCGAAATGGCGCGGTGACGAGATATTCCCGGGCAGTGATGTCCAGAACGACGCGGACATCGATGCCTTCATCCGCGCTCGCGCCGAGACCATCTATCACCCGGCCGGCACCTGTCGCATGGGCAACGATGAGGATGCGGTGCTGGATGCCGAAATGCGCGTGCGCGGTATCGAAGGCCTGCGCGTCATTGATGCATCGGCCATGCCGGTACTGGTGCGAGGGAATACCAATGCGCCGGTGGTGATGATGGCCGAGAAGGCCGCGGACATGATCACCGGGAAGTTCAGAGTTCCCCGGGCAGCCAGCGAACCTGGTAGAGATCCCGGCGCCGGTCGCGATAGTTCTGCACCGAGCCCTCGTCGCGCAGCTCCTTGAGCTTGTCGAGATCGAGGTCGACGATCAGCGTCATCTCGGTGTTGGGCGTGGATTCCGCGGCGATGCCATCATGCGGGAAGGCGAAGTCGGCCGGCGTGTAGATGGCGGATTGCGAGTACTGGATGTCGGCGTTCTCCACCCGCGGCAGGTTGCCGACACTGCCGGTGATCACCACGTAGCATTCGTTCTCGATGGCGCGCGCCTGGCCGCAGCGCTGCACGCGCAGATAGCCGTTCTTGGTGTCCACCCAGTACGGGACGAACAGGATCTGCATGCCGCGATCCGACAGCAGCCGCGGCAGTTCCGGGAACTCGGCGTCGTAGCAGATCAGGATGCCGATGCGCCCGGCATCGGTGTCGAACACCTTGAGATTGCGCCCGCCCTGCGTGCCCCAGTATTTCTTTTCATCCGGCGTGACATGCAGCTTGTATTGGGTGTCGCGGGTGCCGTCGCGGCGGAACAGCCAGGCGACGTTGTACAGGCTGCCGTTCTCGTAGACCGGCATGCTGCCCGCGATGATGTTGATGTTGTAGGCGATCGCGAGCTCCTGGAAGCGCTCCGCGATCTCGTCGGTGTGGCCTGCCAGCTTGCGCATCGCCTCGGCTGGGCTGAATTCGTTGTAGCGGCTCATCAGCGGCGCGTCAAAGTACTCAGGGAACAGCGCGAAATCCGCGTTGTATCCCGCCAGCGCATCGACGAAGAACTCCACCTGGCCCATCAGCTCGTCGACGGTTTCCATCGGCCGCATCTGCCACTGCACCGTGCCGACGCGCACCACGACCTTCGGTGCGGCGATCGCGGGGGCTTCACGCTCCTCGTAATGGATGTTGCTCCACTCCAGCACCGTGGCGTAGCCGAGCGAGTCCTTGTCGTCGGGCAGGTAGCCCTTGATCACCCGCCGTGCCTGGAAGTCGTTCGCCAGCTGGAAGCTCAGGATGGGATCGTAGATTTCCTTGCGCCGGACCTGCTGCACGTATTCCTCGGGCGACATGCTGTCCGCGTACTTGTGATAGCCGGGAATGCGGCCGCCCGCGATGATGGCGCGCAGGTTGAGACTGCGGCACAGCTCCTTGCGTGCGTCGTACAGGCGGCGCCCGAGACGCATGCCGCGGTAGTCCGGATCGACGAACACATCCACGCCGTAGAGCACGTCGCCGTTCGGATCGTGCGTGGTGAAGTAACCGTTGCCGGTGATCTGGTCGTAGGTGTGGCGATCGCCGAAGCGGGCGTAATTGACAATAAGCGTAAGCGCAGCGGCGACGACTTCGCCGTTGTCCTCGATGCAGAGCTGCCCTTCGGGGAAACGATTGATCTGCGCGACGAACTCGTCCCTGGACCAGCGGCTGTTCTCGATGCCGGTGTAAGCCCGGCTCATCAGGCGGCTCAGCGCGCGATGATCCTCTGGCCGCAGGTTGCGCAGCCGCAGGCGGGTCTCGTCGCGCGAAGAGGCATCAGACATAATTTTGGAGCCGTTGAAGGTTGCATCCAATCTACCACTGGCTCGCGATGGAAACGTTCTGGGGAAGAACCGATTTTCATCTCAGCACGCGGATCCATTCCGTCGTGCGACCGAACAGCGACACGCCCACATAGCCGCGCAGCCGCAGGCGGCCATCACGCGTCAACCACATCTTGCAGTTGTACGTCTTGCCGTTCTCCGGATCGTAGATGGTCCCGTCCGTCCAGCGGCCCTTGCCGACGTAGCGAAAGCCGTTGACGATTTCCAGCCCGATGATTTCGCGTTCACGCAGTTCCGGATCCTCGTTCTCGCGATCACGCCTGGGCTGCCCGGCCTCCGCATCGCCTTCGGGATAGAAAGGCTCCTTCAGCCAGGTGATGCGGCCGTGATAGCGATCATCGCGCTTGAATATCTCCACATGCGCCTCGGCGCGCTCCGTGGCCCAGATGCCGAGAATGTCATCCGGCTCCTGTGCCTGCGCCGCCGGCAGCAGCAAGAGGGCGAGCAACCATGCGAGCCTTCTCATTCGTCCGCCACCATGACAAGCCGCGTGCCCGTGGCATTCACCGCGAGACGCGTGATGATTCCCGGCAGCTGGTCAAGCTTCGCCAGCGGCTGCCACTTGTCGCCCTGGCTCGCGAACAGCTCCTTGCCGCGCGCCATCAGCAGGCGGCCGTCGGGAAGTATCGTGAAATCCAGGCTGCCTTCCAGCACCGGGATCAGCGGCGTGAGCTTGCGCTCGGCGAAATCGAAACGCTTGATCCAGCGCTTGCCGTCGGCACCCGGCTCGATGAACGCGAGGCTTCCAGGTTCGCCCGGCCAGGGCTGCAGGCTGCGGCCGACGTCACGTGAAATGATCATGACCTCGCCACTGGCACGATGCGCGATGTGCAGCTCGGCGGTTTCCTTGCCGGGGATGATCATGAACAAGGCGACGCGGTTTGCGTCCAGCCATGCGTGGTAACCGATGCCTTCCAGCAGCGGAAACAGCAGCTCGTAGTCCTTCGCGCCGTCGCGCAGCAGCCACAGCTGCTGCGTTCCATCGCCGGCAACGCGCACGGCGGAAAGACCGCCACCCGGCACCGGCGTGGGCGAGAACTCGGACTCCGGCGTTGCCGCCAGCCGCTCGCGCTCGCCGCTGTCCACGTCCAGCGCGAACACGTCAGTCTGCCCTTCACTCGCTTCGGCGCTGTAAATGATCAGGGTTTCATCGACAAACGCCGGCTGGTTCTCGTAACCCTTTACGTCAGTGATGCGCCGTGCACGCTCCACCGTGAGCTTGCCTTCGACGATGACGAGATTCGCCGCCCAGAGATCGGTGTCTGGCAGCGGGATTGCCGCATGGGCCGGCAAGCCGGACAGCAGCAGGCATGCAACGAGTCGTTTCACTGCACGTTCTCCATCATCCAGGGAAGACGATCAAGATCGGCGTTGCCGCCGGTGAGCACCACGCCCGCCGTTCCACCATCAAGCGTCACCTTGCCTTCCAGCAATGCCGCCAGGCCGACGGCGGCGGATGGCTCCACCACGATCTTCAGGCGCTCGAACAGGAGGCGCATGGCGGCAATGATGGCGGCGTCCGGCACGGTGACTATCGCATCGACATGCCGGCGGATGATGGCGAGGTTCGGTTCGCCGACGGTGGCCCGCAGGCCATCCGCGATCGTCTTCGGTCGCTCTACCGGCACGATCTTCCCGGCCTGGAACGATGCCGCCGCATCCGCCGCGCCCTCGGGTTCCACGCCGATGACACGAATGCCGGGCTGGAGAGCTTTCGCTGCGGTCGCGCAGCCGGCGATCAGGCCGCCGCCGCCCAGCGGCACGAGCAACACCTGCGGCGGCTGTTCCAGCTGGTCGAGCAATTCCATCGCCACCGTGCCCTGCCCCGCCATTACCTTGTAATCGGCATACGGATGCACCACCGCCGCGCCCGTGCGGGCCACGACCTCCGCCAGCGCCTGCTCGCGGCCGCGCATGGTCGCCTCGCATTCGATGATGTTCGCCCCCAGGCGGCGGATCGACTCGACCTTCACCGGGTTGGCGCCCTCCGGCACGACCACGTGGCAGGTGATGCCGCGCAGCCTGGCGGCACGGGCGAGAGCGGCGCCATGGTTGCCGGAGGAATGGGTGGCCACGCCGCGCGCCGCCGTGGCATCGTCCAATGCGAACACCGCGTTCGCCGCGCCACGCATCTTGAAGGCGCCGACATGCTGGAAGTTCTCGCACTTGAAATGCACGCGGCCACCGGCCTGCGCATCGATGCTGGAGGAATGCAGCAGCGGCGTGCGCGCGATGTACGGCGCGATGCGACGTGCGGCTTCCTCGATGTCGGCAAGCTGCAGGGTGCCGTTCATGCGCCGTCGCCTTCGAGCACGTCGGCGCGGATGAAGGTCGCGCGGTAGTGGCGCAGCTCCTCGATGGAATCGCGGATGTCATCCAGCGCGAGATGCTTCGATTCCTTGGTGAATCCCGCCGCCACCTTCGGCGCCCAGCGCCGCGCCAGTTCCTTCAGCGTGCTGACGTCCAGGTTGCGGTAATGGAAGTAGCGTTCCAGCCCCGGCATCCATTTCGCCAGGAAGCGACGGTCCTGGCAGATGCTGTTGCCGCACATGGGCGAGGCGTTCGCCGGCACCCACTGCTGCAGGAAGGCGATGGTCTCGCGCTCCGCCGCCGCCTCGTCGATGCGGCTGGAACGCACCCGCTCGGTGAGCCCCGAGGCGCCGTGCTGGCGGGTGTTCCACTCGTCCATGCCCGCAAGCACTTCGTCGGACTGGTGGATGGCGAGCACCGGTCCCTCGGCGAGGATGTTGAGGTGCTTGTCGGTGACCAGCGTGGCGATCTCGATGATGCGGTCGGTGAACGGATCGAGCCCGGTCATTTCCAGGTCTATCCAGATGAGATTCTCGGCGTTCTGCGTCATTCGGGCTCCCGGCGTGCGCGCTTGTCGGCGATTCTAGCAAAGGCTAGGCTTAGGCCGCCTCGCTTCCCGCTGGAGTCATGATGCATCCGTTTACCTGGCTGTTCCTCGCTTTTCTTGCCCTTGGGCTGGCGCTCCGCGGCTGGCTGAACCTGCGGCAGGTCCGGCACGTGCGCGCCCATCGTGATGCCGTGCCCGAACCCTTCGACGAGGCGATTCCGCTGGAACAGCACCGCAAGGCCGCCGACTATACCGTTGCCAAGGCGAGGATCGGGCGCTGGGACATGCTGCTCGGCGCGGTCGTCCTGCTCGGCTTCACGCTCGGGGGCGGCATCGACGCCATCGACGCGCTCTGGCAGAAGAGCGGCTGGCATCCCTACCTCATCGGCGCCGGCGTGATCATCAGCATCATGCTGATCAGCTCATTGATCGAACTGCCGCTGTCGATCTATTCGACGTTCGGCGTGGAGCAGCGCTTCGGCTTCAACCGCACCACACCCGGCCTGTTCATCGCCGACCTCTTCAAGGGCCTGCTGCTGTCGCTGCTGCTCGGCGTGCCGCTGCTGCTTGCCACGCTGTGGTTCATGGACGCGACCGGAAAGTTCTGGTGGCTGTGGGTGTGGGCGCTGTGGACCGGCTTCAGCCTGTTCCTGACCTGGGCGTATCCCGCCTTCATCGCGCCGCTGTTCAACCGCTTCTCGCCGCTCGCCGACGAGGCGCTGCGCGAACGCATCGAGCGGCTGCTGGCGCGCTGCGGTTTCGAAAGCTCCGGCGTGTTCGTCATGGACGGTTCCAGGCGTTCCGCGCACGGCAACGCCTATTTCACCGGCATGGGCCGCTCCAAGCGCATAGTGTTCTTCGACACGCTGCTCGAGGACCTCAGCCACGAGGAGATCGAGGCGGTGCTTGCGCATGAGCTCGGCCATTTCAAGCTCAGGCACATCACCCGCCGCCTCGTCATCAGCGCGACCGTTTCATTGCTGGCGCTCGCCCTGCTCGGCTGGCTGGTTGACCAGCCCTGGTTCTACGCCGCGCTCGGCATCAGCAACCCCGCGCATCACAATGCGCTGCTGATCTTCCTGCTGGTGCTGCCGGTGTTCACCTGGCCGTTCACGCCGCTCAGCGCAATGTATTCGCGCAAGCACGAGTTCGAGGCTGACGCCTTCGCCACCGAGCATGCGGATGCGCGCGCGCTCGAGACCGCGCTGGTTTCGCTGTACCGCGAGAACGCCAGCACGCTCACGCCCGATCCGCTGCATTCGGCGTTCTATGACTCGCATCCGCCTGCGGCAACGAGAATCCGTCATTTGCGGGAACGTCACGCGTGAGTGAACTGCATCGTGGCCGGGTGATCGTCAACTTCCGCCGCCACTCGGTGGTGGAGCGCGAGGATGGCAGCCGCATCGACTGCATCGTCAAGGGACGGAAGCTCAAGCCCGTCGCCGGCGATTATGTGCTCTGGGAGCCGACGGTGGATGGCGGCGCCATCACCGAGATCCTTCCCCGCCACGGCGTGGTGGAACGCTACGACTCGCTGCGCGCCCGCCAGGTGCTCGCCGCCAACGTCGACCAGGCCATCATCGTCAACGCCGTCGAACCAGCTGTGGACTGGTTCACCCTGGACAAGTACCTCGCGGCCGCCGAGGCGAACGGCATCGATGCCTTCGTCGTGCTCAACAAGGTGGACCTTGCCAGCGACACGCAGCGACGCGAGCTTGAGGCGCGCTTCGCGCTGTACCGGCGCATCGGCTATCCGGTGGTGTTTCTCAGCACCGCAAGCGGCGAAGGCAAGGACGAGTTCCTGGGGCGTGTCGAAGGCAGGACCAACATCCTGGTCGGCGCCTCAGGCGTGGGCAAGTCGTCGATCTCGCGCCTGCTCCTGCCACACGAGGACATCCGCATCGGCGAGATCTCCGCGAGCCGCGGCGAAGGCAGGCACACCACCACCGCCACCACGCTGTACCACCTGCCCTCCGGCGGCGAACTGATCGACTCGCCGGGCGTGCGCGAATACCGCCTCTGGCCCATGCCGCCGCGTGATGTCGCGCCGCTGTTCCGCGAGTTCCGCGATTACAACGGGCAATGCCGCTTCGCCGACTGCATGCATCGCAACGAACCGCAATGCGCGGTGAAGAGTGCGGTGAGCGCCGGCGAGATCGACGAGCGCCGCTACGCCAGCTATCTCGCGCTGGTGGGGATCATGGAGGAGCAGTATCGGGAGTGGTGAGAGGCGTGAGAGTTGAGGCGACGGCCGAAGAAGCCGCTCCTCCGACCCTTCATCAAAAGGAAAGCGGCCGACGGCCGCTTTTTCGTTACAAGAGTGTCCTGGAATCGTGGACAGCGATCGGCAGCGGGCGCGGTAGTCTCACGTCCTGCCTCTCACCTCTCACGTCTAGCCCGGCGGCCACTGCATGCCCCGCCCGCCGAGCACGTGCAGGTGGATGTGGAACACGGTCTGCCCTGCTCCGGCGCCACAGTTCATCACCGTGCGGTAGCCGCTTTCACGAATGCCTTCCTTCCCGGCCACGGCCTTCGCGCCGAGATACAGCTTGCCGACCAGTTCCTGGTCGGCTTCGGTGAGGTCATTGATGGAACTGATGTGCCGGCGCGGAATCACCAGCACGTGCGTTGGCGCCTGCGGATTGATGTCGCGGAAGGCAAGGATGTCATCGGTCTCGTGGACGATATCCGGCGTGATCTCGCCGTTCGCCATCTTGCAGAACAGGCAGTCCGACATGGCATTCTCCCCTGTCAACGAAAATCGATGCGGCCGCTGAAGGCATGCGACAGCGTGCCTGCATCCACGTACTCCAGCTCCCCGCCCAGCGGCACGCCGTGCGCGATGCGCGTGACGCGGATGTCGCGCTCGCGGGCAAGCTCGCCGATGTAATGCGCGGTCGCCTCGCCCTCGACGGTCGGATTGGTGGCGAGGATCACTTCCTTCACTTCGCCTTCCTCGAGGCGCTGCTCGAAGCGGTCCAGCCCGAGCTCCTCGGGACCGATGCCATCCAGCGGCGACAGCCTGCCCATCAGCACGAAATACAAGCCGCGATAGCCGGTGTACTGCTCGATGGCCATCACTTCCGCGGGGCTTTCGACCACGCACATCAGGGCCGCATCGCGACTGCTCGAGGCACAGATGCCGCACAGCGCATCGTCGCTCAGCATGCGGCAACGCTCGCAATGACGAACGTTTTCGCAGGCATCCACCAGCGCCTCGGCCATTTCGCGCGCGCCTTCGCGGTCGCGCTCCAGCAGGTGAAAGGCGATGCGCTGCGCGGACTTCGGCCCCACGCCCGGCATGCAGCGCAGGGCCTGGATCAGGCGCTCGACTCGTTTCGAATACATGTTGTCGTCGTCAGAACGGCAGCTTCATGCCGGGAGGAAGACCGGGAATGCCCGCGGTCATGCCGGCGAATTTTTCCCTGGTGGTTTCTTCCACGCGGCGCACGGCATCGTTGACCGCCGCGGCCAGCAGGTCCTCGACCATTTCCGGATCGTCGCTGAGCACCGAGGGATCGATGCGCACCTTCTTCACTTCGTGGCGACCGGTCATCAGCACCTTGACCATGCCGCCGCCCGCGCTGCCTTCCACTTCGAGCTGCGCGATTTCTTCCTGGGCGCGCTGCATGTCCTGCTGCAGCTTCTGCGCCTGCTTCATGAGATTGCCCAAGCCACCTTTCATCATCATCTCCCGTGTCATTCCAGCGGTCGCACGCTGCCCGGTTCGAGCGCGGCGTCAAACAGTTCCTGCATGCCGCGCACCGTCGGGTCGCGGGCGATCGATTCCTCGGCACTCTGCTGGCGCGCGGCCTGGCGGCGCGCATCGCGCTGCGCAGGCGTCTCGGTCTCCAGTTCACCGACGTGCACCTTGAGGCGCAGCTTCTCGCGGTAGAACTTCTCCAGCGCCGCCTCGATGCGACCCACCAGCGTGTCGGTCAGGATCTGCGCGTGTTGCGGCGCGAGCCGCACGTGCAGCGTGTCGCCCTCGCGGCGTTCGTAGGCGCAGTTCAGGGCGAGCTGCTGCGCCACGCCCTTCAGCGGCAAGGCCTGCACCAGCGCATGCCAGTCAGGATCCTTCCACGCACCCGGTGCAGGCGCGCCCTGCCCGGCAGGCGGCGTGGCAGAAGGCGGCGGTGTCGTGGAGACCGCGGGCGCGGGCGCGCTCGCCGGCGCAGGGGTCTCCACCTTGCGGGCCGCGGACGGTGCGCTGCGCGCGCTGGCCGGCGCCGGGTTCACGCCACCTGTCGCCGGACCTGTCTCGGGACGAAATGCCAGCATGCGCAACAACAACATCTCGAACGCACTGCGCGCGTCCGGTGCCAGCTGCAGCTCGCGCTGGCCGAGCTGGGAAATCTGGTAGAACAGCTGCACATCCTCGGGCGCGATCAGCGCCGCCAGCGCGGCGATGGTTTCGCGATCTTCCCAGTCCTCGCAGCCCCTGGGCACGAGCTGGAAGCGCGCAATGCGCTGCAGGTAACCGCCCAGCTCCTCGTTCACCAGCCGGTAATCCGGCGCCTGCGCATCGAGCGCGTCCAGCGATTCCAGCAGGGCGACGCCATCGCCCGCGGCCAGGCCGCGCACGATTTCCTCGACATGATGACGCTCGATGGTGCCGAGCATGGCGCGCACTTCCGCCTCGCGCAGCGCCCCGCCGCCGAAGGCGATGGCCTGATCCAGCAGACTGAGCGCATCGCGCATGCTGCCATCTGCGGCACGCGCCAGCAGCGGCAACGCGGCGGCCTCGACTTCCACGCCTTCCGCCTCCAGCACCTTGCGCAGATGACTTTCGATCAGCGTGACTGGCATGCGCTTGAGGCTGAACTGCAGGCAGCGCGACAGGATGGTGACCGGCAGCTTCTGCGGGTCGGTGGTCGCGAACAGGAACTTCACGTGCGGCGGCGGCTCTTCCAGCGTCTTCAGCAGCGCGTTGAAGGAATGATTGGAGAGCATGTGCACCTCGTCGACGAGGTACACCTTGTAGCGGCCGCGGCTCGGCGCGTACTGGACATTGTCGAGCAGCTCGCGGGTGTCATCGACCTTGGTGCGGGACGCCGCGTCGACCTCGATCAGGTCCACGAAGCGGCCTTCATCGATCTCACGGCAGGCGCTACACTCGCCGCATGGCGTGGAGCTCACGCCCTGCTCGCAGTTCAGTGATTTCGCGAGAATGCGCGCGATGGTGGTCTTGCCGACGCCGCGCGTGCCGGTGAACAGGAAGGCGTGATGCAGCCGGTCGTTGTCCAGCGCATTGATCAGCGCGCGGAGCACGTGCTCCTGGCCGACCATCTCGGCGAAATTGCGCGGCCGGTATTTCCTGGCGAGAGCCTGATAAGTCATTGGAATACGCGCTGGAATGGTTGCAAAGCTGCAACTTTATCACACGCCCCTTGCGGCTGAAGAAAGGCGGGACCGTGCTGGAAAAATGGAGGCGGCCCGCACCGGCAGAACCCCGGCGCCCGGCATGACCGTTACCGCTGCTCCCTTCCGGGCCTGACGGGGTTCACGGCTGGCCGTCGCGAGGACGCCGATACGGACCACCATTGCGTGGTTCCTGCAACAGGACGGCGCATTCTAACGCATCGTCCCCGGCAATGCCGCTGCGGCGCGCAAGGAGGGATGCCTCGCGGTTGGCGCGGCTGTCGAACCCTGCTTTTCCATTCCTCGGTTCGAATCCAATCTCGTCCGCGATCCAAAACAAAACGCCCCGCAAGGGCGCGTTTTGTTTTGGATTTGGCGGAGAGGGAGGGATTACTCGCGGCTTGCGCCGCTCGCCCTTCGGGCCCGCGCTGCGCGCGGTTCTGCGCACCGCTTTGCGGTGCTTGTACTCGCGGCTTGCGCCGCCCGTGCAAGGCGCCGAAATGACGAGGCCCCCGGGAAGGGGGCCTCGTCATTTCACATCTGGCGGAGAGGGAGGGATTCGAACCCTCGGTACGGGGTTACCGTACACTCACTTTCCAGGCGAGCCCGTTCGACCACTCCGGCACCTCTCCCGCTCTTCGGCCGGGTTCCCCCGCGACGAAGGGCGGCAAGGTTACCCGATGCAACGGCAAGGCGCAACGAGACTCACTCTTCCTCGAGCGATTCCTCGTCCTCCACGTTCTCGGGAACTGCAACCGTTTGTGGCGGACGCGCGAGACAGGTATCGGGGGCCGCGGCGCGCGCGGGAGGAATGCGGTATGCGCCGGTTTCCGGCGGCGCGACCACGCCCTCCGGAATGATGAGTTGCGGCGCCCTCTCGGGGATTTCATCGGGCTCGTAGACGAGCGCATTGCACCTGTCCACCGCGCAGGCGCCGAGGAACGGCAGGCAGGCGGCAAGCAAAAGCGCGCGGTAACGACTCATCATTTTCTCCTTGGCATTCAGACCTTGATTCCCGCCTGGGCGAGCGCCTTGATGACCGGCGCGCGGTTCGCGCCGTCCAGCCAGGTGAGCGGCAGGCGGATTCCGGCGGGGATGCGCCCCATGGCATGCAGCGCCCACTTGACCGGTATGGGATTGGCTTCGACGAACAGCGCCTTGTGCAGGCCTTCCAGGCGCCGGTCGATCTCCAGCGCACGCTTCGCGTCTCCGGCCAGTGCCGCCGCGCACATCGCCGCCATTTCGGCGGGCGCGATGTTCGCGGTCACGGAAATGACGCCATGCCCGCCCTGCAGCATGAATTCGCGCGCCGTGGCATCGTCGCCGCTGTATAGCAGGAACTCCTCGCCGCAGCGCTTCCTGATTTCCGCCAGCCGGGAAAGGTCGCCGGTGGCTTCCTTGATGCCGATGATGTTGCTGAAGGCGGTCAGCCGTTCGACGGTTTCCGGCAGCAGGTCCGCCACGGTGCGGCCGGGAACGTTGTACAGGATGAGCGGGCACTTCACCGCTTCGGCGATGGCGCGGTAGTGCTGGAACAGGCCTTCCTGTCCGGGCTTGTTGTAATACGGCACGACCAGCAGGCAGGCATCGACGCCCAGCTCTGCGGCCTTGCTGGTCAGCGACAGCGTCTGGCGGGTGGAATTGGAACCGGTGCCGGCGATGATGGGAATCCGGCCCGCGGCAAGCTCCACGGCCGCCGCCAGCAGGGCGACGTGCTCCTGGGTTTCCAGCGTTGCCGATTCGCCGGTGGTGCCGGCGATGATCAGTCCCGCCGTGCCGGCATCGACGTGCCAGTCAATGAGCGAGGCCAGCGCGTCGTTGTCGACACTGCCGTCGTCACGCATGGGCGTGACAAGCGCAACCAGGCTGCCCTTGAACATGGCAATACTCCGCGAACGTGGGGAAGTTGGAGGATGTTAAGGTTCCCTACGGGCACGCACAAGCATTGCGATGACGGCAGGGGCGACACTTGCCAAAACACGGTCAGCCGATACACTGGCCCAAAAACACGCATCGGAGCGGGCCCTGCACGGAAAGTCCCTACAACTTCTCTCCATCACCACGCTGGGCCGTGCTCGGCCCGAGGCGGTGCTTCGGCTGACGCGCGCAATCGCGGACGTCGGCTGCAACATTCTCGAAAGCCGGATGACTCACCTCGGCGCCGAATTCGCGATGCTGGTGCTGGCGGAAGGCCAATGGGACGCGATCGCGCGACTGGAGCAGGCGCTGCCCCGCCTCGAGCGCGAGCTGGAAATGCGCATCACCAGCCAGCGCACCAATCGCAAGAACGCCACGCTCGACCGCATTCCCTATGCCGTCGACGTGATCTGCCTGGACCAGCCCGGCGTGGTCCACAACCTTGTCGATTTCTTCATCGCCGGTGACATCACCATCGCCGAACTGACCACGCGCACCTACCCCGCCGTGCACACCGGCGCGCCCATGCTGTCGGTGCAGATGGCGGTGAACATCCCGGCCGACATGCACATCGGCACCCTGCGAGAACACTTCACCGAATTCTGCGACCGCTTCAATCTCGATGCGGTCCTGGAGCCCTTCAAGACCTGACGGAGGAAACCATGGCCAACGTGACACTCGGCAAGAAGGTCCCGGATTTCGAACTGCCTTCCACCGGCGACAAGACCTTCAGACTGAGCGATCACCTGGGCGAACGCCTCGTCCTGTACTTCTATCCCAAGGACAGCACGCCGGGCTGCACCACCGAAGGACAGAACTTCCGCGACAGCCATCGCAAGTTCCGGGCACGCAACACGCGCGTCTTCGGCATCTCGCGCGACAGCCTCAGGTCCCACGAGAACTTCAAGGCGAAGCAGGAATTCCCCTTCGACCTGCTGAGCGATGCCGACGAAAAGGTCTGCAGACTGTTCGACGTGATCCAGGAAAAGAACATGTACGGCAGGAAGGTGCTCGGCATCGTGCGCAGCACTTTCCTCATCGATGAAGAAGGCGTGCTGCGCCGGGAATGGCGCGGGGTGAAGGTCAACGGGCATGTGGAAGAGGTGCTCGAAGCGATCAAGTCCTTGTAACGCCAGGATTTCCTCAACTCCTGCGGGAGGTTCCAGTGACCAAAGCACGGCGCGAACGCGAGCAACCCTGCCTGTTCGTCCTTGACACCAACGTGCTCATGCACGATCCCAGCGCCATATTCCGCTTCGAGGAACACGACATCTTCCTGCCCATGGTGGTGCTCGAGGAACTCGACAACGGCAAGAAGGGCATGTCGGAAGTGGCCCGCAACGTCCGCCAGATCAGCCGCTTCCTCGATGAACTGATGCAGGGCGTGACCAAGGAGCAGATCGACGCCGGAATTCCCATTCCCGGCGTGCACAAGCCGCTGGGCGCGGCAAACACGAGCTCCGGCCGCATCTTCTTCCAGACCCGCCCCCTGCCCTCGCTGCTGCCCGAGACCCTGCCGGGCAACAAGCCGGACAACACCATCCTCGCCACCACGCTCGCGCTGCAGAAGGAACGGCCGGACGTTCACGTGACCCTGGTCACCAAGGACATCAACCTGCGCATCAAGGCCGCGGTCGTCGGCATCCACGCGGAGGACTACTACAACGACAGGACCGTCGACGACGTCGACCTGCTGTTCACGGGACTCGCGCGCCTGCCGGACGACTTCTGGGAAACGCACAGCCGCGAGATGGAATCGTGGCAGGAAAGCGGCCGCACCTTCTATCGGCTCAGCGGCCCGCTGGTGAGCGGCTGGTATCCGAACCAGTGCATCTTCACCGAGCAGGACGACAACTTCGAGGCGCGCGTCATGCGTGTCGATGGCGATGACGCGATCATCGAAGTGCTGCGCGATTATCGCAGCCCGCGCAATGCCGTCTGGGGTATCACCGCACGCAACCGCGAGCAGAACTTCGCGCTCAACCTGCTGCTCGATCCCGAGGTGGATTTCGTAACGCTGCTCGGCGCCGCCGGCACCGGCAAGACGCTGCTCGCGCTCGCCGCCGGCCTCACGCAGACGCTGGAGAGGAACAGTTACAAGGAAATCATCATGACGCGCGTCACCGTGCCGCTGGGCGAGGACATCGGCTTCCTGCCCGGCACGGAGGAAGAGAAGATGACGCCGTGGATGGGCGCGCTGATGGACAACCTCGAGGTGCTCACGCAGTCCGAGGAAGGCGGCGAGTGGGGCCGTGCGGCGACCAACGACCTGCTGGCCACGCGCATCAAGATCCGCTCGCTCAATTTCATGCGCGGCCGCACCTTCCTGAACCGCTACCTGATTCTCGACGAGGCGCAGAACCTGACGCCGAAGCAGATGCGTGCGCTGATCACGCGCGCCGGCCCAGGTACGAAAATCGTCTGCCTGGGCAACGTCGCGCAGATCGACACGCCGTACCTCACCGAGACCACCTCGGGACTGACATACGTCGTCGATCGCTTCAAGTCCTGGGAGCATTCCGGGCACATCACGCTGATGCGCGGCGAGCGTTCCCGGCTGGCCGATCTTGCCGCCGAGCTTCTCTGAGGAGTGCGCTTACATTTTGAACAATCGTATGCTTAAATCGGCTCGGTTCACCCTTTTCACATGAGGTCGAGGGGATAAAAACCATGAGAATCAAGAAACTTCCCGTGCTTTCGCGGGTGATCATGACTGCCATGGCAGCCATGGTCCCCGGTGTCACGATGGCCGCGGGCTTCCAGCTGACCGAACAGAGCGTGACAGGGCTGGGACGTGCCTTTGCCGGCTCGGCGGCGATTGCCGAGGACGCCACCACCATCTTCTTCAATCCGGCGGGCCTGACCGAACTTGAAGGCACCGAGCTGATGCTCGGCGCCAGCGTCATCATCCTGGGCGCGGATTTCGACCGCGAAGTCGCCGTCGATGCCACCGGCCAGCCGCTCACGGGCGGTGAAGGCGGCGATGTCGGCAAGCCCGGTGCTCCGCCGTTCCTGTACTTCGCGCGCCCCATCAACGACGAGTGGACCTTCGGTCTGGGCGTCAACGCTCCGTTCGGCCTTTCCACCGACTATGACCCGGACTGGGTGGGCCGCTACCAGGGCGTGTATTCGAACGTGACCACGCTCAACCTGAATCCGTCGCTGGGCTGGAAGATCAACGACAACTGGTCGCTGGGCTTTGGCCTGAACGCCATGCACATGCGCGTGAAGCTGACCAACATCGTCGACTACGGCATCGTCTGCTACAACTTCGTCAACCCGGTGACCTGTAATGGTCTCGGCCTGAACCCGCAGCAGCACGACGGCTATGCGGAGATCGAGGGTGACAGCTGGGGCTTCGGCTTCAACGTCGGCGTGCTGTGGAAGAACGATGCCACGCGCATCGGCCTGCACTATCGCAGCGAGATCGACCATGACCTCGAAGGCGATGCCCGTTTCGAGAACGCGCCGGCGGTGTTCACGGCGACACACCGCTTCATCAACCAGGGCATCCAGGCGGACTTCACCACCCCGCAGACCCTGTCGCTGTCGGTGGCGCACGACATCAACGAGCAGTTCACGATCAGTGGCGATGTCACCTGGACCGGCTGGGACAGCTTCGAGGAAATCCGCGTCAACTTCGACAACTACGATCCGGAAACCGGCAGCGGCCAGCCGCCCACCGTCCAGCCGGAGAACTGGAAGAACGTGATGCGTTACTCGCTGGGCCTCGACTGGCGCTACGACCCGAAGTGGACCTTCCGCGCCGGTCTGGCGTATGACGAGACCCCGGTGTCGGACGAGACCCGCACGCCGCGCCTGCCGGACGCTGACCGTACCTGGCTGGCGCTGGGCGCCAGCTGGCAGGCCAGCGAAAACCTGCGCATGGACTTCGGCTACGCGCATCTCTTCCTGGATGACGACATTGTCCTCAACGAGGTGGGCGCGTCCATGCAGGACACCCTGATCGGTACCTACGAGGCCAGTGCCGACATCTTCGGCGCCGCCCTTCGCTACCAGTTCTGATGCAACTGCAAAAAACCCCGGCTTCGGCCGGGGTTTTTTGTTGCCCTGCTCCAGCGTTTTCTTGCCGGGAAATTCACCTTTCCGGCCTCCTCCTCGGTCGACCGGCGTGATATGGTCGGGTCGATGCTCCGTAGATGCCTGATTTTCCTGCTATTGCTGAGCCAGCTGTTGCCTCCGGCCGCGGCCAATCCCGTGATTTCGCTGCCTGAGCTCGGCGGCGGCACCCTGCGCCTGCTGGCAGGAACCAGCGAGGCGAGCATAGGCCGCCAGATCACCGCGGAATTGCGCCGCAACGGCCTGCTGATCGAGGACCCCGAGCTCAACGAGTACATCCAGCACGTCGGTTCACGGCTGGTTGCCGCCAGCGACCATCAGGACACCCGCTTCACGTTCTTCATCGTCCGTGATGACACGGTCAACGCCTTCGCCTTGCCCGGAGGCTACATCGGCATACACAGCGGCCTGCTGCTGAAGACGCGGACCGAATCTGAGCTGGCCAGCGTGCTGGCGCACGAGGTCGCTCACGTCACCCAGCGTCATGTCGCCCGCCGCTTCGAGGCCAACAGCAGCCTCGGCCTGAAAGGCCTGGCCGTGCTGCTTGGCGCCATCGCGCTCGCCGCTGCCGGCGCCGGCGGCGACGACGTGACCGGCGCGATGATGCTTGGCCAGGGCATGCTGGCGCAGGAGCAGATCAACTTCACGCGCGAGCAGGAATACGAGGCGGATTACATCGGCGTCGAGATGCTGGCGCGCGCCGGCTTCGACCCGCGTGGCATGGTGAGCTTCTTCGAAACCATGCAGCGTGCGCAGCGCATCCAGAACTCGCGCATGCCGGAATTCCTGTCCACTCACCCGCTTTCCATGTCCCGCGTGATCGAATCCTCGCAACGGGTGCAGAAGATGACCCCGGGCGAAGCGGAGGAATCGCGCAATTACCCGCTGATGAAGGCGCGGCTCGGCGTCCTCGCGGGGAACGTCGTTGCCGGCGTGTCCGACAACCCGTTGGGCAAGCCCTATGCAGATGCGCTGCAGGCGATGCGCACGGGCAAGCCGCAGCAGGCGGTGAAAATGTTCGAGGAACTGCTGGCGAGCGACGACAGCATCACGCACTACCATATTGGCCTCGGCATGGCCTTGCTGCAGGCGAGAGAGGCAGCCCGCGCGCAGCAGGTGATGGAACGTGCCCACGGGCTTTTCCCGCACAATGTGCCCGTGGTGCTGGCGCATGCGCAGGTGCTCCGCCAGACCGACCGCGCCAATGAAGCGCTCGTCATGCTGCGCGACCTGTTCAACCGGCACGAGCCGGTGCCAGATGAAATCCGCGTGCTCGCCCAGGTGGCGGCCGAGGCCGGCGAAACCGCCGAGTCGCACTTCTACATGTCCGAGTATTACATCCGTTTCGGCAACCTTGGGGCGGCGCGCGACCATCTCACGCTCGCCGTCAACGGCAGCCGCGCTTCCTCCAAGGAACGCCTGCAGTACGAGGCGCGCCTCAAGGAGGTCACCGATGCACTGCTCGAGATGCGGCGAAATTCCCGGCGCCAGGCGCAAAACTGACGCTGCCGCGCCTGTATAATCGGCGCTTCCTGTCTGCCTGCACGTGACGCTCATGAAAAGCCTGCGCTTCCCCGCACTCGTCCTCATGGCGCTGATCTTCAGCGGCTGCGCTTCCCTGCCCGAGAACTCCGAGCGTTCCGAGCAGGATCCGTGGGAGCGCTACAACCGCGCGATGTACCAGTTCAACGATTCGGTGGACCGCGCCGTGCTGAAGCCGGTCGCGAAAGGCTATCGCGCGATCACGCCGGATCCCGTCGAGAAAGGCGTCAGCAACTTCTTCTCCAACCTGAGCTATCCGCTGGTGATCGTGAACCAGCTGCTGCAGGGAGACTTCCTCGACGCATTGAGTGACACCGGCCGCTTCCTGGTGAACACCACCATCGGCATCGGCGGCATCTTCGATCCGGCGACGCATTTCGGGCTGGAGGCGCACAACGAGGACTTCGGCCAGACGCTCGGACGCTGGGGCGTGCCCTCGGGCCCTTACCTCGTGCTGCCTTTCCTGGGCCCGTCCACGGTCCGCGACACCGGCGCGCTCGTGGCCGACTTCCAGTACGATCCCATGGTCCAGCTCTTCGACGAGCCCGAGCGCTACTACGTGTGGGCGCTCGGCATCGTCAACATGCGCGCGCAGCTGCTCGATCTCGATCCGCAGCTGCAGTCCGCCTACGATCCCTACGCCTTCATCCGTGACGCCTACCTGCAGCGCCGCGAGTATCTCGTCCATGACGGCAACCCGCCGCGGGACGAGGACTACTACGACGACCTGTACGAGGACTTTGACAGCTTCGAAGACATTCCTGACGAGGAAACGGAAGAACCCGCCGAAGCGGGTTCCGAAGAAGGTGAAGAAACTTCCGAAGAGGTGTCAGGCGAGGAAGGTATCTAGCTCGCTGATGCGTGCCAGCTGCAGCAGGCGCGGCGGCACGTTCCTGTAGACGACATCGATGCCTTCGCGGCGCGCGCGGCGCCGCCATTCCAGCAGCAACGCAAGTCCCGCACTGTCGCACTCGCCCACCGCGGCAAGATCGATGGCGCTGACTCGCGGATTCCAGCCGGATGACTGTCTTGCGAGTCCCGCAACCGTCGCGAAAGTGAGATCGCCGCTGACGCGCAGCACTTCGCCCTCTTCCTTCGCTTCCGCCATCACGACGCGTCCTTCTCCATTCCCGGCGCTTCCGGGCCCTGGCCCTTCTCGAGCCGCTCGATCAGGGCATCCAGGCCGCGCTGCTGCACTTCGCTGTTGAAGTCGGTGCGGTAATTGCGGACGTAGGAAATGCCTTCGATGATCACATCGAACAGCTTCCATCCGTCATCCGTCCAGCGCATCGTGAAGGCGACCGGCACGGGCTGGCCGCTTTCGCGGGCGATCTGCGTCTGCACGATGGTACGGCGCGGATCCGGTTCGCCTCGCAGCGGCATGACCTTCAGGCGGTCCTCGGTGAAGTCGGCGAGCCCCTGGCCGTAGCTCTTCAGCAGGAAGTTCTGGAAGGCCGCCTGGAAGCGCTTGCGCTGCTCCTCGCTGGCGTTGCGCCAGTGCTGGCCCAGCACCAGGCGGGAGATGTAATCGACGTCGATGTACGGCAGCAGCTCGCGCTCAACGATGGCCTCCGCGGCCTTGCCATCGGCACGAATGGCCTCTCGGCTGCCGTCCAGCGCGGCGAGAATCGCCTGTGCCCGCTCCTCGACGAACTTTGCGGGGTCCTGCATTTCCCGGGCATTCGCGCCGAGCGCGAACACCGCGGCAAACAGGACGAGAACGGATCGGATGGTGCGTGTCATTCCTCACCTCCTGAAGCGGTGTCGAACAGGTACTTGCTGATCAGATTCTCAAGCACCACGGCAGACTGCGTAAACAGTACTTCGTCACCATCCTTCAGATTTTCAATGTCTCCGCCCGGCTCGATGCCGAGATATTTCTCGCCGAGCAGGCCCGCGGTGAGGATCGACACGCTGGAATCCGCCGGAATCGCGCTGTAGCGCGAATCGATGGTGAAGGTGACTACCGCATCGAGGCGCTCGGGATCGACTTCGATCTTCTTCACCCGGCCGATGGTCACGCCGGACAGCGAAACCGGGGCGCGCTCCTTCAGGTTGCCGATGTTGGAGAAGCGGGCGGTGACCGTGTATCCCTCATCGCCGTAGGCCTCGATGTTCGTCGTCTGCGTCAGCAGGAAGAACATGGCCGCAAGGCCGAGAAAGATGAACAGGCCAGTGGCGAAATCCACGCTCTTGTTCTGTCCCATGTTTGATTCCTCAGATCAGGATCGCAGTAAGCATATAGTCGAGCACCAGCACCGCCATGGCCGTCATGACCACGGTGCGCGTCGTCGCGCGGCTGACGCCCTCGGCGGTCGGATACGCCCGGAAACCCTCGAACACCGCCAGCAGGCCGGCTGCGGCGCCGAAGAACACGCTCTTCAGCACGCCGCCAAGGACATCGTCGAACACGTCGACATTGTCCGGCATCGGCGACCAGAACTGGCCGTTGTCCAGGCCCATGAGCTGCACCGCCACCCACCAGGAGCCGAGTATGGCGATGGCGTTGAAGATGGCGGTGAGCAATGGCATGGCGATGAACGCGCCCAGGAAGCGCGGCACGATCACGTAGCGCACCGGGTCCACGGCCATCATTTCCATGCCCGAAAGCTGCTCGGTGGCCTTCATCAGGCCGATCTCCGAGGCGAGCGCGGTGCCTGCACGGCCGGCGAACAACAGTGCCGTGACCACCGGGCCGAGCTCGCGCACCAGCGCCAGCACCACGACCGCGCCCAGCGACTGCTCCGCGCCGAACTTCGCCATCGTGGTGTAGAACTGCAGGCCCAGCACCATGCCGACGAACAGGCCGGCCATCATGATCAGCACCAGCGATTCCGCGCCCACCACATACACCTGCCGCAGAACCAGTCGCGGCCGCAGCAGCGCGCGCGGCGTGTAGGCCAGCAGCCGCAGGAAGAAGATCACCGCGGAGCCGAACGAGGTCAGGAACTCCACGGAATTGTCACGCAGTTCGCGTACCAGTCTCATTCCTTGTCCTCCCGGTCCAGGAAGGCTTCCTCGAGCGAGGGCGCCGGATAGTGGAACGGCACCGGGCCGTCGGCAAGGCCCTGCATGAACTGCCGCACCCAGGGCGAGTTGTCCTCGCGCAGCGCCTTAGGCGCGCCGGAGCCGACGATCTTGCCGTTGGAGAGCAGGTAGAGCTGGTCGGCCACCGTGCTGATTTCCTGCACGTCGTGCGAGACGACGATGCTGGTGAGCCCCAGGGTCTCGTTGAGCTGCTTGATCAGGCGGACGATCTGGCCCATGGAAATCGGATCGAGCCCGACGAAGGGCTCGTCGTAGAAGATCATTTCCGGGTCCATGACGATGGCGCGCGCCAGCGCCACGCGTCTTGCCATGCCGCCGGAAAGCTCCGAGGGCATCATGTCTACCGTGCCGCGCAGGCCGACGGCCTGCAGCTTCATCAGCACGATGTCGCGGATCAATGCTTCGGGAAGATCGGTGTGTTCGCGCAGCGGGAAGGCGACGTTCTCGAACACGGTGAAGTCGGTGAGCAGCGCACCGTTCTGAAAGAGAAAGCCCATGCGGCGGCGAAGCGCATACAGCTCGGAACGGTCCAGCCGGGCAACCTCCTGCCCTGCGACGCGGATCGTGCCTTCATCCGGTGCGAGCTGGCCGGTGATGAGCCGCAGCAGCGTGGTCTTGCCGGTGCCGCTCGGCCCCATCAGGGCGGTGACCTTGCCGGCAGGAATGTCGAGATCGACGCCGTCGAAGATGACCTTGTCACCGCGCCGGTACTTGAGCCCGCGAATCTCTATCAGCGTTTCTTCTTGTCGCATTCAGGTCCCCACGCAGAGTTGGGCGCACAGAGAAAAGCGCCCCGCTTTGGGCGGGGCGCTTTGCCGGCAACTTACGCCACTTTTTCCATGTCAGGCGTGTAGGTGCCATCGTGCGCCGCGCCGTTGCACTTGGCACGATGCAGGAAGGCCTTCTGCGCCGCCTCGACGTTTTCCTTCTTGCCGCCCCAGGCCTTCAGGGCAGCGGCCTGCAGGGCGCGGCCGTAGGAGAAGGTCAGTTCCCAGGGATGCGGCCCCATCTCGTTCATCAGCGCGAGATGCAGGGTCGCAAGCTCGTCGCTCTGGCCACCCGACAGAAACGCGATGCCGGGCACCGACGCCGGGACGTGGTTGGTCAGGCATGCCACCGTCATCTCGGCAACCTGCTCCGGCTCCGCCTGCGTCGGGCACTTCTTGCCGGCGATGACCATGTTCGGCTTCAGCACGATGCCTTCCAGGGCGACGTTCTGCTTGTACAGCTCGTCGAACACCGTCTTCAGGGTGTGCGCGGTGACCTCGTAGCACTCCTCGATGGTGTTGTCGGCGTCCATCAGGACTTCCGGCTCGACGATAGGCACGATGTTCGCTTCCTGGCAGAGCGCCGCATAGCGCGCCAGCGCGTGCGCGTTGGTCTCGATGCAGGTGTTGCTGGGGATGTCCTCGCCGATGGTGATGACCGCGCGCCACTTGGCAAAGCGTGCACCGAGCTCGTAGTACTCGGCGAGGCGCTCGCGCAGGCCGTCGAGGCCCTCGGTGATCTTCTCGCCCGGGCACAGCGCAAGATCCTTGGCGCCGGTATCCACCTTGATGCCCGGAACGACGCCGAGCTTCTGCAGCAGCTGCGGGAACGGCGTGCCGTCGGCGGCGGACTGGCGAATGGTCTCGTCATACATGATGACGCCGCTGATGTACTGTTCCATGCCCGGCGCGGTGAACAGCATTTCGCGGTAGGCGCGGCGCAGCTCCTCGGTGCTTTCCACGCCGATGGAGTCAAAACGCTTCTTGATGGTACCCGTGCTTTCGTCGGCGGCGAGGATGCCCTTGCCCGGAGCCACCATGGCAAGCGCGATATCGTTCAGTTCCTCGAGATTCATGACAGTGCATCCCCTGGTAAAGGAAGTGGCGGAACGGAGTGCCCGGGCCAGCCGGGCGCGGCCCGCTATTTTAGCAGAGGGTTTCCCACGCGGGCCACGGTGAAACGCCGGACTGGCGCTTTTGCGGGTTTTCTCGGGACGGCCAGTTCGTATATCATGCGCGGCTTCCCAGGGGGCCGTTAGCTCAGTCGGTAGAGCAGTTGGCTTTTAACCAATTGGTCGTAGGTTCGAATCCTACACGGCCCACCACCTCACCCTTCCAGCGTCATCCCTCCGCCAAGGAAAGCCGCAACGCCGAGCGCGATGAACAGCAGCGCGGTAACGATGCGAATCGCGCGCAGCGGCAGCTTCTCCGCGGCGAAATGCCCCGCGAGCACCACCGGCACGTTGGCGAGCAGCATGCCGAGCGTGGTACCCACCACGACCATGAAGACGTTCGCGTACTTCGCCGCCAGCACCACCGTGGCGATCTGCGTTTTGTCGCCGATCTCGACGAGAAAGAATGCGATCAGCGTGGTGAGGAGGGCGCCGAACTGGTATTTCGCCGCTGCACCGCTGTCCTTGTCCGGGATCAACGCCCACAGGCCCATCGCCAGAAAGGATGCCGCCACGATCCAGCGCAGCACGTCTGGCGAAAGCAGGCGCGCCAGCCAGGCACCGACTTCCGCGGCAATGGCGTGGTTCACCAGCGTGGCCAGCAGGATCCCGGCGATGATCGGCCACGGCTTGCGGAAACGCGCCGCCAGCACCAGCGCGAGCAACTGGGTCTTGTCGCCGATCTCGGCGAGCGCCACCGTCACGGTGGAAACGATCAGGGATTCCAAGTTTCTTCTTCTTCCAGGATGTGTCAGCGATAGCGGGTCGGATCAGGCACGCCGGCGGCTTCGAAGCCCGCGCGGCGCAGGCGGCAGGAATCGCAGCTGCCGCAGGCCTGTCCTGCCTCATCGGCGTCGTAGCAGGAGATGGTCATCGAGTAATCCACGCCCGCTGCCACGCCGCGCCGGATGATTTCCGCCTTGGACAGATGCATCAGCGGCGCGCGGATCGCGACCGGCCGGCCTTCCACGGCCTGGCGCGTGGCGACGTTGGCAAGCTGCTGGAAGGCCTCGATGAAGGCGGGACGGCAATCCGGGTAACCGGAATAGTCCACCGCGTTCACGCCGATGAAGACTTCCTCGGCCTCCAGCACCTCCGCCCAGCCGAGCGCGATGGACAGGAATACGGTATTGCGTGCGGGCACGTAGGTGACGGGAATGCCTTCGGTCGGCGCATCGGGAACCGCAATGGCGTCATCGGTAAGCGCGGAACCGCCGATGGCGCGAAGATCGAGCCGCACCACGCGATGCTCCTTCGCCCCCAGCGCACGCGCCACGTTTTCGGCGGCACGCAGCTCGGCGCGATGACGCTGCCCGTAGTCGAAGCCGAGCGCGTAGCATTCCCTGCCCTCGGCGCGCGCCATCGCCAGCACCGTGGCGGAATCCAGCCCGCCGGAGAGGAGCACTACTGCACGCTGTTTCAATGCCCTGGCTCCTCGCCCCAGATGATCTTGTGCAACTGGACCTGCATGCGCACCGGCAGGCGGTCCTCGAGTATCCATTCGGCCAGATCCCGCGGCGACAGCTGCCCCCAGCTCGGCGACAGCAGCACCTCGCAGCGCGCCGCGAGCTGCCTTTCCTGCAGCTGCCGGCGAGCCCACTCGTAGTCTTCACGATTGCAGATCACGATCTTGAGCTGGTCATGCGGCGTCAGCGCGTCGAGGTTTTCCCAGCGGTTGCGCCCTTCCTCGCCGGAGGCCGGCGTCTTCAGGTCCATCACCTTCATGACCCGCGGATCGACGGCAGACACGTCCAGCGCGCCGCTGGTCTCCAGCGACACCTCGAAGCCTTCATCACAGAGCAGCGACAACAGCCCTAGGCAGGCCTTCTGCGCCAGCGGCTCGCCGCCGGTGACGCAGACATGCTTCGCACCGAAGGATTTCACGGTGGCCAGGATCTGTTCGAAGGACTGCCATCCGCCGCCGTGGAAGGCGTACTCGGTGTCGCAGTACACGCAGCGCAGCGGACAGCCGGTCAGGCGCACGAATACCGTCGGCAGACCCAGGGTCCGCGACTCGCCCTGCAGGGAATGGAAGATTTCGGTGATGCGCAGACGCCGCTCGGCCGGCACTTCGTTCCGGACCCGTGCGGATTCCGCCTGGAGATCAATGGTCATGGCGGTTCACAGCAATCGTGAACCGCCATGATACCACCCGTCAGCGCCCCTCGCGGCGCATGCGCTCCAGGCGTTCCGCGGCAAGCTTGGCAGCGGAATGATCCGGAAAGCGATCAACCACTGAAGTCAGCGCCTCGCGCGCCTTGGCCCACTGCCCGAGCTCGTAATGGCAATAGCCGAGCTTGAGCCAGGCATCCGCCGCCTTGTTCGACTGCGGGAAGCGGTCGACCACGATGCGGAACTGTTCAATCGCCGGCTGGAAGGCCTTGTTGACGTAGTTGACCTCGCCCAGCCAGTACCAGGCGTTCGGCAGCAGGCTGCTCTGCGGATGCTTCTCGATGAAGGCCTCGAAGGCGCGGCGGGCCTCGTCGTAGCGCGATTCCCGAAGCAGCCCGAAGGCGGCCTGGTAATCGTCACGATCGCTGCCGCTGGCCGCGGGCGCCCCGCCGCCCCGCGGCGCGCCACCGTTCTCCAGCGCCTGCAGACGCTGGTCGAGATCGAGGTAGATGTCGCGCTGCCGCTGGCTGACGCCGTCCATGTCGTAACGCAGCGTCTCGGCCTCGCCGCGCAGCAGGCGAACCTCGTTCTGCAGTTCCTCGATGCGGCCCATCAACTGCACCAGGCTCTGGTTCTGCAGGATGCGTTCGATGTTGGCGAGGCGCTGTTCCAGGTCGCGCACGCGCACCGCATACGGATCGTCATCGCGCACGGCGCAGCCGCCGAGGGCCAGCGCCGTGGCGACCAACAGGATTCCTGCGAGCTTCTTCTTCATGGCTATCAGCGCAGGTAGATGATTTCAACGCGGCGGTTCTTGGCCCAAACCTCGGGGCCCTGGCCCTGCACCGCCGGCCGTTCCTCGCCATAGCTCACCGTGGTGATCTGGTCCGCGGACACGCCCTGGAACAGCAGGATTCGGCGCACGGCCTGCGCACGGCGATCGCCGAGGCCGATGTTGTATTCGCGGCTGCCGCGTTCGTCGGCATGGCCTTCGAGGCGAATCCGCACGTTCGGGTTCTCGACCAGGAAGCGGGCATGCGCGTCCAGCGTCGCCAGCTCCTCGCGCGGAATGTCGCTGCGATCGAACTCGAAGTAGACCACGCGCTGCGACAGCGGATCGGCCGGATCCTGGAGGCGCTCGTCGATGCTCATGCGCTCCGGCTGGCCGACGCCGCCGGCCTCGCGTCCCGTTTCCGTGCCCACGGTCTCGCGGGAATCCTCAGGCACCTCCTGCGTGTCCGTCGAGGCGCAACCGGCCGCGAGCAGCAGAGAAGCCAGCACTCCAAGAACCTTGATCCTGCTCATGAGTCTTCCTCCAGCAATTGAACAGTCGTTATCCCCGGCCGGAACAACCGGCCGCGCCTACCCCATTCAGCGTCCCGCTTCCTGCGCCGGCGACCAGGACGGCTCGCGCACGTCGCCTTCCTGCACCGCCAGCCGCTGCTGCACGCGGCCGTCCACGGAAGTCGCGGCGAGCACGCCGCGGTTACCTTCGCTGGTCGCGTAGATGATCATCGCGCCATTGGGCGCGAAGCTCGGCGATTCGTCCTGGCGGCCCTCCGTCAGCACGTTGAACGTGCGCCGGGCCAGGTCCAGCACCCCGATGTTGAAGCCCCGGTTCGACTGGTGCAACACGCCGAGCAGCTTGCCGTCCGGCGACAGCGTCGGGCGGGCGTTGTAATTGCCCTCGAAAGTGACGCGCTCGGGACGATCATTGCCCGCCTGCCAGTCGATCCGGTAGATCTGCGGCGCGCCGCCGCGGTCCGAGGTGAAAAAGAGCGTGCGGCCATCCGGCGCCCACACCGCCTCGGTGTCGATGGCAGGATGCCGTGTCACCCGCGTCAGTTCGCCGGACTCCAGGTCCTTGACCCAGATGTCCAGGTTGCCTGCCTCCGAGGACAGCGTCATGGCGAGCTTCCGGCCGTCCGGCGAGAAGCTGGGCGCGCCGTTGACGCCCTCGCGCGACGAGACCTTCTGCCGCTGGCCGCTGGCCAGCTCCTGCACGAAGACCTCGGCGACCTGGTTCTCGAAGGAAACGTAGGCCAGGCGGCGCCCGTCAGGCGACCAGGTCGGCGACATCAGCGGGCGCGCGGAGCGCAGGATGGTGCGCTGGTTCTCGCCGTCCGCATCGGCGACCACCAGCTGGTAGCGCGTGTCCTCGCCCTTGCCGGTGGCAAGCACGAAGGCGATGCGCGTGGAGAACGCGCCCGGCACGCCGGTGAGTTCCTCGTAGACCAGGTCAGCTACCTGGTGCGCGCCGCGGCGCAGGTATTCGCCGCGGATGGGCACGCTGTAACCCATCAGCTGCTGGCCGCGATACACGTCGAGGAGCTGGAACTGGATGACGTAACCGCCGTCCTGCACCTGGATGTTGCCCACCACCACGTAATCGACGCCGAGCACGCGCCAGTTCTGGTACTTCACGTCCGCGGCGCGCACCGGCTTTTCCAGCATGTCCGAGACGGGAAACGGCTTGAAGCGGCCGCTGCGCTCGAGGTCGGCGGCCACCACCGCCGCCACGTCCACGGCGGGCCGGCCCTGGCCTTCGAAACCGAACGGCACGATGGCGATGGGCTGCGCGTCGCCCAGGCCACGGGTCACCTGCACCGTGATTTCCGCCGCGGCGACACCGGGCAGGCTGAAAATTGCCAGAAGCACCAGGAACTTGAGAACGCGCATGATCAATTCTCCGGGCTGAAGACGATGTTGACGTACGGTTCGAACAGCGACGGCTCGGGCGGTGGCGGCAGCGGCGAGGCCTTCCAGATGGCCGCCTCGCAGCTGCGGCGCAGCACCTCGTTGTCACAGCGGACGAGGTTCACCGAAACCACCTCGCCGCCGGGGATCTGCCGCACGCGGAACTCGCAGTAGAAGTTCTCGCCGAGGTTCGGCGGCTCCTGCCACTGCCGCTTGATGCGGTTATCCATGAGGCCAATGTACTCCGCCAGCTTGCCGGAGCGTATCGCGGCCAAGCGCCTTTCCTCGGCCTCGATCTGCGCCTGCAACTCGGATTCGCGCTGCTGCCGGGCGGCTTCCTCGGCCTCGCGGCGCTTGCGCTCCTCTTCCGCCTTGCGGCGCGCTTCCTCTTCCTTGCGGCGCCGCTCGGCTTCCTCGCGCCGCTTGCGCTCTTCCTCGGCCTTGCGGCGCTTTTCTTCCTCGGCGGCCTTGCGGCGGGCTTCCTCCTCCGCCTGCTTGCGGCGCAATTCCTCCTGGCGACGCAGCTCCGCCTGCCGCGCCTGCTCCTCGCGGCGGCGCTGCTCGGCCAGTTCCGCCTCGCGCTGGCGGCGGATTTCCGCCTGGCGGGCCTCCTCGGCGCGGCGCTCGGCCTCTAGGCGTTCCTGCTCGCGCTGCCGCAAAGCCTCGGCGCTGATGACCTCGGCCTGGATCACCTCCACCTGCGGCGCCTGCACCGCCGGCGCGGTGAGCCGCACGGTGACCAGGAAACCGCCGACGATGGCCGCGTGCACCAGCAGCGACCAGAACACGGCGGAGAAGTTTCCGCCACCCTTCACTTAGCGCCCCCCGCGTTTCGGCGGATCGCTGACCATGCCGATGCTGGGTGCGCCGGCCTGCTGCAGCAGGCTCATGGCATGCATGATGCTGCCGTAATCGACATTGCGGTCGCCGCGCACCATCACCGGCGCATCGGGCCGGTTCTGCAGCACCTTGGACACCGCGGCGATGATGAACTCATCATCCAGCGGCGCCTCCGGATCCTCGCCGATGTTGAGAAACAGCTCACCCTCGGCGTTCACGGTCAGAACGATGGGGTCGCTGTCCTCGGGCGGCAGGTTCTCGGTGGCCGCCTCGGGCAGCTCGACCTTCACGCCCTGCGTCAGCAGCGGCGCGGTCACCATGAATATGATGAGCAGCACCAGCATCACGTCGATATAGGGCACGACGTTGATCTCGCCCATCAGCCGCCGCTTGCCGCGCCTGCTCACGCCGCCTGCCATGTCATTGCCTCGCGTTGCGCTGCAGGATGGCCACGAACTCCTCCAGGAAGGTGTCGTAGCGGACTTCCAGGCGCTCCACCCGGTCGGCGTAGCGGTTGTAGGCGATCACCGCCGGGATGGCGGCGAACAGGCCCATGGCCGTGGCGATCAGCGCCTCGGCAATGCCCGGCGCGACCATGGCGAGCGTGGCCTGCTGGACGTTACCCAGCGCGCGGAAGGCGTTCATGATGCCCCACACGGTGCCGAACAGGCCGACGTACGGGCTGGTGGAACCGACTGTCGCAAGAAATGCGAGATTGGCTTCGAGGCGATCGAGTTCACGCAGCTGCGCGACATGCATGGCGCGGCGCGCCGCCTCGCCGATGCGTTCCGGCTGCGGTTCGCCCTGCTTCACCTGCCGGAGGTATTCGCGAAAACCGGCCACGAAGATGCCGGCCATGCCGGTCTGCGCGCGGTCATCGTCCTTCAGCTGCTTGTACAGCGAGGACAGCTCGATGCCCGACCAGAAGCGCTTCTCGAAGGAATCCGCGTCGGCGCGCGCCGCGTTCAGCGCGCGGCGCTTCTGGAAGATCACCGCCCAGGAGGCGACCGAGGCGAGCAGCAGGAGCAGCATGACGAGCTGCACGATGAGGCTGGCATCGCGGATGAGCTCGACGATCGAAAGATCGGTGTTCATGATTGCAGCCTTTCCAGGATGAATGCGGGAATGGCGCGCGGCCGGAAGCTGCCGGCAGCGAGGCAGGCAGCCTTGACGCGGCCATCGGCGAGAATCTCGCCATCGGCCGCGCGGCGCACGAACTGTTCGAAAACCAGTGACGTCCTGCCGCGTTCAACGACGCGCGCGCCGATCTCGAGCAGGTCATCCAGCCGCGCGGGGCGGCGATAGTTGACGTTGACGTTCACCACCGCGAACAGCGCGTCCTGCTCCTCGGCCAGCGCACGCTGTTCGACGCCGAGCCGGCGCAGCCATTCGGTGCGGGCGCGCTCCATGTACTTGAGGTAATTGGCGTAGAAAACAACGCCGCCGGCGTCCGTGTCCTCGTAATAGACGCGTGCCTGGGTGATGAAGAAGCCTTTGTCGTCAATCGTCATGCGGAAACATTAAACGCTGCGTGAACCAATTGGTGTGATGCCTTCTGCATCAGAGACCATCGGTCTTCGCAGAAGTTGCAGCGCAAGACGATATCACGGCTCCGGTTCGAAAAGATCAGGTCCTGCGGTCCCGCCTGCCGGCGCACGCAGGCCGAAATGCAGGTAGGCGCTGCGTGTTGCCATGCGGCCACGGGCAGTGCGCTTGAGGAAGCCCTGCTGGATGAGAAACGGCTCGAGCACGTCCTCGATGGTGCCGCGCTCCTCGCCGATCGCCGCCGCCAGGCTGTCCACGCCCACCGGTCCGCCGTCGAACTTCTCGATGATGGCGAGCAGCAGCTTGCGGTCCATGAGATCGAAGCCATGCCGGTCGACGTCCAGCAGGTCCAATGCCTCGCGCGCGACGGAAGCGCTGACGCGGCCATCGGCGCGCACCTCGGCAAAGTCACGCACCCGGCGCAGCAGCCGGTTGGCGATGCGTGGCGTGCCGCGCGAGCGCGAGGCGATTTCGCGCGCGCCCTCCTCGTCCATGGAAAGACCCAGGATGGAGGCCGAGCGCAGCACGATGCGGGTGAGATCCGCGGTGTTGTAGAACTCCAGCCGCTGCACGATGCCGAAGCGGTCGCGCAGCGGCGAGGTGAGCAGGCCGGCGCGCGTGGTCGCGCCCACCAGCGTGAACGGCGGCAGGTCGAGCTTCACCGAGCGCGCGCCCGGCCCTTCGCCGATCATGATGTCGATCTGGTAGTCCTCCATCGCCGGATAGAGCACTTCCTCGACCACGGGGCTGAGACGATGGATCTCGTCGACGAACAGCACGTCGTTGGGTTCGAGATTGGTCAGCAGCGCGGCAAGATCGCCGGCGCGTTCCAGCACCGGCCCCGAGGTCTGCCGCAGGTTGACGCCAAGCTCATTGGCGATGATGTGCGCGAGCGTGGTCTTGCCGAGGCCCGGCGGTCCGAAGATCAGCACATGATCCAGCGCCTCGCCACGATTGCGGGCCGCCTCGATGAAGATCGACATCTGGTCGCGCACCGCCGGCTGGCCGACGTAATCCCCCAGGGTCTTCGGCCGGATGGCGCGATCGATCGCCTCGTCCTCGCGCGTGGCGGCGCCGGAAATGATGCGTTCTTCTGTCATGGATGCCGCTCTTTGTTCATGTCATGCCGCGCTCAGGACTTCCTGGCGATCGATTGCAGGGCGCGACGGATGATTTCCTGGCTGGCGAGTCCCTCGGTGTCCACGCCCTTGATCATGCGCGTGGCTTCCTGCGGCTTGTAGCCGAGCGCCACCAGCGCGTCGAAGGCTTCGTCGGCGGCGGATGCCGGCGCACGCGTGAATGCGGCCGCGCCCGCACCCTCGCCGGCGACTTCCTTGAGGCGATCGCGCATCTCCACGATCAGCCGTTCCGCGGTCTTCTTGCCGACGCCCGGCAGGCGCGTCAGCGAGGCGATGTCTTCATCCTGCACGGCGCGCGCGAACTGCTCGACGGTGGTGCCGGAGAGCAGCGTGATCGCAACGCGCGCACCGACGCCCGTCACCTTGATCAATTGCCGGAACAGGCTGCGCTCCGCCTCGGTGCCGAAGGCAAACAGCAGGTGCGCGTCCTCGCGTACCACGAGATGGGTGTGCACCGTGACCTCGGCACCGGTCTCGGGCAGGTCGTAGAACGTGGACATGGGCGCTTCCAGTTCGTAGCCCACGCCGTTGACATCCAGCAGCAAGAGCGGCGGCTGCTTGGCGACAATGCGTCCGCGGAGGAATCCGATCATCGTCTACGTGACCTTTTCGCGGGCAGAAGCCCGGCAAGTTTCTGGTTCATGGGCCGGCGCAGGGCGTGCGTCAGCGCAACCGCCAGCGCGTCGGCTTCGTCGGCCTGCAACCCCGGCGGCAACGCCAGCAGCAATGCCACCATGTGCTGCACCTGTTCCTTGCTGGCCGCACCGCCGCCGACCACGGCCTGCTTGACGTCGCGCGGCGCGTATTCGAACACGGGAAGTTCCCGGCCGAAGGTGCCGCAGATGGCGGCGGCGCGGGCATGACCGAGCTTGAGCGCGCTGTCGGCGTTCCTGTGGACGAAGGCGCGCTCCACAGCGACTTCGGTCGGCTCGAACTCGGCAACCAGCGCCGCGGTCTCGCGGGCAATCACACGCAGGCGCTGCACGAACTCCTCGCCGCCGGTGCGGATCACGCCGCTGGCGACGCGCGACAGGCGCGAGCCATCCTGGTCAACGATGCCCCAGCCGGTGAACAGCGAGCCGGGATCGATGCCGAGTATGCGCGCCATTCATGCCGCCGGCGTCACAGCGACGCCAGCACTTCCTCTGGGAAGTCGGCGTTGGTGTAGACCGCCTGGACGTCGTCGAGGTCTTCCAGCATGTCGATCATCTTCATCACCGTGGCGGCCTGCTCCGGATCCTCGATGCGCACCAGCGTGGAAGCGCGCTGGGTGATTTCCGCATGCGCGGGCTGGAAGCCGGCCTGGATGAGCGCATCGCGCACCGCCTGGTAATCCTCGGGCTGGGTAAGCACCTCGATGCTGCCGTCCTCGTCGCTGACGATGTCCTCGGCGCCGGCCTCAAGCGCGACTTCCATGAGCTTTTCCTCGTCGACGCCGGGCTCGTAGCTCAGCACGCCGTGCTGGCTGAAGAGATAGGCAACGGAACCGTCCGCGCCGAGGTTGCCGCCATTCTTGGAGAACGCATGGCGCACTTCGCCGGCGGTGCGGTTGCGGTTGTCGGTCATGCAATCGACCATCACCGCGACGCCGCCCACGCCGTAGCCCTCGTAGCGGATTTCCTCATACTGCTCGCCTTCGCCACCGCCGGAACCGCGCTTGATGGCGCGCTCCACCGTATCCTTCGGCATGTTGGCGTCGAAGGCCTTGTCCACGGCAAGGCGCAGGCGCGGGTTCATCGCCGGATCGGCGCCGCTGCGCGCTGCGGTGGTGATCTCACGAATCAGCTTGGTGAAGATCTTGCCGCGCTTGGCATCTTCCTTGGCCTTCTTGTGCTTGATGTTCGCCCACTTGCTGTGACCCGCCATCGAATCGTCCCCGTTGAACCTGTCGTTGTTTAAAAATTGAACTTCATGCCGAGATGCAGGCCCTTGTCCAGCGTCACGCTGCGCGAGGTGACGTCGAAGTCCGCACGCACCCGGCGATAGCCGAGATAGATGCTGGCATTGCGCAGCACCTCGTATTCGCCGCGGATGCTGAACTGCATGAATTTTTCCATGTCGGCAAAGGAAGTCACTTCGGGCGCGGCGTAGATGCTGCCGGAAACGGCGAAGCGATCGGCGCCGGGAATATTGAAGCGCGCCCAGGCACCGATGGCGAGCGCGGCGCCGGAGGCGGGGTCGGTTTCCACGAACACCAGTCGACCGCCCAGGCCGACGCGCACCGGCTTGCGCTGAGTGCCGGCGTTGTCCACGAGGTGCAGGCCGAGGTGACCGATGTAGACGTCGTCTTCCTGGTGCAGGATGCCGTAATCGACCTGGGCGCCGGCGGAGGAAGGCGCAGCCGCGTAGCGCAGCTCGAAGGCCTCGTCGGAAACGTTCAGCTCCAGGTCGGCGGCGGAAGCGGCGAACGGCAGGCAGGCCGCCGCGAGTGAAATCATGATGCGTGACCGCAACATCAGAACTCCTTCCAGATATATGAGTCCAAGGCAGCGCGTATGATAACCGCAACGCCCCCTTTGCGGCAGCGACCCGCTTCGGACCGTGACATGAACCTAGAAATGCCAGCACAGGATGCCGTTTCCTCCGCCCGCGAGCTGCTGCGCGCCCGCGCGGCGGAATCGCTTGCCCGGGGCGAGTCCCTGCACCAGATCGTCGCTTCGCTGGGCCTGCACGAGGAAATCGCCGTTGCCGCGCTGCTCATGCCGGCGCTCGCCGCCGGCCGCCTCGAGAGCGCCGACATCGTCCCCGTGTGCGGCGAGGCGATCGCGAAGCTTGCCGAGGGCGCCGCGATGCTGCCGCGGCCCGGCGAGGAGCCCGATCTCGACGCCGCCCACCCTGCCCCCGGCGTGCAGGCCGAGAATATCCGCAAGATGCTTATCGCCATGGTGCAGGACATCCGCACCATCATCATCCGTCTTGCCGACGTGCTGCTGCTGCTGCGCGGCCTGAAGGCGGCCAGCGTCGAGGAGCAGCGCCGCGCCGCGCGCGTCGTGCTGGAAATCTACGCACCGCTCGCCAACCGCCTCGGCATCTGGCAGCTCAAGTGGGAGCTTGAGGACCTCGCCTTCCGCTACGCCCAGCCGGACACCTATCGGCAGATCGCGCGCGCCCTGCAAGAGAAGCGCGAGGAACGCGAGTCCTACATCCGCGCCGTCATCGCCGAGCTTACCAACCTGCTGGAAGTGAACGGCATAAAGGCGTCGGTGAAGGGCCGGCCCAAGCACATCTACAGCATCTGGAAGAAGATGCAGCGCAAGGGCGTGGAGCTCGAGGAGCTGTACGACCTGCGCGCGGTGCGCGTGCTGGTGGACAGCGTGCGCGACTGCTACGCGGTGCTCGGCCTGGTGCATGGCAGGTGGCGGCACATCCCGAAGGAGTTCGACGATTACATTGCCACCCCCAAGGGCAACAACTACCAGTCGCTGCACACCGCGGTGTTCGGTCCCGAGGATCGTCCGGTCGAGATCCAGATCCGCACCTTCGAGATGCACCAGCACGCCGAGCTCGGCGTGGCCGCGCACTGGCGCTACAAGGAAGGCGGCGGGCGCGACGTCGCGCTGGAGGAAAAGGTCGCGTGGCTGCGGCAGCTGCTGGAATCGGAAGGCAACGACTTCATCGACCGTTTCCAGGACGAGATCTTCGAGGACCGCATCTACGTGCTCACGCCGCGCGGCGGCGTCATCGACCTGCCGGCCGGCGCCACGCCGGTCGACTTCGCCTATCACGTGCATACCGAAATCGGCCATCGCTGCCGCGGCGCGCGCGTCAATGGCCGCATGGTGCCGCTGAACCACGAACTCAAGACCGGCGACCGCGTCGAGATCATTACCGCGAAACGCGGCGAACCCAGCCGCGACTGGCTGCAGGAAGGCTATGCGCGCAGTTCGCGCGCGCGCGACAAGATCCGCTACTGGTTCCGGCAGCAGTCGCACGAGGAGAACATCGCACGCGGCAAGGCGATCCTCGAGAAGGAACTGTCGCGGCTCGATCTCGAGGATGTCAGCGGCGAGGAGCTGGCGCGGCACTTCCGGCTCGGCAATGTCGAGGCGCTGTGGCTTGCCATCGGCGCCGGCGACATTTCCGGCGTGCAGATCACCAATGCCCTGCAGCGCCTGAAGAACGTGCCGGAACTGCCGGCCGTGCCGCTGCGCCGTGCTTCGGCTCCGCGCCACGATGACGCGATGCGCATTGCGGGCGTGGACCGCTTGCTGACAAAGTTCGCCCGCTGCTGCCGTCCCGTGCCGCCGGACCCCATCCAGGGCTACATCACGCGCGGTCACGGCGTATCCGTGCATCGCGCGGATTGCGCGCACCTGCTGTCGCTGGCGGGACGTGAACCAAACCGCATCGTGCCGGTCGAATGGGGCTCCGAGCAGAACGACGTGCATCCCGTGGACCTGCGCGTCGAGTCGCACGACCGCCAAGGGCTGCTGCGCGACATCGCGGGCACCATGGCGGACGAGAAAGTGAACATCGTGGCAATGAACGCGCGCGCCACGCCGGAACCCGGCGTCGTCAACATCGACCTCACGCTGGAGGTGCGCGACCTCGCCCAGTTGAGCCGCGTCCTGAATCGCCTCAATGCGATTCCGGGCGTCTACGAGGCAACGAGAAAAAGAACATGATTCGTTCCATCGCGGTACTGCTGTTCGTGCTGCCGGTGGCAGTCGCGGCATTCCTTGACGCACTCATGCCCGAGGCTTCACGCGAACGAGTCCAGCGCACGCCTGCACTGTCGCCGCTCGAAGTGAATGCTTCCGATGAACTCGAGGCGTTCTTCGCCGGCCTCGGTTATGGCTGGCCGCCGGCGGAAGACGGCAGCGTGCCGCCCATCGCGGTCACCGCCCTGCCCGCGGATTTCGACCGGTTGCCGGTGCGCCAGCGCAAGGCGCTGTTCTTCCGCACGTTGGCACCGCTGGTCGCCGCCGAGAACCGTCGCATCCGCGAGCAGCGCGCGCTGCTGCTGCAGGCTTTCTCGGGCAGTGCGGCTCTTGAGGGAGAGGAGCGCGCGCGCATCGAGCGCATCGCCTCGCACTACAACGTGGCGGGCGACGTGAATGATCCCGGCGTGCGCAGGAAACTGTTGCGAAGAGTGGATGTGATTCCTGCGGCGCTCGTGCTCGCGCAGGCCGCGAATGAAAGCGGCTGGGGCACGTCCAGATTCGCGAAGGAAGCGAACAACCTGTTCGGCATGTGGACCTGGGACCGTTCCCGCGGCATCGAGCCGCGCGAACGCGCCGCGAACGCCAGTCATTACGTGCGGGTGTTCGACAATCTCCAGGAAGCCGTGGCGAACTACCTGCACACGATCAATGTCGGCGCCGCCTACGGCGAACTCCGCTCGCTGCGTGCCAAGGCGCGGGAGCAAGGCGAACCGCTGTCTCCCTGGATCCTGGCGGGCGGACTGTCCTCCTACTCGGCGCGCGGCGAAGCCTACGTCCGCGAGATTCGCAGCATCATACGCGCCAACGCGCTGGATCAACTGCCGACCCTGGTGCTGCAGGCAACCGACCCTGACGAAGCCGTCGCACCCTGATCAGCGCTCGACGATCCAGGGCTGACTGAACCAGAACCAGCGCCCGCCGTCGCGGTGCGGCGCCGTGCAGTTGTAGCGGCTGCGACCTGCAGGCAGTTCGGCATCGGTGCTGACGCGCAGCGTCTTCCCTTCGCGGCTCAGCTGCATCGGCTTGCCCTCGAAGTAACAGGCAAGGCGGCCGAGATCCGCATCCGATTCGCCCAGTTCCAGCACGAGTTCCGGCGCCACGCGTCCTTTCACCAGCGGATCCCAGGGAGAGACGCTCAGCACCGGCAACGGCAGCGAACGCGCCTTCAGCGCGAAATCGTTCATCGCCGCGTAGCGTTCGTTGACCGGGTAGCGCGGCAAGGCGCGCGTATCGGAGTGCCTGCCCAGCGCCCCCGAATGCTGGCCGAAGGCGACGTAACCCATCGCCTTCACCATGTCGGCCAGCACCTGGTCGTATTCGCCATACGGATACGCGAACAGCCGCGGCGCCGCATTGATGTCGTCGCCGAGTTCTTCCTGCAGGCGGCGTTGCGCGCGTTCGATGTCCGCACGCACGCGCGCAAGCCGCGCCGCATCCGATTCCGTCTCCTTCCGGCGCACCAGGTAATCGTGCGTGGCGGAGTGATTCGCGATCGTTGCGCCTGCGGCCTTGAGTTCGCGCAGCTGCTCCCAGCTCATGAAATCGCCAAGCCCCCGATCGACGGCGTCAGTGGACACGAACACCGTGAACGGCATGCCGCGCTCCTTCAGCAGCGGGAAGGCGCGCGCGTGGACGCTCGCATAGGCATCGTCGATGGTGATCGCCGCCACCTTGTCGGGCACCGCCCTGCCCTCGTCCAGCCAGCGCACGATGCGCGGCAGCGGCCAGACCTCGAAGTTCTCGCGCTCGAGGAAATCGAGATGCTGCGCAAACTGTTCCATCGTCACGTTGGTCGAGGGATGACGCGCCTCGCCGAAGCGGTGATACATGAACACCACTGCCGCGTTGACGGGTAGCGCAGTCAGGAAGAGGAAAGCGACAAGCAGGTATTTCATCGAATCATCTCAGACAAGAAAGGGACGCCGAGGCGTCCCTTAAGTCAACAAAGCAAGCGTTCGGCAAGCAGGAACGAAAAAGACCGCTCCCCTTTCCGCGCTATTTCCTGTTAACGCCGTGGATCATCATCTTATCCACCCCCAGCGCCGCCTCGTGAATGGCTTCCGCCAGTGACGGGTGCGCGTGGATGGTGCGCTGGATGTCCTCGGCGCTGGCGCGGAATTCCATGGCCAGCACCAGCTCGGCGATCAGTTCGCCGGCCACCGGACCGAGGATGTGCACGCCGAGGATCTCGTCCGTCTCCTGGTGCGCCAGCATCTTCACGAAACCGGCAGTGGCTTCCATGGCCTTGGCGCGACCGTTGGGCGCAAACGGGAACTTGCCGCTCTTGTACGGAATGTTTTCCTTCTTGAGCTGCTCCTCGGTCTTGCCCACCCAGGCGATTTCCGGATTGGTGTAGATGACCGAGGGAATGACGTCGTAATTCATCTCGGCGATCTTGCCGGCGATGAGATCGGCGACCATCACGCCTTCCTCGGTCGCCTTGTGGGCCAGCATCGGGCCGCGCACGCAGTCGCCCACCGCCCAGACGTTCTTCACGGCCGTGCGGCACTCGTCATCCACCTTGATGAAGCCGCGCTCGTCGCGCTCCACCGCGGAGCCTTCCTCGATGAGGTTCTCGGTGTACGGGCGGCGGCCGACGGCGACGATCAGCTTGTCGACGACGAGCTCATGCTCGCCATCCTTGTCCTTGTAGCTGACGGTGACGTCCTTCTTCGAGGTCTTTGCGCCGGTCATCATGGCGCCGAGCTTGATCTCCAGGCCCTGCTTCTTGAATTCACGCGCCGCGGTGCGGGCAAGTTCCTGGTCGGCCATGAACAGGAAGTTCTCCTGCGCTTCGAGGATGGTGACTTCGGCGCCGAGGCGCTTCCACACCGATCCGAGCTCCAGGCCGATCACGCCGGCGCCGATGACGCCGAGGCGCTTCGGCACTTCGTTGAGTTCCAGCGCCTTCCAGGAATCGATGATCCTGTCGCCGTCGAACGGCGCGGCCTTGAGCTCGACCGGCTGCGAACCGGCGGCGAGCACGACGTGCTTCGCCTCAAGAATTTCCTTCCTGGACGGATCGTCGAAGTCGGTGACCTCAACCCTGCCGTCCTTCAGCAGGCGGCCGAAGCCGCGAATGCCGTCGACGCCGTTGCCCTTGAACAGCTGCGCGATGCCGCCGGTGAGCTGCTTGACGATGCTGGCGCGGCGCGCCTGCATGGTCGCCAGGTCCAGCTCCACCTTGCCGAGCTTCACGCCGTGCGTGGCAAGCTCGTGCTGCGCCTTGTGGAACATCTCGGAGGACTCGAGCATGGCCTTCGACGGAATGCAGCCCGCGTTCAGGCAGGTGCCGCCGAAGGAATGCGAGCCGTCGAAGTTCTTCCACGCGTCGATGCACGCCACCTTCAGGCCGTTCTGCGCGGCGCGGATCGCCGCAGGGTAACCCGCCGGACCGCCTCCGATCACGATCACGTCGTAGGACTTGCTCATTTCAACTCCTGAATTCTTCTTTGAAAGTTCAATCGATTATCGAAGCTGGGCCCTGGTCTCATGTCTGGTCTGAGCTGCGGATTTTGTTCTGAGACAAGGCGCGGAATTTTCTGTCGCGAGGAGTTACCCGATTGTGTAATGACGAGCGACAGAAAATTCCAGCAACGCAGTATCAGGACAAAAGACGCGCTCAGACGCCGACGAGGAAACGCGCCGGATCCTCGAGCATCTCCTTGATGGTCACCAGCGTCAGCACGGCTTCGCGGCCGTCGACGATGCGGTGATCATAGGTCAGCGCGATGTACATCATCGGACGGGCGACGACCTGGCCGTCGACCACCACCGGGCGCTCCTTGATGGCGTGCATGCCGAGGATGGCGCTCTGCGGACGGTTGAGGATCGGCGTCGAGAACAGCGAGCCGAACACGCCGCCGTTGGTGATGGTGAAGGTGCCGCCGGTGATGTCTTCCAGGGCGAGACCGCCTTCCCGGGCCTTCTTCGCGTAATCGGCGATGGCCTTCTCGACGCCGGCGAGGCTGAGCTGGTCGGCGTCGCGCACCACCGGCACGACCAGGCCCTTCGGCGTCGAAACCGCGATGCCGATGTCGTAGTAGTCGTGGTAGATGATGTCGTTGCCTTCGACCGAGGCGTTCACCACCGGGAACTTCTTCAGCGCCTCGATGGCGGCCTTGACGAAGAAGCCCATGAAGCCGAGCTTCACGCCGTGGGTCTTCTCGAAGACGTCCTTGTACTTCTTGCGCAGTTCCATGACCGCGGAAAGATCGACTTCGTTGAAGGAAGTCAGCATCGCGGTCTCGTTGTTGGCTTCCATCATGCGCTCGGCGATGCGCGCGCGCAGGCGGGTCATCGGCACACGGCGCTCCTCGCGGGCGCCACGCGGCGCGGCGGGCGCCGCAGCGGCGGACGGCGCGGCCTTCGCGGCCGGAGCCTGGTCCTTGCCGCCCTTGGCGATGAAATCGAGCACGTCGGCCTTGGTGAGGCGGCCGTCGCGGCCGGTGCCCCTGATCTTCGAGGCATCGAGCTTGTGCTCTTCGACCAGGCGGCGCACCGAGGGGCTGAGCGGCATGTCGGCGCCGCCTTCCTCTTCCTCTGCAGCCGCCGCCGGCGCGGCCCTGGCTTCCTCGGCCTTCGGCGCCGCCGGTGCGGCCGCCGCGCCCTCGCCTTCCTCGAGGATGGCGATCACTTCACCGCTGGTGACGGTCGCACCGTCCTGGATCCTGATGCTCTTGATCACGCCCGCGGCCGGAGCCGGCACTTCGAGCACGACCTTGTCGGTCTCGATGTCGACGAGGTTCTCGTCGCGCTCGACGCGGTCGCCTTCCTTCTTGTGCCAGTTCACCAGCGTCGCGTCAGCGACGGACTCGGGAAGCTGCGGAACCTTGACTTCGATGCTCATGCCTTCTCCGTTCCTGTTTTTCTCTGATTGCCGTGGTTCGTGTTGCCGCCGTTCAGCGCATCCTCGATCAGCGCCTTCTGCTCGGCGACGTGCATCTGGAAGTAGCCGGCCGCGGTCGAGGCGGCATGCTCGCGGCCCGCGTAGCGCAGCGTGTGGTCCTTGCCGAGACCCTGCTGCAGGCGATGCCGGATCTGGTACCAGGCGCCCTGGTTCATCGGCTCTTCCTGGCACCAGACGATGTCACGCGCGTTCGGATACTTCCTGAGCTGCGCCTCGTATTCCTTCTCGGGGAACGGGTACAGCTGCTCGATGCGAATGATGGCGACGTCGTTGCGCTCGTCGGCGCGACGCGCTTCCAGCAGGTCGTAGTACACCTTGCCGGAGCAGAACACGACCGTGCTGACCTTCTTCGCATCCAGCGCATCGATCTCGGGGATGATGTGATGGAAGCGTCCGCCGGTGAGATCCTCCAGCGGCGAAACGGACAGCTTGTGGCGCAGCAGGCTCTTCGGCGTCATGACGATGAGCGGCTTGCGCAGCGGGCGCATCATCTGCCGGCGCAGCATGTGGAACATCTGCGCGGGCGTGGACGGCACGCACACCTGCATGTTGTGCTGGGCGCACAGCTGCAGGTAGCGCTCCAGGCGCGCGGAGGAATGCTCCGGACCCTGGCCCTCGTAGCCGTGCGGCAGGAACATCACCAGGCCGCAGTAACGGCCCCACTTGGCCTCGCCCGAGCTGATGAACTGATCGACCACCACCTGCGCGCCGTTGGCGAAGTCGCCGAACTGTGCTTCCCAGATGACCAGCGCGTCGGGATCGGCGGTGGAATAGCCGTACTCGAAGCCGACCACGGCTTCCTCGGACAGCAGCGAATCGACCACGGTGAAACGCACCCGGCCATCCGCCAGCGACTGCAGCGGAATGTAGGTGGAGGCGTCTTCCTGGTTGTGCCAGACCGCGTGGCGGTGGAAGAAGGTGCCGCGGCCGGCGTCCTGACCGGTCAGGCGCACCGAGAAGCGGTCGCTCATCAGTGCCGCGTAGGCCATGGTCTCGGCGAAACCCCAGTCCATCGGCTGCTCGCCGGCAAGCATCTTGCGGCGGTCATCGACGATCTTCTGCACGCGGCCGTGCAGGCGGAAGTTTTCCGGCACCGTGGTGATCGCCTCGCCGAGGCGGCGCAGGCGAGCCTCATCGATGCTGGTATCGACCTCCACGTCCATGGCGTGCTGCTGGAAGCGCGACCAGTCGGCCGTGTATTCGTTGCCGATCATGCCGAGCACCGCCGGCGCCACCGTGCGGCCCTCGTCGAGCCCGGCCCGGTAGTTCTCGACCATGCGGCGCGCATCGGTTTCGGCGATGACGCCTTCCTGCTGCAGCTTCTCGGCATACAGCTCGCGCGTGGTCTTGTGCTGCTTGATGATCTTGTACATCACCGGCTGCGTGGCGGACGGCTCGTCGGCCTCGTTGTGGCCGTGGCGGCGATAGCAGACGAGGTCGATGACGATGTCCTTGTGGAACTTCATGCGGTACTCGACCGCCAGCCGCGCGGCAAAGATCACCGCCTCGGCATCGTCGCCGTTCACGTGCAGGATCGGCGCTTCCAGCATCTTCGCGACGTCGGTCGCGTACGGCGTGGAGCGCGCGTCGGCCGGGTTGCTGATGGTGAAGCCGACCTGGTTGTTGATGACGATGTGCACCGTGCCGCCGGTGTAGAAGCCGCGCGCCTGCGACAGCTGCAGCGTCTCCATCACCACGCCCTGGCCGGCAAACGCGGCGTCGCCGTGGACCAGGATCGGCATGACCTTGTCGCCGCGCACGTCGCCGCGGCGATCCTGGCGGGCGCGCACCGAACCTTCGACCACCGGGTTGACGATCTCGAGATGCGACGGGTTGAACGCCAGCGCGAGATGCACGTTGCCGCCCGGGGTGCTGATGTCGGACGAGAAACCGAGGTGGTACTTCACGTCGCCGGAGCGGTCCGTGACCTTCGGGTCATAGACGCCCTCGAACTCGGAGAACAGCTCGCGCGGCGACTTGCCGAGCACGTTGATGAGCACGTTCAGCCGGCCGCGGTGCGCCATGCCGATGACCATTTCCTGCACGCCGGCAGCGCCGCCCTGCTGGATCACGTCGCTCAAGAGCGGGATGAAGCTCTCGCCGCCTTCCAGCGAGAAGCGCTTCTGGCCGACGAAGCGGGTGTGGAGGTATTTCTCCAGGCCCTCGGCGGCGGTGAGCTGCTCCAGCAGGTGCTTGCGCTCCTCGGCGGACAGCGCGATGCGCCCGCGCGAGGTCTCGATGCGGTCCTTCAGCCAGCCGCGCTCCTCGGAAACGGAGATGTGCTGGAACTCGAAGCCGATGGTGCCGGCATAGGTGGAACGCAGCATGGCGAGGATGTCGCGCAGCTTCATGCGATCCGGGCCGGTCAGCGACACCGTGCTGAACTCGGTGTCGAGGTCCGCGTCGGACAGCCCGTAATGGGCGAGCTCGAGGTCCGGCTCCTTCGGCAGGGGCGCGAGCCCGAGCGGATCCAGCCTTGCGTGGCGGTGGCCGCGGGTGCGATAGGCCTCGATGAGGCGCATGACCGCGGCCTGCTTTTCGATCATCACCGGGTCCATGCCGCCCGCGGCGACCGCACGACGCGGCTCGCGGGCACGGCGTTCGAACTCCGCGATGATCGGCCCATGCGGCACATCGCCGCCGGCCGCCCCCGCCGCCCGGAAACCGGCAAAGAATTCGCGCCACTCGGGCGCGATCGATTGCGGATCTTCCAGGAAAAGTTCGTAAAGTTCTTCGAGATATGCGGCATTGCCGCCCGAGAAAAGAGAGGCGCGTAATTGCTGTTCGTAGGAGTCGCTCATTTCCGACGTCTTTGCCAGGGTTCCCAGCGTTCAGGAAGCGTGAGTGAGTCTTCGTGCGCGTCGTCAGTCGAGGCGAGCAGCCCTAGCGCGTCCCGTGCAAAAGCGGGCTGACGTCCGGGCGACGCAGGCGCGAAAGTTTAGCCGAAACGATACAAATAAGGAATGGCGCACCACGGGGAAAATCCAGCAGCGGCGCAGCCTTGGAATCGTTTCCGCGGAATTCGCCGGGTTCAAACGCTTTTCAGGCGGCAGTCATCTTCCTGACACCTCCCGCGTGCACGCTTTGCGCGCCATTCCACCAGGAGACCGCCATGAACCCGCTAGTCACCACGCTGCTGCTTGCCGCCGCGCCGTTCGCCACCGACCTGCAGGCCGAAACCGCGCTCGCCATCCGCGCCCACATGACTGACGCGATGCACGGCATTCGCGCCGAGATCCGCGTCGACATGCTCCGCCGCAACCGGCTCGCACGCGCGCTGCCGCTTCAGGATGCGGATACTCGCATGACGGCGGCGTGGCCGCGACCGGCGCGGCAGGCGAGGAACTGAAGGAAGGACTGGCGCCCTCGGCAGGAGTCGAACCTGCGACCTTCCCCTTAGGAGGGGGACGCTCTATCCAGCTGAGCTACGAGGGCGAGGCCGCGCATTGTAAACGGAAATCCCTGTCCTGTCGGCCCGCTTTCCTACAGGACTTCACATATTCCGCCACCCGCGGCGGCGGGCTACCTTCACGCGTTGATGCGCCTGCAAGACGCCGCCATGCCCGACGAGATCCAGAGCACTCCCATAGGACCGCGATGGCGCCTGCCGCTGTTTGCGCTGATCTTCATCTCGCTGACGGCGATCGGGCTGGCGGTGGTCTACCGGGACGTGGCCAACGAGGGCCTGGTGTTCGACCGGCGGCTGCTGCAGCCCGGCTTTCTCGCCGCCGCGGCCGCCCTGCTGCTGCTGCACTGGTATACCGACGGCGCGCGGCTGCACTACACCCTCAGGGCGCTGGGCCATGACATTCCCCCCACGGGAATGGTCAAGCTGGTCTTCATCAACCTGTTCTTCTCCAACATCACCCCGCTGGTGACCGGCGGCGGCTTCGCGCAGATCTGGTACCTGCGCAGGCTGGGCGTGCCGGTGGGCACCGGCACCAGCGCGACCACCATCCGCACCATGATCGTGATGGTGCTGATCTTCGCCGCCACCCCGGTGCTGCTGCTCGTCATCCCGCGGCTGCAGGACGTGCCGCTGCGCGGCCAGTTCCTGTTCTACCTGCTGCTGATCCTGCTCGCCTATCTCGCCTTCTTCGGCTTCGCGCTGCTGCGGCCGCAATGGCTGCTGGCGCCGACGCACGGCCTGCTGAAGGGAATGCGCTGGCTGCGCATGATTAGCTCGCGCCGCCACCGTGACTGGCGCTTCGCGGCCGAGCGTGAGCTGCTGCACTTCGCGCGCGGCTTCCGCGACTACTTCCGCGGCGGCTGGGGCAACGTGCTGCTGTCCCTCGCCAACAGCGTGCTGTACCTGGTGACGCTGTTCTCCTTCCCGGCGCTGATCCTGGTCGCACTCGGCTACGAGATCGACTGGTTCCTGGTGCTCGGGCTGATGACGGTGCTGACCTTCATCATGTACTTCTCGCCCACGCCGGGCGCCGCCGGTATCGCCGAGGGCGTGTTCGGCTTCCTGTTCGCCGACCTCGCCCAGGCCTCGCACCTGCTGCTGGTGGTGGTCGTCTGGCGCTTCCTGAGCGCGCATCTCGGCATGCTCATCGGCGCGGTCATCACCCATCGCGAAGTCGCGCGGGGCTGATCATGGCGGCGCGCGCGAGGCTCAAGCTCGTCTTCTGGCTGAACGTGGCCATCGTGCTGCTGCTGGTCGGCTACAAGGTCTATCTGAATTTCTTCGCCGGCGACTACGAGACCATGCACCCGCGCGCCATCCGCGAGATCGAGGCCTCGCTCGAGGGCAAGGAGCGGTTCAGCTTCGCGGTGGTCGGCAACATCAACAATTCCATCGGCATCTTCGAGCGCAAGATACTGCCGATGCTGAACGCCTCCGGCGTGGACTTCGTGGTGTCAGCCGGCAACGCGGTGAGCGGCGGCGGCGAGGACAAGTACCGCGCGCTGAGCGGCTCGCTCGGGTATCTCGATGTGCCCTGCCTGCTCACCTTCGGGCCGCGCGAGGCGAGCAACTTCGGCGCGTTCCGCTATTACGACCGCTTCGGCCCCTACTTCTTCAGCTTCACCGCCGGCAACAGCCGCTTCATCTTCCTCGACAGCACCGGCGAGACCTCGTTCGACTGGCAGCTGCACTGGCTGGAGGAACAGCTGCGCGAACGCACCGAGCGGCACGCCTTCGTATTCATGAGCCATCCGCTGTTCGAAAGCGGCAGCGACAACTGGTTCGCCTCGCCGGAGGATCACTTCGCCTTCGAGGAAGTGCGCGAACGGCTCGTTCAACTGTTTTCGCGCCATGGCGTGCGCGCGGTGTTCTCCGCCAACCTGCCGGTGTTCGCCCGCCACAGCGAAGGCGGCACGGAGTACGTCACCACCGGCGGCGCCGGCGGCCTGGTGATGAACGACGACGACAGCTTCTATCACTACGTGAAGGTCAGCGTGGACGGCGCGCGGGTGGACATCGCCGCCCAGCCGCTGGACATCGGCCAGCATCCGGTGTTCCGCACGCTGGAGGGCCTGTGGCTGTTCATCCACTCGCTGTTCTACGTCGGCTACCTGAACTTCCTGCTCATCGTCAGCATCTTCACGCTGATCGCCATCAAGCTGTACGTGCTGATCTTCACCGACCGCGACTATTACCCGAGCTTCGACGTCGACGGCGCGCCCTGGCTCGACGAGGTGCGACGCGTGGCGATGTTCGCCAACAACTACCTGCCGTTCATCGGCGGCGTGCCGATTTCCATCGACCGCCTGCGCCGCGGCCTTGACGCCGCGGGCCGCGAGACGCTGGTTGTCGCGCCCGACTACCGCCGCCGCGACCGCGGCGATGCGCCTCGCGATGGCAGCTGCCGCCTGCCGCCGCTGTTCATCTGGGGCGAGAAGCGCGAGTTCCGCCTCGCCAACATCTTTCATCCGCGCGTCCACCGCGCCATCCGCGACTTCCGCCCCGACATCATCCACTGCCACCACCCGATCTGGTGCGGCTCCCTCGGACTGTTGTGGGCGCGGCGCCTCGGCGTGCCGGCGGTCTACACCTATCACACGCGCCTTGAGCACTACGCGCATTTCGTCAGAAGCATCCCGGGGCCGCTGTTCCGCAACCTGATCTCGCACTACCTGGTGAGACGCTTCTCCAACAAGTGCGACGGCGTGATCGTGCCGACCTACTCCGCGGAGGAATACCTGCGCCTGATCGGCGTGAAGACCGACATCTTCGTGCTGCCCACCGGCATCGAGTTCGAGCGCTTCAACCGCGTCGACGCCGGAGCAGTCGCGGCGCTGAAAGGCAAGCTCGGCATCGGCGAGGAGCGCGTGCTGGTCACCGTGTCGCGCCTCAGCCGCGAGAAGAACCTGGATTTCCTGCTGGAGGCGGTCGCGCTGCTGAAACGCGAGCTGCACCAGCCATTCCGCTTCGTGATCATCGGCGACGGACCGGAGCGCAGGCGCATCGAGGCGCGCATCGGCGACCTTGGGCTTGCCGAGGTGATCATCCTCGCCGGCGCGGTGAAGCCGGAGGTGATCCCGCGCTATTACCACCTTGGCGACTTGTTCCTGTTCGCCTCCAAGACCGAAACCCAGGGCATGGTGCTGCTCGAGGCCATGGCGGCGGGCCTGCCCTGCATCGCCGTGCGCTCCAGCGGCATCGACGACGTCATCCGCGACGGCGTCACCGGTTTCAAGACCGCCGAGGATCGCCGCGCCTGGTGCCGCCGGGTGCGCGAGCTGCTGGAATGCGAGCCGCTGCGCCGGGAGATGTCCGAGGCGGCCGTCGCTTTCGCCCGCAATCACTCCATCGACCGCTTCACCGAGTCGGTACTCGCCATCTACGCCCACCTGCTGGCCAAGCGCGCCCGCCGCGCGATGGGCGCTTCCGCCTGACTGTCGCCGGCGCCCTACGGTACGCTGAGGGAAATCCCCTCACGTTCTGAGGGTAATCTTCATAACTTATTGTTATTAAAGGATTTTTCCAGCCTGGCTCGGCCCGAAACGTGACCCCCGTCACCGTTGACCCTCCCCCCGATCCCTAAGATCGCCCCCGTCTGAAGCAAGGGACGCACCGCTCGCAGGACGCGACAGGCAGCAAAGGCAAACCCGTCGAGAGGCGGGGACGCAAAGCCACCGGTCCGGAAGCGGACAGCGGGGTTGCCCGGCCAAGCCGGTCAGACCTTCACCTGTCACTCACCGCGCCGGTCAAGAGAACACGCAAGGAAGCGTGCGCCCGGCGCGGCATTCGTGTGCGCGCCAGTCGCGAAAAGGCAAACCCGTCGAGAGGCGGGGACGCAAAGCCACCGGTCCGAAGGGCATTGCCCAGGACAGCGGGGTTGCCCGCCGCCAGCCATGGCAGCGGCCAGCAACGATCTCCGCGTTCCTGATCGATCCCTGAACCCCGCCTTCGGGCGCTGCGGGCCGGTTCCACTCGCAAACGAGATTCAGGTGATCAGACAATGTGGAACTCCAACCTCGCAAAGATGATCCTCCCTCTTGGCCTTCTCATTGCCGGCTGCGGCGGCGGTGGCGGTGGCGGCGGTAGCGCCCCGGACACCGCGCCTTCCGGCGCGAACCCGCCCCCGGCGGTCGAAGTGCCCGCGGACAGCGCGCCGCCGACCACGACCGATCCGGGTTCGGATGACGGCCTCGAAGCCATCAGCTTCAAGTCCGGCCCCTGTGCCGCGACCTACAGCGGCAGCTTCGCGCTGGTCGAAGGCCAGGATGCGAGCAAGCCGCTTTCCGGCTTCGCCAAGCCCGCCAAGGGCAAGCCCTACAACGATCCGGTCTACGGCTCCTGCATCGTGCGCGCCACCGATGCCGACGCCGAAGGCCTGTCCGGCTTCGCGCGCAACGACTATGCGCGCCGCCAGCCGTTCAACGCGGACGACTCGCGCTTCATCGTCTATTCGCGCGGCCAGTCCTGGTACCTGTACGACACCCAGACGCTGAAGCTCATCAAGAAGCTCGACCTCAACGGCGCCGGCGTCGAACCGCAGTGGCATCCGACGCACCCGGACGTCATGTACGTGATCCCGAACGGCGGCGGCATGACCATCACCGAGTACAACGTCGCCACCGGCGAGAAGAACGTGGTGACCGACTTCACCCGCGTGCAGAAGATCGCGGGGCATGATGCCACCAGCATCAAGCAGATCTGGCCGTCCGCCGCCAAGGTCTCGACCAAGACCGAAGGCTCGCCGTCCATGGACGCGCGCTGGTGGGGCCTGGTGGTGCTGGATTCGAACAACAAGGGCCTTGGCATGATTTCCTACGACATGCTCAAGGACGAGATCGCCGGCGTGTATGACTTCGCGAAGGACGGCGGCGGCGTGCCGGCGCCGGATCACATCAGCATCAGCGCGACGGGCGAGTACGTGGTGCCCTCCTGGAGCTCGCCGGCCTGCTCGGGCGGCTCGCTCGGCACGCGCAGCAAGCCCTGCGGCATGATGTCCTTCTCGCGCGACTTCAACTTCGCCATCGGTCTTGCGCCGAAGAGCCCGCACTCCGACCTGGGCCTGGACGCCGACGGCCGCGACGTGGTGATCGCCGGCGACTACGACTCCGGCTGGGTGCGGATGTGGGACCTCGCCAACGGCCAGTCCACCAACCTGTGGCAGATCTACACCGGCGGCAACTCCACCGCCATGCATCTCTCGGCGCGCAACTTCTACAAGCCGGGCTGGGTGCTGATCTCGACCTACAAGGAGAAAGTTGCCGGCAGCGGCTGGTACGCCAACAAGGTGATGGCGGTGGAACTGAAGCCGAACCCGCGCATCCTCAACCTGGCGCACACCTACAACAAGGGCGGCGACTACTTCTCCGAGCCGCACGCGGCGGTGAACCGCGACTTCACCAAGGTGCTGTTCAACTCGAACTGGAACTCGGGCAACGACGACAACGTCGACACCTACATGATCGAACTGCCCGCAGACACCGTGCCGGCCCTGTAAGGCACGCCGGACAACAACAACCTCCTGCCAGTCTCCATCGCGAGTGGAGCTTGCCCCGCCGAAAGGCGGGGTTTTTTTGCCCCGGTCTGCGTGGGGGCCGATGCCGCTTGTGAAACGCGCCACCCCAAAAACTCGCCGTTCCACGCCGTTTGCCGCCCGAACGCTTGCCAGCCCCTTCCCCATCGGCAAAGCTTCGTATCGTTGCGGCCGGGCGCTTCCCGGCCATCTTCACCGGGGGGACTTACATGAAACGCCTGATCATCCTGCTGGCTGCGGGCATGCTGCCGCTCACCGCCCATGCCGCCGACCTCGTCATTCACAACGGCAGCAGCTGGGACTTCTGGTACCTCTACGTCTCGTCCACCTCCGACTCGGAGTGGGGCGACGACCAGCTCGCCGACGACACGCTGGAAAGCAGCAGCAAGCTGACGCTGCAGAACATTCCCTGCGGCAACTACGACGTCAAGATCGTCGACGAGGACGGCGATGCCTGCACCATGAACCACGTCCGCATCTGCGGCACGACGCGCCTGCTGTTCACCGACGAGCTCTGGACCGCCTGCATCGCCATGTGAGCGGACTCGGTTGCATCCCCTACGCAATCATCCGCACAGCCCGTCCTCCCCGCGTGTAATACCGTTTCCGGAAACCGGAACGGTGCGGGGAGGACATTCATGAACAACCGCTTCCTGATCATGCTGCTGGTGTTCGCGGGCATCCTGGCCGCGGCCGCCATCGACCACTACGGCCGCTTCGCCATGTACGCCGGGCCGCTGTACTTCGTGCCGCTGATCTTCGCGGGCTGGTACCTGGAGCGCACCACCGCGATCATCGCCGCGGTGCTCGCCGCCGGCCTGTGGGCCATGGTCTCGCTGGAGGCCGGCAGTCCCTACTTCGAGCCGGCCAGCTGGCTGACCAACCTGCTGCTGCAGGGCGCGCTGTTCGTGGTGGTCACCCTGCTGGCGCGCTGGCTGCACGTGAACCGCGAAACCGCCCACGAACTCGCCGCGGTCGACGAGGAAACCGGGCTGGCGAGCCGCCACGGCTTCTTCGAGCGCGCCGGCTCGGTGCTGGCGGTCTGCCATCGCAATGGCGAGCCGGTCACGCTGGCCTATCTCACCCTCGACGCCGACCAGGACGGTCAATGTCGCCAGGTCGCCGAAGTGCTCGCCGACAGCCTGCGCATCAGCGATGTGGCGGGACGGCTGGAAGCCGGCGAATTCGCGATCCTTCTGCCCGAGACCGGCCAGGCGGCGGCGCACGTGGCCCTGGAGAAGGTCCGCCTCGCGCTGGACGCGCGGCGCGTGCACGCGCGCATCGGCGCGGTCACCGCCTCGCCCGCCCCGCGCGACCTCAACGGCATGTTCCATGCCGCGGACAAGCTGCTGCACCGCCTGCGCGCGGCGCACCGCGAGGAACTCATCATCGAAGGCATGGCGGCGCCAGCCTGACACACTACTGACAGAACGCTGTCAGCAGGCCCGGTGCAGAATTGCTGCCGCAATTGCAGCAAAGGGGGGCGCCATGGCCTATCGCAAGCATGCCTATGTTCTCGTCTTCGACGGATTCGATGATCACGGCGTCAGCGCCATGCTCGAGTCGGTGCGCAACGTCGCCGGCTATCGCGTCATTGCCTTCGGCCTGACGGAAGCCGCGGTGACCGCGGCCAGCGGCCTGCGGGTGCTGGCGGAAGGCAGCCCCGACGTCATCGACCTGGCGCGCGCCGGGCTGTTCGTGCTGCCCGCCGGGGCGCTGTGGGAACAGCCGCAGCGGAACGCCTCGCGCGATCTCGTCACCGCGGCGGTCACCGACCTCCTGCAGAGCTTCGACGAAGCGGCGGTGCCGCTCGCCGCCATCGGCAGCGGCGTCACCGCACTCGCCCGCGTCGGACTGCTCGATGGCGTGAATCACACGGCCGCGAGCGCGCGCTACCTCGAAACCCATGTACCGGGCTTCTCGTCCAGCGGCTTCTACGTGCCCGCGGCCGCGCTCAGCGACCAGAACATCGTCACGGCGCGGCCCGACGCCGCCCGCGACCTGGCCGAGGAAGTCACCGCCCTGCTGCTGCATGCACGCTTCTCGCCGGAACAGGAGACGACGCACGCCGCGTGCGCGTTCTGAACCTTTGCAGGAGACCGAGCATGAACGATGACACCCGCAACGATGCGACGATGAAACGCATCATCAACATCGACGACATCGCCTTGCATCCGCGGCCGCCGGAATTTTCGCCGGACGATCCGGCCACGGCGGACAAGTATGCTGCGCGCATGGGCATGATCGGCACGCTCATCGGCGCCGAGCAGCTCGGCTACAACATCACGGTGATTCCCCCGGGCAGGCGCGCCTTCCCGTATCACAATCACCGCGTCAACGAGGAAATGTTCTTCATCCTCGAAGGCGAAGGCGAGATGCGCTACGGCGGCGAGCGTCATGCCGTACGCAAGGGAGATTTCGTCGCCTGCCCCGCGGGCGGGCCGGAAACCGCGCACCAGTTCATCAATACCGGCAGCGCGGAACTGAAGATACTGTGCGTCAGTACCCGGAGGACGCCGGAGATCTGCGAGTACCCTGACTCCGGCAAGTTCAGCCTGATGGCCGCGTTTCCTTCCCATGCCGACGGCAGGCAGCTGCTGTACGTCGCGCGCGAAAGCGATTGCCGCGACTACTGGGAAGGCGAGTAACGCGGCGGCAGACTGCGCACCATGAACATCATCTCGACGGGGGAAGCCAGGACGTGCGACGTGCGGATCGTCTTTTCCAGATCATCCAGTACCTGCAGGGCCGGCGGCTTACCACCGCGCGGCAGCTTGCCGAGCGGCTGGAAGTCTCCGAGCGCACCATCTATCGCGATGTGCAGGACCTCATGCTTTCCGGCGTGCCCATCGAAGGCGAAGCGGGCATCGGCTACGTGCTGCGCGGTGGTTTCCACTTGCCGCCCCTGATGTTCACGCCGCAGGAAATCGAGGCGCTGATCGTCGGTGCGCGCATGATCGACGCCTGGGGCGGCAGGAAGCTTTCGGCTGCGGCCAAGGAAGCGCTGATCAAGATCGACTCGGTGCTGCCGCCGAAGCTCAAGGCGGAACTGCGGCAGCCGCGCATGTTCGCGCCGAGCTTCCCGGACGCGGAGGAATTCGGCGCGCGGCTCGACATCATTCGCGAGGCCATCAACGACAAGCGCAAGCTGGAGATGCGCTACCGACGCGCCGACGAAGCGTTTTCGCGCCGCATCGTCTGGCCGCTGGGCCTGGTGTTCTGGGGCAATGTCTGGACGCTGCTTTCCTGGTGCGAGCTGCGCGGCGACTACCGCACCTTCCGCATCGACCGCATCCAGTCGTTCGACGTGCTGGATGTGCACTTCGAGGAAACCAGCGAGATTTCGCTGCAGTACCTGCTGGAGCGTTACCAGGAAGCCTGAGCGCGTCGCCTGCCGGCGACGCGCATGAACCGCGCGCCTGCACGCATTTGACATGACTGCGTTGCCTCCCGGCGACAGGCCATCGTCAACGATGGCACAACGGCGCGGCTTTCGACGTGGCACGTCTCGTGCATGACGAAGGGTGAGCATTCTGCTCCCCGCAAGACATGACAGGAGACGTTTCCATGAAGAAGATTCTCGCGATTGCCCTTGCCGCGGCGTTCGGCGCGGCGTTTGCCAACGAAGAAGTCAGGATTGCCGATCACGACCAGGATGGCGACGGCCAGCTCTCCAGGGAAGAAGCCGCCTCCGTGGAAGCGATTTCCGCGAACTTCGACGCCTACGACCAGAACCAGGACGGCCAGCTTGCCGAGGACGAACTCAAGCAGGTTTCGGCCGAGCAGGAAGAGGTGCCGGTGCACGAGTGATCGCACCGCACGGCTGACGAAACGCCCGGCGCTGCCGGGCGTTTTGCTTTCAGCCTTCAACCCCTTGCCGCCAGGGGTTAGCCTTGTCGCTTTCATGCGTGAGGCCTGCCATGTTCCCGCTTTCCGTACTCGATCTTTCGCCCATCAACGACGGCAGTACTGCTGCCGAATCCTTCCGGCATACGCGCGAGCTGGCGCAGCATTGCGAACGGCTGGGTTTCCGGCGCTACTGGATGGCGGAGCATCACGGCATGCCGGGCGTGGCCAGCGCCGCCACCAGCCTGCTCATCCAGATGGTCGCCTCGGTCACCGAACGCATTCGCGTCGGCGCGGGCGGCATCATGCTGCCGAACCATTCGCCGCTGGTGATCGCCGAGCAGTTCGGCACGCTGGAATCGCTGTTCCCGGGCAGGATCGATCTCGGTCTTGGGCGCGCGCCGGGTTCCGACTCGCCGACTTCGCGCGCGCTCAGGCGCGACCTGCTCACCGACCCGGAAGCCTTTCCCCGCGACGTCGTCGAACTGCTGCATTACTTCGACGATCCGGAACCGGGACAGGCGGTGATCGCCGTGCCCGGCGCCGGCCTGAACATCCCGGTGTGGATTCTCGGCTCCAGCCTGTTCGGTGCGCAGCTCGCCGCGGCGCTCGGCCTGCCCTACTCCTTCGCCTCGCATTTCGCGCCTGCACAGCTGTTCGATGCCATCACGCTGTATCGCGCGCGCTTCCAGCCCTCGGAGCGGCTGCAGAAGCCGTACGTGATGCTCGGCTTCAACGTGTTTGCCGCCGACAGCCGCGAGGAAGCGGAATATCTTGCAAGCTCCATGCAACAGGCCTTCGTCAACCTGCGTCGCGGCCGGCCGACACCCTTGCCGCCGCCGGTCGCGCATTACCGCGACAGCCTGTTGCCGCACGAGCGCAATCTCATCGACGAAGTGCTGTCGTGCAGCGGCATCGGCACGGCAGAGGACGTGCGCGAGGCGATGCGCGCCTTCATCGAACGTACGCAGGCCGACGAGCTGATCATTACCTCGCAGATCTTCGACCACGACGCGCGCATGCGATCCTACGAGCTTGCCGCGGAAGCCGCGCGCGGCCTGTGATCACGCATGCGGCTGTGGAGTCTGCATCCCCGTCATCTTGATCCCGCCGGGCTGGTGGCACTGTGGCGCGAAGCGCTGCTCGCGCAGAAGGTGCTGGCGGGCGAGACACGCGGCTACCGGCAACATCCGCAGCTATCGCGTTTCCGCGACCTGCCGCAGCCGCTTGAGGCCATTGGCTGCTACCTGGACGGCGTGCTGCAGGAATCGCAGGCGCGCGGCTATCGCTTCGATGCAGGACGCATACTCGCGCCCGGTAACGACATCCGCATGACGGTGACGTGCGGGCAGATGCGATTCGAGCGCGCCCACCTGCAGGCGAAACTCGATCAGCGCGCGCCGCAATGGGCGCAACGGCTGCGCGGTCATGTCTCGCTCACCGCGCATCCGATGTTCGAGATCATTCCCGGCGGACGCGAAGCCTGGGAGCGAGCGCCAGGAGCATGAACGCAAGCCAGCCGCCGATGCCGCCGCCACCGCTTGCACTCTTGCGCTCGGGGATGGGTTCGACGATCAGCACCACGTCACCGCCGGCATCGGGGGATGACGCAGCATTGCCATCGGCCGTTTCGGCGAGTTCATGCACCTGCGCCTCGCCCTCGCTGCCCACCACGAGGCGGTTCGCGGTCAACGCCAGCGCGCGCCGCGATACGGAAATGAAGCCTTCCGGCGCGAGGGTGTCGATCAATGACCAGCCGCTGGCATTCCTGCGGAACAGGAACACCTGGCTGCCATTGGTCTGCGTCACCGCGATGTGATCGCCCGCCATGGCGAGCGACCAGCCGAAGCCATGGCCCTCGTCCGAGGGCGGCGCGAGCACGGCCTGTTCCTGCCAGCCATCCGCGCCACGCTCGTAGACATACACCCTGCCCTGCGCGCCGCCGAAGCTTGCCTGGTCGCTGTCGGCGCTAATGGCGATGCGGCTGCCCTCCATCACCATTCGCGCACTGGCGAAGGAGGTGAGGCTGCCGCCCAGCTCGGGCGCGATGATGCCGTTCTCGAACCAGCCGCTGTCTTCACGCACATAGAACATCACCATGCCCTTGCCGTCGACGCCGTTGTTGGGCGCGCCGACCGCGGCTGACGACGCGCTCAACGCGACTTCGCTGCCGTAGAGACTGTCGCGGTAGGCGGCGGGCTGGAGCCTGGCGTGCTGCTGCCAGCCGTGCGTGTCGTCATGCTCGAACACGTAGGCCGCGCCCAGCGGCGGCCCGAACTCGTCGATTCGCCCGTTTGCGCCGACGATCAGCCTGCCGCCGTCCAGCGCCACGGATGTGCCGAAGCCGGTGCGCGGCGCGGCATCGGCCGCGGTCAATCGCGCTTCCAGGCGAAAGCCGTCGGCGGTGCGCACGAACACGTAAGCCGCGCCGGTGTCATCAAAGCCATTCAGGTCCGCCCGCGGCGCACCGACCACGACACGCGCGGCATCGATCGCGATGCCGAGACCGAAGCCTTCGTGCGTGAATCCTTCGGGCGGCTGCAGGGTGGCCGCATGCCGCCAGGCCGTGCCGTCGAACTCGTACAGGTGCACGTAACCCTCGGCGATGGAGGTATCGGCGCCGGGCGCGCCGACCGCAATGAGATCGTCATGCGCGGCAACCACGAGACCGAAGCCGTCGCGCGGTTGCGGATCGGGCGAGACGAGAATCGCGGGCGCGGCCAATGCGCCCGCGGAAAGGAAAACGCCGGACAGCAGAACGGCAGCTGGCAATGACACGTAAACCCCCGAGCGTCGATGACGCGTTCAATGAACACGCCCTGACTTTCGCGGGGACGGCGAGCGGCTTGCATCGGGAGCCCGGCGTAGATCGCCGGGCTGGGGAATGTAGATCAGCGCTTCATGAGTACGGCAAACGCCGCGACCATTCCGGCTTCATCCGTAAGGGAAACGAAGCCTTCGCCGGCGCCGATCTCCTCGAGCTTGCGGCGCGCGTTGGCGGAGAACACCGGCACCGGCTTGCCGGAGGGTTCCTGGATGAAGCCGACGTCGCGTATCCAGATGCCCTGGCGGAAACCGGTGCCCATGGCCTTGACGATGGCTTCCTTGGCGGCAAAGTGCATGGCGAGAAAGCGCACCTTGCGGCGGGTCCTTTCGAACTGCGCGCGCTCCTCCGGCATGAGCAGCCGGTCAACGAAGCGATCGCCGTATTTCGCGTAGACCTTCTCGATTCTTTCGATCTGGCAGAGATCGGTGCCGACGCCGAATATCATTTCCTCGCATCCCGCATCACGCCGAGCATCTCCTTGATGGCGTGCTCGAGGCCGACGAACACCGCGCGTGCCACCAGCCAGTGGCCGATGTTCATCTCGACGATCTGCGGCAGCTTCGCCACCGGCCCCACGTTCTGCACGTTGAGACCGTGGCCGGCATGCACGGCAAGACCAAGCTTCTCGGCGTGGATGGCGGCGTCGCGCAGACGCGCGAGCTCGTTGATCATCGCCTCGCCGGAAGCGTTCGCATACGCGCCGGTGTGCAGCTCGACGACCTTCGCGCCGGTATCGGCGGCGGCATCCAGCTGCTCCGGATCCGGGTCGACGAATAGCGACACCTGGCAGCCGTGGTTGTGCAGCTGGCCGACGGCATCACGCAGCCGCGCGAGATTGCCGGTCACGTCCAGGCCGCCCTCCGTGGTCAGTTCCTCGCGCCGTTCCGGCACCAGGCAGCAATGCTGCGGGCGGACGTCCGCGGCGATGGCGAGCATCTCGTCGGTCACCGCCATTTCCAGATTGAGCGGGATGCCGATGCTCTCCCGGATCTCGCGCACGTCGCTGTCCTGGATGTGCCGGCGATCCTCGCGCAGATGCACGGTGATCACTCCGGCGCCGGCCTGCTCGGCAAGCTCGGCGGCCATCAGCACCTCCGGGTAGTCCGCACGCCGCACCTGGCGCAGGGTTGCGACATGGTCGATGTTCACGCCAAGAATGATGTCGTTTGCCATTGGCTGCTCCTGATGCGTTTCAATCGCCGCCGGTGCGGCGCTTGCGAGAGTAGATATCTCGGAGCACTTCCCGGCTTTTCAACGGACGCCCGTTCAACAACCGGTCGATGGCGCCGCGAAGGATGCGCTGCGCGTCGCGCAGTACTTGGGCCTCTTCCAGCCTGCCCGCTGCCATCGCCAGCAGGCTGGCGCCGCTGATGAGCTGCTGGTCGTGCCCGCTGCGCGCGTGCCGCGGGCCGCTGTCCGGCTGGAAGAGATACTTCTCCGACGCGCTGACCGTCTCGCCGCTGGCCACATCGACGGTCAGGTTGAGTCCGTAACCGATGGCTTCCAGCAGGCCGAGCTCGAAGTGCCGCAGAGGCGGCGCAATATCGGCCGCGTCGCGAAGTTTTGCAAGCGCAGCAGCGTAAAGCAGGAAGACTTCCGGCTGCGGATCGTGCGCGGCGAGCAGCCGCAGGCAGAGTTCATTGAGATAGAAGCCCGCAAGCAGCGCCTCGCCCGCAAGCGGTATCGGCGGGCCGGCCGGTTCCAGGCCGGTGAGCGTGCCGAGCTCGCGGCCGCTCCAGGAAAGCAGCAGGGGCTGGAAGGGCTGCAGCAGGCCGCGCTGCCTGCCGCGACGTGCGCCGCGCGCCACCACCGCCACGCGGCCGTGGTCACGCACCAGGAATTCGACGATGCGGCTGGAATCACGGTAATCGAACTGGTGCAGCAGCCAGGCGGGCTGAAGTTCGACACGCTGCCGCTGGATCATTGCTCATCGATGCCCAGTTGCCGCAGCTGGCGCGGATCGTCGGCCCAGCCCTCGCGCTGCTTCACCCACAGCTCGAGGAATACCTTGCGGCCGAAGCGCGTTTCCAGTTCCTCGCGCGCCATCCTGCCGATGGTGCGCAACATGGAGCCGCCCTCGCCGATGACGATGGCCTTCTGGCCTTCGCGCTCCACCCAGATGGTCGCGCCGATGCGCACCAGCCCGGGACCCTTGCCCTTTGGCGGCTCGACCGTCATCTGGTCCATGGTCACGGTGAGCGAATACGGCAGCTCCTCGTGCAGGCGCTCCATCAGCTTCTCGCGCACGATCTCGGCGACCATGAAACGCTCGTCGCGGTCGCTGAGCTGCTCCTCGGGGAACAGCGGCGGCGACTCGGGCAGGCGCGCGCGCAGTTCATCCAGCAGAGGCTCGAGATTGCGCGTCTTCAGCGCCGACAGCGGCACGACGGCGGCGAAGTTCATGCGCTCGCTCATCCCGGCGATGAAAGGCAGCAAGGCATCCTTGTCCTTCACCTGGTCGACCTCGTTGATCACCAGCACCACGTTGTCGCGGCCGCGCAGCCGGCGCAACACGTGATCGTCTTCCTCGGTGAAGCGCAGCGCCTCGACCACCAGCACGACGAGGTCGACGTCATCGAGCACCGCCTGCGCCGACTTGTTGAGCGTGCGGTTGAGCGCGCGCTTCGCGTTCAGATGGATGCCGGGCGTGTCGACGAACACGAACTGGTGCCCGGCCTCGTGCCTCACGCCCATGATGCGGTGACGGGTGGTCTGCGGCTTGTGCGTGACGATGCTCACCTTGCGCCCGACGAGCGCGTTCAGCAGCGTCGACTTGCCGACGTTGGGGCGACCGACGAGCGCGATCAAGCCCGCGCGAAAGCCTTCAGCTTCCATGACCGATTTCCTCGAGAAGACGTTGTGCGGCGGCCTGCTCGGCGCCGCGGCGGCTGGCGCCTTCGGCGCGCGCCTCGAGCTCCAGCGCCGGTATGCGGCAGGCCACCTTGAATACCTGCCTGTGGGCGGGACCGCTGACCGACAAGGTTTCGTACTCGGGCAGGCCGAGTCCCCGCTCCTGCAGCAGTTCCTGCAGGCGCGTCTTCGGATCCTTCAGCGTGCTCGGATCCGGCAGGCTGGCGAACAGCTGCCCGAAGGAGGCATGGATGAATTTCGCGGCGGCCTCGATGCCGCCGTCGAGATAGATGGCGCCGATGATCGATTCCAGCGCATTCGCCAGCACCGAGCGGCGGCGAAAGCCGCCGGATTTCAGTTCGCCGGGGCCGAGCCGCAGCACGTCGCCGATCTCCAGCGCCTGCGCGACGTCCGCCAGCGTCTCGCGGTTCACCAGCGAGGCGCGCAGCCGGGTGAGATCGCCTTCGCTGTAGCCGACATCGCTGCGGAAAAGAAAATCGGCGACCACCATGCCGAGCACGGCGTCGCCGAGAAATTCCAGCCTTTCGTTGTTGGCCGCCGCGGCGCTGCGATGCGTCAGCGCGCGGACGAGGTAAGCGCGCTCACGGAACCGGTATCCCAGCCGGCGTTCCAGGCGAGCCAGTTCATCCATCAGCGTTTGAGCTCGGCGCTATGCTCGAACTCCATGAGCAGCCACATGTTGCCGATGAACTGGGTGCGCGCCTCGTACTCGATGCCCACCGTGGTGCCGCTGCGGCTCTGCGTGATCCTGAAGTCCCGAGCCTTGACGCGCTCGATGTCGTTCACGTCCAGGCGCTTCTGGATGGATGCGCGCAGCATGGCCGGCGACTCGTTGGCGGAGCTTTCGGCCGCAACCGCGTTGATGATGCTCACCACCGAGCGGTACTCGATGTAAAGCGGCGTGATCTTCACCAGCATGAGCGCGAAGAAACCCACCACGCCCAGCACGATCACGTAGCCGAGCAGCGTCATGCCCTTCTGTTCTTTCCTGTTCAGCATCTGTCTCCCCTCCAGGCGGGCGCCTTTCATCGAATCACGTTGCCGATGCGGTTCCACTCCGGCCACTCGCCCACGCGCCAGTTCATCCAGATGAGAAAGGCGCGGCCGACGAGGTTCTCGTCCGGAACGAAGCCCCAGCCACGGCTGTCGTTGGAATTGTCGCGGTTGTCGCCCATGACGAAATAGCGTCCCTCGGGCACCACGATATCAAAGCGCCGCGGATCGTGGCGGCGCGGCATCTTGTAGATGCGGTGTTCGACCTCGCCGAGTTTCTCGCCGTACTCGACCACCTCGAAGCCTTCCTCGGTGAGCGCGGGACCGAGGCTCTCCTCCTGGACCAGCTCGCCGTTCACGTACAGGCGCTTGTCGATGTACACGATCTCGTCGCCGGGCAGGCCGACCACGCGCTTGATGTAATCCTGGCGCGGGTCCTGCGGGAAGCGGAACACCACCACGTCACCGCGCTCGGGCGTGCCGAGGTCGACCACCAGGCGGTTCAGCACCGGCAGGCGGATGCCGTAGGCGAACTTGCTGACGAGGATGAGATCGCCCTCCTCCAGCGTCGGTTCCATCGACGACGATGGAATGCGGAACGGCTCGGCGACGAAGGAACGCAGCAGGAAGATGATGAGGATGACCGGGAACAGCGAGCGCGCGTACTCCACCACGACCGGCATGTCGGTGCGCCCCTCGGCGCGGCGCTTCGGCGCGAGTACCGCGGCATCGAACGCCCAGATCAGGCCGCCGGCAACCGTCAGCACGAAAAGCAGCAAGGCAAAGTCCACGCTCATCCCGTTTCCTTCCGTTTCCTTATTTCTTTCCGACGTGCAGCACGGCCAGGAAGGCTTCCTGCGGAATCTCCACCCTGCCGACCTGCTTCATGCGCTTCTTGCCCGCCTTCTGCTTCTCCAGCAGCTTGCGCTTGCGACTGATGTCGCCGCCGTAGCACTTGGCGGTGACGTTCTTGCGCAGCGCCTTGACGCTGCTGCGGGCGACGATCTGGTTGCCGATCGCGGCCTGCACGGCGACCTCGAACATCTGCCGCGGTATCAGTTCCTTCATCTTCTCGGCGAGATCGCGGCCGCGCGCGTATGCATGATCCTTGTGAACGATGTTGCTGAGCGCGTCAACCTTCTCGCCGTTGATCAGCAGGTCCAGCTTCACCAGCGGCGCCGGCTGGAAGTGCGAGAACTCGTAGTCGAAGGACGCGAAGCCGCGGCTCACCGACTTCAGGCGGTCGAAGAAATCCAGTACCACCTCGGACAGCGGCAGCTGGTAGGTCATCTGCACCTGCGAGCCGGTGTAGTGCATCTTCGTCTGCACGCCGCGCTTCTCTATGCACAGGTTGATGACATTGCCGACATGTTCCTGCGGCACCAGGATGCTGGCGTTGATGATCGGCTCGCGCACCTCGGCGATCTTGTTGGTCGGCGGCAGGTTGGCCGGGTTGTCGACCATGACGATGTTGCCGTCAGTGGTGTGCACCTCGTAGATCACGGTGGGCGCGGTGGTGATGAGGTCGATCTCGTACTCGCGCTCCAGCCGCTCCTGGACGATTTCCATGTGCAGCATGCCGAGGAAGCCGCAACGGAAGCCGAAGCCGAGCGCGTTGGAATTCTCCGGCTCGAAGTGCAGCGCCGAGTCGTTCAGCTTGAGCTTGCGCAGCGCCTCGCGCAGGTCCTCGTAATCCTCGGAGTTGATCGGGAACAGGCCTGCAAACACGCGCGGCTGCACCTGCTTGAAGCCGGGCAGCGCCTTGTCGCAGGGCCGGTCGGTGTGGGTCAGCGTGTCGCCCACGGGCGCGCCGTCGATGTCCTTGATGCCGGCGATCACGTAACCCACCTCGCCGGCGGAAAGCTGCTCCCGGTCCAGCATCTTCGGCGTGAAGCGCCCGACCTTGCTGACCGGATGGTCGCGGCCCGTGGACATGACGCGGATCTTCTCGCCCGCCCTCAGCGTGCCGTTGACGATGCGCACCAGCGACACCACGCCGACGTAGTTGTCGAACCAGGAATCGACGATCAGCGCCTGCAGCGGCGCGTTCGGGTCGCCCTGCGGCGCCGGAATGCGGCGCACGATCTCCTCCAGCACCGCGCGCACGTTCTCGCCGGTCTTGGCGGACACGCGCACCGCGTCCTTCGCCTCGATGCCGATGATGTCCTCGATCTGCGCGATCACCCGGTCCGGGTCCGCCGCGGGCAGGTCGATCTTGTTGAGCACCGGCAGCACCTCGAGCTCGAGGTCGATGGCCGTGTAGCAGTTGGCCACGCTCTGCGCTTCCACGCCCTGCGCGGCGTCGACCACCAGCAGCGCGCCCTCGCAGGCCGCCAGCGAACGCGAGACTTCGTAGGAGAAGTCGACGTGGCCGGGGGTGTCGATGAAGTTCAGGAGGTAGGTCCTGCCGTCCTCGGAGGTGTATTCCAGCGAAACGCTCTGCGCCTTGATGGTGATGCCGCGCTCACGTTCCAGGTCCATGGAATCAAGCACCTGCGATTCCATCTCGCGATCGCTCAGCCCCCCGCAGATCTGGATGAAACGATCGGCCAGCGTGGACTTGCCGTGGTCGATGTGGGCAATGATCGAAAAATTGCGAATGTGTTCCATGGGTTCCAGTGTGGGGGAGCGCAAAGCGGCCCATTATACCGGTCGCCCGGCGGGCGTCGGGAAGTTTCGCGAAGGGATCAGGCGCCGGAGAGTCCCAGCGCGTCACGGACGGCCGCCTCGTCCGGACGGCCCTCGCAGATGATCTCGTCATCCAGCGTGAACACCGGGATGCGCACGCCGAAGCGCTCGACGAGCGCAGGATCCGTGTCGATGTCGATCACCGCAAGCTGCAGGCCGCGCTGCGCCAGCAACGGCGTGATCGCCGCCTGCATGTCATCGCACAGGTGGCAATCGCGGCGGCTGTAGAGCACCGCCTTCATCGCCGCACCCGCAACGGCAGGAACATGGTGCTGCCGGCGCGCTGCACCAGCACGGCCACGTGGCGGTCCTGGGGCAGGTCCTCGACTGCGCTGCGGAACTCCTTTTCATTGCGCACGGGCCGGCGGTCGATGCTGAGAATGATGTCGCCCGCCTGCAGGCCGGCGTCCAGGCCGGGGCCCGGCCGGACGTCCTCGATCAGCACGCCGCCGTCGGGCAGCGCCAGCGCCTCGCGCTCGGCGAAGCGCAGGTCGCGGATATCGAGACCCAGCAGGCCATTCTGTTCCGGTTCGGCGGCGGCCAGCACCGGCGTTTCCTCCACCGGCACTTCACCCAGCGTGACCGGCAGGCGCGTGCTGCGGCCGTCGCGCATCACCTTGAGGCTCACCTCGTGGCCGGCGCGCACGCCGCCCACCAGCGGCGGCAGTTCGCTGGCGGCGTGGATCACCCGCTCGCCGAACTCGAGAATGACGTCGCCGACGCGAATCCCCGCGGCCGCCGCCGGGCTGTCCGGCAGCACCGCGCGCACCAGCGCGCCTTCGGGACGGGACATGCCGAAGCCCTCGGCGAGTTCCCGCGTCACGTCCTGGATGTCCACGCCCAGCCAGCCGCGGCTGACACGCCCGGTCTCGCGCAGCTGCTGGACCACGTCCATGGCGAGATTGATGGGAATGGCGAAGGACACGCCCATGAAGCCGCCGGTGCGGCTGTAGATCTGCGAATTGATGCCGACGACCTCGCCCTGGAGGTTGAACAGCGGCCCGCCGGAATTGCCCGGGTTGATGGCGACGTCGGTCTGGATGTACGGCACGTAGCGCTCCGTGCCGACGCTGCGGCCCTTGGCGCTGACGATGCCGGAAGTGACCGAATAGTCGAAGCCGAACGGCGACCCGATAGCCATCACCCACTCGCCCACCTGCAGTTCGTCGGCATCGCCGATCACCGCCACCGGCAGGTCCTTCGCGTCGATGCGCAGCAGCGCGAGATCGCTGGCGACGTCCACACCGCGCACCTCGGCCTTGAGCTGCCGCCGGTCGGCGAGCTTGACGATGATTTCCCGCGCGTCCTTGACGACGTGGTAATTGGTGAGGATCTCGCCTTCGGCGGAGATGATCAGGCCGGAGCCCAGGGAGCTGGAGTCGTAGAAGCCTTCCGGCGGCACCTGCTCGGGCAGGTAGCGTTCCAGCAGGTCATCGTAGCCCTCGCCTTCCGGGTAGCCCGGCAGCGCGCCGGCAAGCTGCTGCGGCGGCTGCGAGGTGCTGATGTTGACCACGGTGGCATTGACCTTCTGTGCGAGCGCCACGAAATCCGGCAGGCCTTGCGGCGCGGCAGCGGCACTGGCGCAAAAGAGGAAGAGCGCGGCGAAGACCGCAAGCAGGCGAATGCGCATGGAAACTTCCGAACCCCGGCGATTTGCGCCGTATTGTCAGGCCAACGGCCCCGCGGAACAAGGTTCGCCTTCGGCCAGCTTGCGCAGCAACACCGGCTGCAGCGAGGAATTGCCGGCAAGCCGGCGCGCGCCCCGGCGCGCCAGCAGCAGGCCGGCCGCGAAGCCCGCGGCCAGTCCGAGGAAGGTGGCAGGATCGCTCGCACCCAGCAGCCATCCGCCAAGCGCACCGAGGATGACGCCGGCGAGCGGCAGGCCGTACAGCAGCAGCGAGGCGTTCTGCACCGCGGATTGCGCAAGGCCGATGAGCACGAAGTCGCCCGGAGCGAGCGCAAGATCGGTGGGCACCGGCAGATCCTCGAGGCGGCCGCGCAGCAGTTTCGAGAAGATGCCGCCGCCGCAGCCCTGCCCGGCCGCGCAACGCGCGCAGCCTGCCTGGCTTTCGCAACTCACCCAGGCGATGCCCGCTTCCACTCGCAGGACGCGGGCGCGTTCGGTGATGAATTCCTGCACGGCGGCGCTCATTCGCCGGTGTAGCGCACCGCCTCGCCGATGGCGGCGACGGTGGCCTGCGGCACTTCGCCGACCACGGTGACGTGATGCTGCGCGAGGCGCAGGCCGAAGGCGTTCACCGCGCCGAGGCGCGACAGCCCGGCCAGCGCCGGCTTGCCCTCTTCCAGCGGTTCGGCGAATACCGACACCGAGGCCAGGCCATCGGAAAGCACCACGTGCCACGAAGGACGTTCGGATTCGAGATGCACCTCGCTGCGCGTCACGGCGTAGCCTGGCGGCAGCGATTCGAAGGCGAGCGGCACGGACTCGCGGACATCGGCATCCTGCTCGCCGCCGCGCACGTGCCAGGTGTAGTCCTCGCCGATGCCGGAAAGCTCCAGCATGGCGTCATCGATGGGCCCGCCGATCTCGATCTCGGTGAACATCATCTTCTCGACCGGGAAGCCTGCCTCGTTCACGAGCTCCGAGCGCAGCGGCAGCGCGGTCTTTTCCTCCAGCCACAGGCGGTAGCCGTAGCGAAAGCCATCGCGGGGCTTGATCGCCAGCATGCGCGCGCCATGGCCGGCGATGCGGCCTTCACCGAGCAGCTCGAACTCGTAGTAGTCGGCGTAACGGGAAGCGTTCAGGGGCAGGCCGCGCGCGAGCGTATCCGGGGCGTGGCGCTTCTCCACCAGCACCATCTTGTCGTCCGGCAGCACGCACTTGATCTCGTCGTCGTCGCGCAGCACTTCGCGCGCACTGCCGTTCAGCGACACCAGCCGCTCGCGCGGCCCGCTTTCGCCCGGCTTGCCGGCGCGGTGGTAGACCAGCATGGTCTCGGCCTTGTCGTCATGGATGTAGACGAAGGTGCCGCGGAAGCTGGTGTTCTCGAGGGCCTTTTCCATTTCCTTGAGCCAGGCGTCCGGCGCCTCGCCCAGGGCCATCGCCGATGGAGATGCGATCAGCAGCAGCGCACCCGCCAGCTGCAGGAACTTACTCCTCATCCTTCTGGCTCCGCTCGCTCTGCTCGGCGGCAGGTTCGGTGACGGTCGAATCATGCGCCGCGATCTGCACGTAGGGCATCACGCCGCGCAACCGCCGCGTGCCGGCATGCTCGCTGTGGTTGAGCAGGTACTTACGCAGCTGCGTCTGCAGCTCCGGCGAATCCACGCCGCTGAACCCGGCCTGCTGGGCGCGCAGCACGGCCTGCGAACCCGGGGTGAGCGGCGGCACGACTTCCGCCGGGGGCTGGGTCGGTTCCGGCTGCAGCGCCAGCACGGCGAACATGGCCACCGAGGCCGCCACCGCCAGTCCCGCGACGGGGCGCAGCTGCGACAGCCAGCGATCGACGCGCGCCAGCCTCGGCACCGCGTGCGCGGGCTCGTTGTCGAGCGCGGCGCTGACGCGCGCGGCCAGGTCTACCTTCAGCGTGCGGCCGCGCAGGGCCTCGCCCAGCAAGGCGTACTGCGCGAAGCGGTCCCGCAGCTCGGGCTCGCGCCGCATCCGCTCCAGCAGCAGTTCGGCCTGCTCCGGCGGAAGCTCGTCGTCGAGCAGCAATGAGACCTGTTCCAGCAGCTTGTCGTTCATGCCTTCAGTCCTGGTCGAGCAGCGGCCGCAGCCGGTTGCCGATCGCTTCTCTGGCCCGGAAGATCCGGGAGCGCACCGTGCCGACGGGACAATCCATCGCCACGGCAATTTCCTCGTAACTCAGGCCTTCCAGCTCGCGCAGCACGATCGCGGTGCGCAGTTCCTCCGGAAGGCCTTCTATCGCCGCCTCCACCGTTGCCTGGATCTCGTCGGTCAGCAGCATGCTTTCCGGCGTGTCCACGCTGCTGAGGCGTGCATTCATCTCGTATTGTTCAGGGTCCTGCAAGTCCACCTGCTGGTCAATCGGACGCCGGCCCTCCGCCACGGCGAAATTCTTGGCGGTATTGATGGCGATTCGGTAGAGCCAGGTGTAGAACGCACTTTCGCCGCGGAAGTTGGGCAGCGCACGATACGCCTTGATGAAGCTCTCCTGCGCAATGTCCAGGGCTTCCGAAGGTTCGTACACGTAGCGGGAAACCAGCTTGACGATCTTGTGCTGGTACTTCTGCACCAGCAGATCGAAGGCCGCCTTGTCGCCACGCTGCACGCGCTCCACGAGCAATTGGTCGGTATTACGGCTCATTGCCCGCTGCGCTTGTCAACGTGGTGGTAGACCGGCTGGATTGAAAAAGGTTCAGGACAAAGTTTCATCGGCAAGGTATATTTTTCGCCCGCCCGAGGCCGTTTTCTGGTTTTCCGGCCCGTCCTCGCGCCGCTTCCCTGAACGCGATTTCATGTCGAATGAAGGGCGGCATTGTATCAGCTCCCCCTGGTGTTGCCATGCAACAGCTAGCATTCGACGTGCTCATCCTCGGTTCCGGCGCGGCCGGGCTTACCCTTGCCCTGCGCCTGCCCTCCACGCTGCGCATTGCCATCGTCTCCAAGGGAGAACTCAACGACGGCAGCACGCATCGCGCCCAGGGCGGCATCTCCGCGGTGCTGGATGACGAGGATTCCATAGACATGCATGTCGCCGACACGCTGAACGCGGGGGCGGGACTGTGCAACGAGAACGTCGTCCGGCACATCGTCAGCCGCGGGCCGGAAGCGGTGCGCTGGCTGGTGGAGCGCGGCGTGAAGTTCACGCGCAGCGCCGAGGACGGCGGTTTCCACCTCACCCGCGAGGGCGGCCACAGCCACCGGCGCGTGATCCACGCCGCCGATGCCACCGGCCGCGAGATCCAGAACACCCTGGAAGACGCCATCCGCCGCGCGCCCAACATCGAAATCCTGACCTCGCACATCGCCATCGACCTCGTCACCGCGCGCCGTCTCGGCCGTCGCGATGACCGCGTGCTCGGCGCCTACCTGCTGAATGTCGCCAGCCAGGAAGTGCATGCGGTCAGTGCGCGCATCGTCGTGCTTGCCACCGGCGGCGCCAGCCGCGCCTACCTGTACACATCGAATCCCGATGGCGCCACCGGCGATGGCATCGCCATGGCGTGGCGAGCCGGCTGCCGCATCGCCAACATGGAATTCATGCAGTTCCATCCGACCTGCCTGTTCCACCCGCAGGCCAAGACGCTGCTGCTCACCGAGGCGTTGCGCGGCGAAGGCGCGCTGCTGCGGCTGCCCGACGGCAGGCGCTTCATGCCCGACTTCGATGCACGCGCGGAACTCGCGCCGCGCGACATCGTGGCGCGCGCCATCGACCACGAGATGAAGCGCCTCGGCATAGACCACGTGCTGCTGGACATCACCCACAAGCCCGCGGACTTCGTCCGCGAGCATTTCCCGAACGTGTACGCGAGCTGCCTGGAGTATGGCTACGACCTCACCCGCGAACCGGTGCCGGTGGTGCCGGCGGCACACTACACCTGCGGCGGCGTCATGGTGGATCTCGCCGGGCGCACCGACGTCCCCGGCCTGTACGCCATCGGCGAGGTCGCGCACACCGGACTGCATGGCGCCAACCGCATGGCCTCGAACTCGCTGCTCGAGTGCCTGGTGCTGGCGGAAGGCGCGGCCGAGGACATCGCCGCGCGCATCGGCGGCATGCAACTGGAAGCGCTACGGCACTGGGACGAAAGCCGGGTGACAGATTCCGACGAGGAAGTCGTGGTCACGCACAACTGGGGCGAGCTGCGGCGCTTCATGTGGGACTATGTCGGCATCGTGCGCACCAACAAGCGACTGGCGCGAGCGCTGAAGCGCGTCGAACTGCTGAAGGCCGAGATCACCGAGTACTACAGCAACTTCCGCGTCACCGCGGATCTCGTCGAGCTGCGCAACCTGGTGACCGTCGCCGAGCTGATCGTGCGTTCGGCGCAATCGCGGCGCGAATCCCGCGGCCTGCACTACACGCTGGACTACCCCGAGCGCGACGACTCGCGCCCGCCGCGGGACACCGTGCTGGTGCCGCCAAACTTCTCCGGCGCGACCCGTCCAGTGCAGTGGTGATCAGGCGCGCTTCGCTCCGAACAATTCTTCGTCCGGCGTGAAACGCAGCCTCATTCGCAGCGGCGGAAACTATTTTCATCGCAATTGTCATGCAGGACGGCGGCGCGCACGCGCGTGCCGCAGTGAAGGCACTTCCAGTGCAGCAGGAGCAGGCTCGCGCCGAGGAAGACGCCGGGCAACAGACGATCCGCCTGGTGCAGGCAACGACTGCCGTCATCGATTTCCCAGCGCCCGTCCGCATGCAGCACCAGGCGCCGCGGACCGCGCGCCCAGCGGAACAGCGGGCGCGCCGCGACGATGACAAGAAACATCAGTGGCAGCGCGATCAGGACGGGCAGCCTCGCGTACCATGGCGCGAATGCCGCGAACGCGGTCAATGCAAGGGAAAACGCGAACAGCAGGCGGCTGGGGCGAAGCTCAAGCGCGCAATGCGGATACGAGCTTGCGGACGACATTCCTTGTCACCTCGCTCCCGGGCTGGTCGCGCTCCATGACGTAATCCCACAGCACCGGATCCTGGCATTCCAGCAGCTCGCGGAACGCCGCGCGCTCTTCCTCGTCCGCGCGCGGATACTCGTGCTCGAGGTAATGCTCGAGCAGCACGTCGAGCTCCTTCATGCCGCGGCGGCAGAGCCATTTGAGGCGCGCTTGTTCGGACATTGAAAGTTCCGTCAGCGTTGATCGGAGTGGCACGACAACCTCAAGGCCGGATGGATTTTACGGCAGGACGAGGCGCGGATCGCCGAGGAAGCGGTGCATGGCAGTACATGAGCATTCCGAGGCGAGCCGCAACGACGTCCTGACGCAAAAGACGCCGGCCCCGCTTACACTTTCCGCTTCACCAGGTCCTGCCTCGTCTCGGCAATCGCCTTCGCCGGGTTCAATCCCTTCGGGCAGGTCTTGGTGCAGTTCATGATGGTATGGCAGCGATACAGGCGATACGGATCCTCGAGGTTGTCGAGACGCTCGCCGGTGGCTTCGTCGCGGGAGTCCGCCAGCCAGCGGCGTGCCTGCAGCAGGATGGCCGGGCCAAGGTAGCGCTCGCTGTTCCACCAGTAGCTCGGGCAGGCCGTCGAGCAGCAGGCGCAGAGGATGCACTCGTACAGGCCGTCGAGCTTGTCGCGGTCTTCCGGCGACTGCAGCCGTTCGCGATCCGGCGGCGGCGGCGTCTTGGTCTTGATCCACGGCTCGATGGAGGCGTACTGCGCGTAGAAGTTGGTCAGGTCCGGAACAAGGTCCTTCACCACCGGCTGGTGCGGCAGCGGATAGATCTTCACGTCGCCCTTGATGTCCTCGATGGCCTTGGTGCAGGCCAGCGTGTTGGTACCGTCGATGTTCATCGCGCAGGAACCGCAGATGCCCTCGCGGCAGGAGCGGCGGAAGGTCAGCGTGGAATCGATCTCGTTCTTGATCTTGATGATCGCGTCGAGAACCATCGGGCCGCACTTGTCGAGATCGACCTCGTAAGTGTCGATGCGCGGGTTCTCGCCCGAATCCGGATCGTAGCGATAGACCTTGAAGACCTTCACGTTGGTCGCGGTCTTGTCTGCCTTGTAGACCTTGCCGTCCTTCCTGATCTTCGAATTCTTCGGCAGCGTGAATTCAGCCATGCTGTTTTCCTCTTCGCGGGCCGCGCCCGGAAAAAATCAACTCGTTCAACTGGTGCGTCGACGTTCCGGCGCGGTGATCAGTAAGTGCGCTTCTGCGGCTGCACCACTTCCACTTCGTCGGTCAGCGTGCGCAGGTGCACCGGCCGGTAATCGAGGCTGACCTCGCCTTCCGGGCCAATCCACGCCAGCGTGTGCTTCATCCAGTTCTGGTCGTCGCGCTCCGGATAATCCTCGCGGGCGTGCGCGCCGCGGGACTCCTTGCGATTGATGGCGGAATTGAGCGTCACCATCGCCTGACCGAGCAGGTTCTCGAGCTCAAGGGTTTCGACCAGATCGGAGTTCCAGATCATGCTGCGGTCGGAGACGCGCACCTGCCGGAAGGACTTGAAGGTTTCCTTGAGCTTCTCGAGACCTTCCTCCATGACCTCGCCGGTGCGGAACACCGCGGCATGGTTCTGCATGGTCCGCTGCATCTCGAGGCGGATTTCCGCCGTCGGGCGGCCCGAGGTGTTGGAGGCGGTTTCGCGCAGCCGGGTAAGGCGCTGGAAGGTCGCCTCGCCGGCGTTCTCCGGCAGCGGCTTCTGGCGCGCGCCCGGCGTGAGAATCTCCCCGCAGCGCCTGGCCGCGGCGCGGCCGAAGACCACCAGGTCCAGCAGCGAGTTGGAACCGAGACGGTTCGCGCCATGCACGGACACGCAGGCTGCCTCGCCCACCGCCATCAGGCCCGGCACGACCGTGTTCGGGTTGCCGTCCTTCAGCGTCACCACCTCGCCGGTGTACAGCGCCGGGATGCCGCCCATGTTGTAGTGAACCGTCGGGATCACCGGGATGGGCTGCTTCGTCACGTCCACGCCGGCGAAGATCTTCGCGGTCTCGGCGATGCCCGGCAGGCGCTTGTTGATCACCTCGGGGCCGAGATGCATGAGGTTGAGATAGATGTGGTCCTTCTCCGGACCGACGCCGCGGCCTTCGCGGATCTCGATGGTCATCGAACGCGACACCACGTCGCGCGAGGCAAGATCCTTGGCGTTCGGCGCGTAGCGCTCCATGAAGCGCTCGCCCTCGGAGTTGGTCAGGTAACCGCCCTCGCCGCGCACGCCCTCGGTGATGAGGCAGCCCGAGCCGTAGATGCCGGTCGGGTGGAACTGCACGAATTCCATGTCCTGCAGCGGCAGGCCGGCACGCAGCACCATGGCATTGCCGTCGCCGGTGCAGGTGTGCGCGGAGGTGCAGGAGAAATAGGCGCGGCCGTAACCGCCGGTAGCAAGGATCACCATCTGCGCGCGGAAGCGATGGATCGTGCCATCCGCCAGGTTCCAGGCGATCACGCCACGGCAGGCGCCGTCTTCCATGATGAGATCGAGCGCGAAGTACTCGATGAAGAATTCCGCCTGGTGCTTCAGCGCCTGCTGGTACAGCGTGTGCAGCATGGCGTGGCCGGTGCGGTCAGCCGCGGCGCAGGTGCGCTGCGCGGTGCCCTTGCCGAAATGCGTGGTCATGCCGCCGAAGGGGCGCTGGTAGATCCGGCCATCCTCGGTGCGCGAGAACGGCATGCCGTAATGCTCGAGCTCGATCACCGCCTGCGGCGCTTCCTTGCACATGTACTCGATCGCGTCCTGGTCGCCGAGCCAGTCGGAACCCTTGACGGTGTCGTACATGTGCCAGCGCCAGTCGTCCTCGCCCATGTTGCCGAGCGAGGCGGAAATGCCGCCCTGGGCCGCGACGGTGTGCGAGCGCGTCGGGAAGACCTTGGTGATGTTCGCGGTCTTGAAGCCCAGCTCCACGAGGCCGACGGTCGCGCGCAGGCCGGCGCCGCCGGCGCCGACCACGATCACGTCATAGGTGTGGTCGACGACGTTGTAATCCTTGATGGCGTTGGTCATTGAATCAATCCCCGAAGGCGACGCGCAGCACGCTGATCACAGCAGCCGCGCCGAGCAGAACATGGATGAAGTTGTTGAGGATGAGCGCGGTGAACTTCAGCCACCCGGTGTGCACGTAGTCCTCGAACACCACCTGCAAGCCGAGCTTGGAGTGGTAGAAGGCCGTGGCGGCGAACAGCGCCAGCAGCGTGGCGCGCACGGGATGGCGCATCCAGGCGACCACGCTGTCGTGATCGGCGCCCGCGAGCGTGACGATGGAGTACACGAACCACAGGCCCAGCGGGATCAGCGCGAGCGCGGTGAGGCGCTGCATCCAGAAATGCTCGGTGCCCGACTTCGCGGAACCGAGGCCGCGTACTCGCTTCATGGGTGTCTGCATCACGCGCCACCTCCGATCTTGTCCCAGGCCAGCCACCAGGTGATGGCAGTGGCGGCGACGACGAACGCGAACACCGTGTAACCGCTCGCGTACATCCGCTTGATCTCGAAGCCCCAGCCGGCGTCCCAGAGCAGGTGACGGATGCCGTTGGCGAAGTGATAGAAGAAGGCGATCGACCAGAGGAACAGGAACGCCTGGCCGGCCGGGTGCGTGATGATGGCGGCGACGCGCGCGTAGTGCTCGCCGCCGATGGCCACGGCCACCAGCCAGCACGTCAGCAGCAGCGCGCCGACCGACAGCACGATGCCGGTCGCTCGATGCAGGATGGAAGTAAGCATCGTGATCTGCCAGCGGTACACCTGCAGATGCGGCGACAGCGGCCGGTCAAAGCGCGGGCTGTCCGTCTGGTAGCCCCCGGACGCGGGGTTGTTCGACGCGGTCATGAGTCCTTCCTTCTCAGTGCGCGCTGCCCGGAAGCAACGCATGCGGGTTAGAAGTCGATGCAGCGGCCGTTCTTCTCCCAGTCGCCATAGCGCGTCGGATCAGGGCCATTGCGGCCACCGTATTCCTTCGGGCGCTCCGGCTCGACAGGCTGCTCCGCGGGCTCGGGCTGCCAGAGCTTCGGCTCGCCGGATTCCTGCAAAGGCTTGCAATCGTTGCCGGTGGACATCTTTCCTCGGACGGCTGGAAGGGTGCTGATGGGGCGCCAAGTGTAAGAAATACACGCGCTTCCCGCAACGCGCCGCGGACTTCATGCCGGACGCGGACTTGCCTATGATGTCCGGCCTCACCAGTTTTCACCGGCATATGACAGCAAACCAGACAGTATTTCCGGCGGCGGCAGGCGCCGCCATGAACGCGCACGCCATCATCGAAGTGACCGGCCCGGATGCGGCGTCGTTCCTGCAGGGACAGCTTTCGAGCGACGTCAACGCACTTGCAGCAGGCGGCGCGCAGCTGGCCGGCTATCACAGTCCCAAGGGCCGTGTGCTCGCCTTCCTGCGCGTGCTGCGGCGGCCCGTCGAAGCACCTGCGTTCCTGCTGGTCGTCGACAGGCCCATCGTCGATGCAGTACTGCAGCGGCTGCGCATGTTCGTGCTGCGTTCGAAGGTGAACATCGAACGGCGCGACGATCTTGCCGCCCGTGCCTTGATCGGCGAAAAAATTCCGCAACTGCTGAAGGAAAGCGGCCTGCCCGTGCCGCCGCAGGGATCGGCTGCGGGCTGGAACGATTGCGTGGTCTTCGCCCTGCCCGCCTCGCCCGTGCCGCGCGTGGAGATCGTCGCTCCAGCCGCCTCCATGCCTGCGCTTGACATCGCGGCCGCGGATGACGACGCGCTGGCGCGCTGGGACATTCTCTGTCGCCTGCCGCGCATCCTTCCCGAAATCCAGGATGCGCACGTCGCGCAGCACCTCGGCCTCGATGAACTGGACGGAATCAGCTTCAGGAAAGGCTGCTACACCGGGCAGGAAATCATCGCCCGCATGAAATACCTCGGCCGCGTGAAGAAGCGTCCGGCGATATTCGTGACTGCCGCCGCCGCTCCCGGCGACGTCATTCGTGACGAGAACGGTCAGGCGGCAGGTGAGGTGGTGAACGTGGCGCCGCTCGACGAGGAGACGCTCATCCTCGCGGTAGCGAACCTCGACAGCGAGGACAGGACGCTTGCCATCGACGGCAGTCCGCTGCGCCGACTGCCCTCGTGATGCCGGCGATCAGGCCGTCATTTCCCTGAAGCCGTTCGCAAGCAGTCGCGCAAGCCAGGCCTGCACGTGCGGGAAGGCATCGAGATCGAAGCCGCCGTCCGCGGCGCGATGCGTGTAGTCATGCAGGGCGATGTCGGCAACGGTAGGCACGTTACCGACGAAGAAGGCACGTTCCGCAAGATGCCTGTCCATCACGGCGAGCACGCGATTGCCGCGCTCGACCAGGCCCGGCAGCTCGGCGCGACGCGGATGATCTTCCGGCAGGAAAACCTTGATGAAACGCGCCACCGCGATGGCAGGCTCATGACTGTACTGCTCGAAGAACAGCCACTGCAGCACCTGCGCCCGCGCGAAGCGATCTTCAGGCAGCCAGGCCGTTCCCTCGGCGAGGTAGCAGAGAATCGCGTTCGATTCGGGCAGCGTGCGGCCGTCATCGAACTCCAGCACCGGCACCTTACCGTTCGGATTCATCGCCAGGAACTCCGGCGTGCGCGTGGCACCGGCGAGCAGATCGACCTCCACCCATTCGTAGGGCTGGTTGGTCAGCTCGAGAATCTGCCGGACCTTGTGACAGTTACCCGACCCGGTCATGCCATGGACGCGATACATCGGAACCTCCTGCATGAGAAGGGAGAAGAGAAAAGGTAGAAGAAAGAAGAGTTCGCGGCAGCTTCTTCTCTCTTCTACCTCTTCCCACAGGCGTCGTCCTGCGTCTTACGCTCCCTCCGGCCTCATCGCCGGAAACAGCAGCACGTCGCGGATGGACGGCGAGTCGGTGAGCAGCATGACCAGGCGGTCGATGCCTATGCCCTCGCCCGCCGTCGGCGGCATGCCGTACTCAAGCGCGCGGATGTAGTCGGCGTCGTAGAACATCGCCTCGTCATCGCCCGCGTCCTTCTGCTTCACCTGCTCGCGGAAGCGCTCGGCCTGGTCCTCGGGATCGTTGAGTTCGGAGAAGCCGTTGGCGAGTTCGCGGCCGCCGACGAAGAACTCGAAGCGGTCGGTGACGCTGGGGTCGTCATCGTTGCGGCGGGACAGCGGCGACACTTCCGTCGGGTAATGGGTGATGAAGGTCGGGTCCTTGAGCTGGTGCTCGGCGGTTTTCTCGAAGATCTCGAGCAGCAGCTTGCCCGGCCCCCAGCTCTTCTCCACGGCGATCTTCAGCTGCGCGCAGGCCGCGGCCAGGTAGTCGCGATCATCGAGCCGCCCCATGTCGAGATCGGGGTTGTACGCGATCACCGCTTCCTTGACGGTCATGCGCGCGAACGGCTTGCCGAAGTCGTAGCTCTCGCCCTGGTAGCTCACCGTGGTCGAGCCCGTGATCAGCTCGGCGAGGTCGCGCATCATCAGCTCGGTGAAGTCCATCAGGTCGCGGTAATCCGCGTAGGCCCAGTAGAACTCGAGCATGGTGAACTCGGGGTTGTGCCGGGTCGACACGCCTTCGTTGCGGAAGCTGCGATTGATTTCGTAGACGCGCTCGAAGCCGCCGACGACCAGGCGCTTGAGATAAAGCTCGGGCGCGATGCGCAGGTAGAAATCCATGTCCAGCGCGTTGTGATGCGTGATGAACGGCCGCGCCACGGCACCGCCCGGAATGGGTTGCATCATCGGCGTTTCCACTTCCATGAAGCCGTGCGAGTTCATGAATTCGCGGATGAACTGCACGATGCGGGTGCGCTTGCGGAACACCTCGCGGGACACCTCGCTCATGATGAGATCGACGTAGCGCTGCCGGTAGCGCATCTCCTGATCGGCAAGGCCGTGGTACTTGTCCGGCAGCGGCCGCAGCGACTTGGTCAGCAGCCTGAGTTCGCTCGCCTTGATGGAAAGCTCGCCGGTCTTCGTCCGGAACAGCGTACCCTTCGCGCCGACGATGTCGCCGAGGTCCCAGCCCTTGAAACTCTCGTACACGCCTTCGGGCAGCGAATCGCGCTGCAGGAACAGCTGGATGCGGCCGCTGGAATCCTGGATGTGCACGAAGCTCGCCTTGCCCATCACGCGCTTGGCCATGATGCGGCCGGCGACGCTCACCTCGATGTTCTCGGCTTCCAGCGACTCGCCGCTTCGCGCGCCGTACAGGCCGTGCAGGTCATTGGCGAGCGCGTTGCGGCGGAAATCGTTGGGGAACGCGTTGCCCGTGGCTTCCCGCAGCTCACGCAGCTTCTCGCGGCGCTCGGCGATGAGATGGTTTTCGTCGTTATGGTTCATTTCGCTTCCTTCGGGAAGAAGAGAGAAGGAAGAAGTGAGAAGAAAGAAGATCGCGTTTCCTTCATCTCTTCTTCCTTCCGGCTTCTGCCTTCTTCCGTTTCTCACAGACCCTGCTTCAAAGATTCCTCGATGAAGGGGTTCAGGTCGCCGTCCAGCACCGCCTGCGGGTTGCCGGTTTCGTGGCCGGTGCGCAGGTCCTTGATGCGCGACTGGTCGAGCACGTAGGAGCGGATCTGGCTGCCCCAGCCGATGTCGGCCTTGCTCTCTTCCAGCTTCTGCTGCTCGGCGCGGCGCTTCTGCATCTCGAGCTCCCACAGCTTCGCCTTAAGCTGTTTCATCGCCGTGGCGCGGTTCTTGTGCTGCGAGCGGTCGCTCTGGCAGGCGACGACGATGCCGGTGGGCTCGTGGGTGATGCGGATCGCAGACTCGGTCCGGTTGACGTGCTGGCCGCCCGCGCCCGACGCGCGGTAGGTGTCGATGCGCAGGTCAGCCGGGTTGATCTCGATCTCGAAGTCGTCATCGACTTCCGGCGATACGAACACGGAGGCGAACGAGGTGTGGCGGCGGTTGCCGGAGTCGAACGGCGACTTGCGCACCAGCCGGTGCACGCCGGTCTCGGTGCGCAGCCAGCCGTAGGCGTACTCGCCGGTGAACTTCACCGTGGCGCTCTTGATGCCGGCGACTTCGCCCGCAGAAGCCTCGATGATCTCGGTGTCGAAACCGTTCTTCTCGCCCCAGCGCAGATACATTCGCAGCAGCATTTCCGCCCAGTCCTGGGCCTCGGTGCCGCCGGAGCCTGCCTGGATGTCGAGGAAGGCGTTGCTGGCGTCCATCTCGCCCGAGAACATGCGCGTGAACTCCAGGCGCTCGACGTCCTCTTCCAGCTGGTCCAGTTCCTTCTCGATGTCGGCGATGCCGGCGGCATCGTCTTCCTCGGCGAGCAGCTCCAGCAGTTCCTCGGTGTCATCCAGGGCGCGGCCCAGCTTGTCGAGGGTGCCGACGGTTTCGCTCAGCCGGGCGCGCTCGCGGCCCAGTTCCTGGGCGCGCTCGGGATCGTTCCAGACATCGGGAACTTCCAGCTCGCGGGTTACTTCCTCGAGGCGGTCTTTCTTTTCAGCGTAGTCAAAGATACCCCCTCAGAGCCTCGGAACGGCTCTTGAGATCCTTGATGCGGTGTCTGATCGGATTGATTTCCATCGCGTCTGACTCTCGAATTCTTCGGCACGAAGCCGCGCATCTTAACGCATCCGCGGTCTCATCCGCAGGGTCAATCGCAGGGCAGCAGGTGCTCGAGCACGAGCTGCGGCCGCCGGGTGCCGTTCCATTCGTTCACGTCCAGCCGGTAGGCGGCATACACCCGCGAGCCGAGGCTGGTGTCGGCGGCGTTGAAGGCGATGCCGTCGATGAGGCTGCCCTCGCAGCCCAGCCGCAGCCGCAGGTGCCGCTCGCCGACCACCCGCGCGTCCCGCACCTCGAAAATGCCGTCGAACACGGGCTCGGGAAAGTGCTGTCCCCAGGGCCCCGCCTCGCGCAGGATCTCCGCGCATTCCAGGGTGAGGAATTGCGCCGGGAGCTCGCCGTCCGAGTGAATCACGCCGCGCAGCTCGGCGGGATCCACCCAGCGCAGCATTTCCTCGTGCAGGGCGGCCTCGAAGGCCGCCAGCCGCTCGGCGCGCAGGCTCAGCCCGGCCGCCATCGCGTGCCCGCCGAACTTCTCGATCAGGCCGGGATGACGCACGGCCACGGCATCCAGCACGTCGCGCAGGTGCACGCCGTTGATGCTGCGGCCCGAACCCTTCAGCAAGCCGCTCTGGCCGTCGCGCGCAAAGGCGATCACCGGGCGATGCACGCGCTCCTTGATGCGCGAGGCGACGATGCCGACCACGCCCTGGTGCCAGTCATCCTGGTGCAGGCACAGCGCCGGCGGCAGCTCGTCGGCGAGCTGCAGCCGCTCGATGACATCCAGCGCCTCGAGCTGCATCTGCTGCTCGATGTCGCGGCGTTCGCGGTTGAGCGCATCCAGCCGCTGCGCCAGCAGCGCGGCGCGCCCCGGCTCCTCGGCCAGCAGGCATTCGATGCCGATGGACATGTCTTCGAGACGGCCCGCGGCGTTCAGGCGCGGGCCCAGCGCAAAGCCGAGGTCGGATGCCACGAGGCCGGCGCGGACGCGTCCCGAGACGTTGATCAGTGCCTGGATGCCGGGCCGGCACCGTCCGGCGCGGATGCGAGCGAGCCCCTGGTGCACCAGCACGCGATTGTTGTGATCGAGCGCGGCGACATCCGCCACCGTGCCGAGCGCGACGAGATCCAGCCACTCGGCGAGATTCACGCTGCCGCCCGGATGACTGCGTTGCCGGAGCAGGCGGCGCAGCGCCAGCAGCACGTAGAACATCACGCCGACGCCGGCAAGCGCCTTGCTGGGGAAGGGATCGCCCGGCAGGTTGGGATTGACGATCACTTCCGCCGCCGGCAGCTCCGCGCCGGGCAGGTGATGATCGGTGACCAGTACCTGCATGCCATGGGCGCGCGCCGCGGCGACGCCCGCGATGCTGGAAATGCCGTTGTCCACCGTGACGATGAGCTCCGCACGCCGCTCCTGCGCCAGCTGCACGATCTCCGGCGTGAGTCCATAACCGAAGCGGAAGCGGTCAGGAACCAGGTAATCGACGTACCGCGCGCCCATCGCGCGCAGGCCGAGCAGCGCGAGCGCGGTGCTGGTCGCGCCATCCGCATCGAAGTCACCCACCACCAGGATGCGCCGCTCGAAATGCCGGAACAGCAGCTCGGCCGCCTCGCCGGTGCCGCCGAGACTGTCCGGCGGGATCAGCGCATCAAGGCCGTAGGAAAGCTCGTCGAGCGATGCCAGCGGCCGGCGCGACAGCACCTGCCGCAGCACGGGATGAAGATCGTCCGGCAGTTCGCAGCCGGCACAGATCGGACGTCTTTGTATCTGCATCAGGATTCCGTGACGATGCGCGGCGCGATCTCGCGCCGCCAGAAGTTCCAGCGCGACAATTGGCGCTTCGTGATGGTGCAGGCCATGCCGTCGCCGGCATACAGCGTCGCGCTCGCGACCGCCTTCGTTTTCACCGCGTCGAGAACGGGCGCGAGCCAGTCGCGCGCGATGCCTTCCACGGCGGACTTCCAGCCGGCAATGTCATCGGCGTCCTGCGCCTGCTGGCAATCGAGCAGCTCCATCACATGCATGCCTTCGCCGACCAGCGCCTTGAAGCTGCCGGGCACGGCCTGCGAGGTGCCGAGCAGGCTTGCCAGTCCGCGCAGGAACAGGCCATCGCCGTGAAAATGGATGCCCCTGCCCTCGCATGCCGGCAGCTCGCCCTCGCCCCAGACCCAAAGGCCGTTGATGGGGGGCCGCTGCTCGGCCTGCCGCCGGCGATTGATGGCATGAGCATGCAGATACATCTGCAACTCGTTCATCCAGCCGTGCAACACCTTCGCATCCTCGCCGCGCGGCAGGTTGCCGCGCACGCCCTCGCCCTGCGCGAGATGCAGCGGCGTGGTGCTCACCGCGAGCGTCCCTGGCGGCTCCAGGAACGCGACGCCTTCAAGACATTGCACGCGCGGCTCATCGCCGAAGAACGCCGCGACATCCCTGAACAGTTCCTCGCTTTCCGTCTCGTCCAGCGCAAAATGCCGGCCTCCGAACAGGACAAGGTCGCTCATGCCGGCCTGCAGGTGCACGGGTGTGGCCAGGAACAACTGCCGCCGCGGCCGCTCGCCGCTCGCCGCCAGCCAGCCGAGCGCGGCGAGCGGGGCTTTCGGCAGATTCAACATATGCGCGTAGAAGCCGAAACGCCCGCCGGGGATGGCCTGCACGGCGGCATGCGTACGCCACTGCCGCAGCACGGCAGGCAGCGGTTCCTCGAGCATTTGCACGAGACGCGCCGGCGCCGCCAGCAGGCCGGGAATGTGCAGGTGAATGTTCACGGGAAGTGGAGACCGGGATGAAGGTTCGTTAAAGTTCGCGCATGGAGATTACCCGCGAAAGCCCCGGCGAGGAAACCCGTTACCGCATCCGCGGCTACGGTCCGGGCGAAATCCGCATCAACAATGTCACCTACACGTCCAGCCTGCTGCTTGCGCAGGACCGCATCGTGCCGGACTGGAATCCGCCGCCCATCGCCGAGTGGACGCCCGAAACGCTGGACCCGCTGCTGGCCATGGATCCGGAAATCATCCTGGTGGGCACCGGCAGCGAGCTGCACCTGCTCGGCATGCCGTTTCTCGCCCATGCGCTGCGGCACGGCTGCGGCCTGGAAGTGATGACCACCGATGCCGCCTGCCGCACCTTCAGCGTGCTCAGCAGCGAGGATCGCAAGGTCGCCGCGGCGCTGATCATCGACTGAGAACGGCGCTATTCGAACAACGCGTCCTCGGTCAGGCCTTCCGCCTCGAGAATGTTGCGAAGACGTTTCAGCGCGTCCATCTGGATCTGGCGCACGCGCTCGCGAGTGACGCCAATCGCCGCGCCGACTTCCTCCAGCGTGGCCTTCTCGTGACCGTTCAGGCCGAAGCGCCGCTCGATCACCTCGCGCTGCTTGCCGGTGAGCCGGCCCAGCCATTTCTCCAGCACGCTGTGTAGGTCCTCGTTCTGCAGGATGTGCGAAGGATCGGCATTGTTGTCATCGGGTATGGAATCCAGCAGCAACCGGTCTCCGTCGCGGCCGATGGGCACGTCCACGGAAGCGATGCGCTCGTTCAGGCCCAGCATGCGCTTCACGTCCTCGATGGGCCGCTCCAGCATCGCGGCGATTTCCTCCGCCGTCGGCTCGCGATCGAGCTCCTGTGCCAGCTGCCTGGCGGCGCGCAGGTAGAGATTGATTTCCTTGATGACGTGGATGGGCAGTCGGATGGTGCGCGCCTGGTTCATGATGGCGCGTTCGATGGTCTGGCGTATCCACCAGGTGGCGTAGGTGGAGAAGCGGAAGCCGCGTTCGGGATCGAACTTTTCCACCGCGTGGATGAGGCCGAGGTTGCCTTCCTCGATGAGGTCCAGCAGCGGCAGGCCGCGGTTGATGTAGCGGCGGGCGATCTTCACGACCAGGCGCAGGTTGGAAACGATCATGCGCTTGCGCGCCGCCTCGTCGCCGCGCCGTGCGCGCCGCGCGAAGTGCACTTCCTCTTCCGCGGTCAGCAGCGGACTGAAGCCGATCTCGTTGAGATAAAGACGGGTGGCGTCGAGGACTTCGGAAGTGATGGCGCGGCCGGGCTCAAACTCCTCGGTTTCGGCGGCGTCTTCCGCGGCATCCTCGTCAGCCGGTGCGTCGAGAGCCAGCTCTTCGAGGTCATCGCCTTCGACGTCATCAAGCGCATCGCCGCCTGGCCACGGCAACTCGTCGGAGACATCCGTCTGCGAATCGCGGTACCCGGACCGCGCACCCGCCGCTTGCTTCTCCTCCACGCCGGTTCCCCCAATGCTTCAGCGTGACGGCAGGTACTTCATCGGATCCACTGCTTCGCCGTTGACGCGGATCTCGAAATGCAACAACGGCGTGTTGCCCGGTCCGCGACCCATCGAAGCGATCCGATCCCCCCTTCGTACCTGCTCGCCTTCACGCACGTGGATACTGTCGTTATGCCCGTACGCGCTAAGAAACTCTTCAGAGTGCTTGAGGATGATAATCTTGCCGTATCCGATAAGTCCACTTCCCGCATACACCACGCGACCGTCCGCCGCCGCGACGACGTCATCGCCGACACTGCCGCCGATGGTGATGCCCTTGCCTGTCACCGCCTGCCCGAATTTCGCCAGCACAGCGCCTTTTGCAGGCCACTGCCACGCGCCGGCGCGCAACGGCGGCATCGGCGCTGCACTTGCGGCAGCGGTCGCGGTTGCGGGAGGTGTAGATGCTTCCATCACGATGCGTTCGCGCGGCGGCTCGTTCGCAGGCGGCGAAGCGGATACCGCATCGACATTGGCCCGCGGCGCCAGGTGCAGCACCTGGCCGGGATGAATGAGGTAATCGGCACCGATGCCGTTCCAGCGCGCCACCTCGCGGTAGTCGAGCCCATAACGCCAGGCGATCGAATACAGCGTGTCGCCGCGCTTCACTTCATAAGTGCCGCTTGCCGGCAGCTCCGGCTGCTCCCAGCGATACGCGCCCGGGCCACAGGCCTGCAGCGCGAGACAGCAGCCGAGCAGGACGAGAATGCGTCTTACAGCTTCCATATGAGCAGCAGGATGCCGCACAGCACGATCACGATCCAGCCGATCATGTCGATGTATTCGCGCAGCTGGCGTTCCATGCGCTCGCCGCCGAAGCGAATCAGCCCGGCGACGAGATAGAAGCGCGCGCCGCGGCTGATGACCGAGGCCAGCAGGAACATCGGCAGGTTCATTGCCAGCGCGCCCGCGCTGACGGTGAACAGCTTGTAGGGAACCGGCGAGAAGCCGGCGATGAACACCGCCCAGAAACCCCATTCATCGAACCAGCTTCGCACCCGCAGGTAGCCTTCCCAGTAGCCCCACTGCTGCAACAGGCCTTCCACCAGCTCCAGCGCAAACACGCCGATGAAGTAACCGAACAGCCCGCCCAGCACGCTCATGGCGGTGGTGATGAACGCGAAGCGCCAGGCGAGCCGGGGCCGCGCAAGCGTCATGGGGGCGAGCATCACGTCCGGCGGAACGGGAAAGAAGGAGGATTCCGCGAAGCTCAAGCCGCCGAGATACCACGGTGCATGCGGGTGTCCCGCCCAGCGCAGCACGCGGTCATACAGCGGCGAGAAGATGCGCATCAGCGCGTGCCCCCGAGCAGCGGCACGAAGGAAACGAGGCCAAGCGAACTCTGCTCGAAGACGTCACCGCGCCGCTCGACCAGCGTGAGCTCCTGCCGGCCGGACGGCCCCACCGGGATCACCAGCCGGCCCCCATCGGCGAGCTGCTCGAGCAGTGCGGGAGGAATTTCTTCCGGCGCCGCCGTGACGATGATGCCGTCATACGGCGCGTATTCCGGCCAGCCCCAGGAACCGTCGCTGTGTTTCGCGCGCACGTTACGCAGGCTGAGCTCGCGGAACAGGCGGCGCGCACGCACCAGCAAGGGATCGATGCGCTCGACGGTGTTGATCCTGCCGACCAGCGGCGCGAGCACCGCAGTCTGGTAACCGCAGCCGGTGCCGACCTCGAGCACGTTCGCGAGCGGGCCGCCGGCAAGCAGCGCTTCGGTCATCTTCGCGACCACGTAGGGCTGCGAGATGGTCTGGCCATGCCCGATGGGCAGCGCCGTGTCCTCGTAGGCGCGCGAGGCCAGCGCCTCGTCGATGAACAGGTGTCGCGGCGTTTCGCGGATGCGGTCGAGCACGCGCTGGTCGCGGATGCCGTTGTCCCTCAGCCGCTGCACCAGGCGTTCGCGGGTGCGCGCGGAAGTCATGCCTATGCCGTGGCGGCGCAGGTCAGCGTTCATGCGCGCACTCCTTCCACCCAGCCCGTCACCTGCGCCAGCGCGCGATGATTGGTGAGGTCGATATCCAGCGGAGTGACCGAGACGTAGCCCTGCGCGACGGCGTCGAAATCCGTGCCGGGGCCCGCGTCCTGGCCGCGGCCCGGCGGCCCGATCCAGTACATCCGCCGTCCCTTCGGGTCGACGATCTGCATGACCGGCTCGGCGCGATGGCGCGCGCCCAGGCGCGTGGCCATGAAGCCGCGGATTTCCTCCCAGGGCGCATCGGGAACGTTGATGTTGAGAATTGTGTTCGGCGGCAGCGGATCGCGCTCGAGGTGTTCCATGATCTCGCGGGCGACGCGGGCGGCGGCCTCGTAATGCCGCGGCCGGCTGCCGACCAGCGAGACCGCCACTGCCGGCACGCCCAGGAAGCGGCCCTCGGTCGCGGCCGCGACCGTGCCGGAGTAGAGCACGTCATCGCCGAGATTGGCGCCCGCGTTGATGCCCGAGAAGACCATGTCCGGCTCGTCGTCGAGAAAGCCGCTGATGGCGAGATGCACGCAGTCGGTGGGCGTGCCGTTGACGCTGTACACGCCCTCTTCCTCCTCGATCACGTGAAGCGGCCGGTCCAGCGTCAGCGAGTTGCTCGCCGCGCTGCGGTCGCGATCGGGCGCGATGACGGTGACGCGCGCCGTGCGGCGCAGTTCCGCTGCAAGGCAACGTATTCCCTCGGAGCGGAAGCCGTCATCGTTGCTGACGAGCACGTGCAAGCCTGGTCCCCTGATCGTTCTTCTGAGAATGGCGGTTACTATACTGGATTCCCGTTGCCCGCACAGTTCGCACCATGAGCAGGAAAAAGCCGGAGGTCGAGGAAGACGAGCTCGCGCTGTTCCGCGAGGCGATGCGCGACGTGCGTCCCCTGCAGGCGCCGGAGCGCGTTGAACATCGCCGCCGCCCGAAGCCCGTGCCGCGCTTCCGGCTGGCGGACGAGAGCAACGCCTTGCTGGAGAGCCTGCGCGAGGATCCGTTCCGCTCCGAGCTGGAAACGGGCGAGGAACTTCTTTATCTGCGCGCCGGCGAGAATCCGCGGCTGTTGCGGCGGCTGCGGCGCGGCGAGTTTCCGATCGCCGCCGAACTGGACCTGCACGGGCTTACCGAGCAGCGCGCCGGCATCGCCATCCGCGAGTTCCTCGCCGAGGCGCAGCGCGAGCGCTGGCAGTGCGTGCGGATCATCCACGGCAAGGGATTGCGTTCCGGACCGGATGGCCCGGTGCTGAAACCGAAAACGGCCAGCGTGCTCAGGCGGCGCGACGATGTGCTCGCCTTCGCCAACGCCCGCCCGGTCGATGGCGGCACCGGCGCCGTGCTGGTGCTGCTCCGGCGCCGCTAGCGGCTTACTTCTTTTTCTGCTTCAGCCGCTCCACCAGCGCGCGCATGGTGGCCTGGGTTTCGGCGCCGAACCACGCGTCGGTCATCATGCGGTAATCGTTCTCGCCGATGTGCTTGAACAGCTCGACGAGATCGGCGCGCACCATGTCGCGTGTCATGCGCATGGCGTCCGGCGGCAGCTCGACCATGTGCCGGCACCAGGCAAGCGCACACGGCACCACCTGGTCCACCGGCGTGATCCGGTCGACCAGGCCGACCGCGAGCGCATCCTCCGGCGCCAGCAGCAGGCCGCCCGCGCCCAGGCGCTCGGCGTGCCGCGGACCGACCTGGCGCACCAGCGCCGCATGCACGATCGGCGGCAGCGGCAGGCCCACCTGCACTTCGTTGACGCCGATGCGATAGTCGCCTTCGGCCATCACGCGGTAATCGCAGTAGATCGACATCACCGCACCGCCCGCTGGGCTGTTGCCGGTGATCGCCGCGGCGACCGGGATGGGCGAGCAGGCGATCGCGCCGAGCAGATTGATGAAGTCCTTCCAGAACTCGTAGATGGCGGGCTCGTCCAGCGCCAGCAGCGCCGGCACGTCGAGCCCCGCGGAAAACAGCCCGGGACGGCCGGACAGCACGATGGCCTGCGCGCCCTCGCGCGGCGCCGTGGTCAGCGCCTCGATGAGCAGCCTGACGTAATCCGGAGACAGGGCATTGACGGGCGGCCGGGCCATGTTGAGCTCAAGAATGCCGTCATGATCAATCCGCTCGAGCATGTTCGTCTCCTTGTGGCGTATCGATGAGTTCGCGCAGCACGCTGGTGGCAAAGGCGCCGGCAGGAAGCTCGAAGGCTATCACAAGCACTCCCGGCTCCGGGCGCGCGAGGCGGATGTCGCGAACGGTGAGCCGCAGCGGCCGCCGCTCCTGGCGCATGCCGGCGCGCTCCACCAGCGCCGCCGCTTCAGGGAAACGCTCAACGACCGCGCGCTCGATGGCGGCGGCTTCGCCCAGGCTGGGCGGTTCTCCCCTGCCCCACAGCGGTCCGCTGGGATGAATGTCGAAGTTCGCCAGGCGCTCGAGCAGCGTGCCGTCGATCGCCTCGGCGAGGAAGAAACTGCCGCTGCCGTCAAGCTGCACCGCCTCGCCCGGCAGCAGGCGGTTCCAGCTGCGCTCGCGCAACCTCGCCGCCAGCACCTCGTTGAAGAGAAAGCTGCGCGCCGCGGAAAGATAGATGCCGCCGCGCGCACCATCGATGGCGCGAGTGACGTTGTCGCCGCGCGGCCCGAAACGCTGCGGCCCGAAGTAATTCGGCACGCCCGCGCGCGCGATGCGTTCGCAACGTTCGTCGAGATCGCCGCCATCCACTACCGCGCGCAGCGTGAGCACAAAGCGGTTGGCGCGATGCGCGCCGCGCCGCAGCTTGCGGCGATGGGCGTGCACTGCCAGCACGCGCACGCCTTCGACGTCGACGGCCGTCCAGTCCAGCGACTGTTTCGGCGCCGGCACGCTGAACCACTGCCGGGTGACGGCGTGCCTGTCCTTCATGCCGGAGAAACCGACATCCATCGCCCGGCAGCCGGCGAGCCGCGCGAACTGTTTCGCCACCCACTCGGTGTTGGCGCCGCGCTTTTCCACCCACAGCAGCTGGTGCGGCCCGTCATCATCGGGTGCAAAGCCGAGCACTTCCTCGACCTCGAAATCCTCGGGCGAAGAACGCAACCGGCCCGTCGATGCGGGCCGGCCGAAGGCATGGGGATGGCGGTCGAAATCGACCGTGTAGTCAGTCGTCACGCGGCGTGTCTTCCGATGATTGGGCGGGCGTCTCGATGACGCGATAGAAGGTCTCGCCTTCGCGGATCATGCCGAGCTCGCTGCGTGCGCGCTCCTCGATGGCTTCGAGTCCGCTCTTGAGGTCCTCGACTTCCGCGGCCAGCGCCGCGTTACGTTCGGCCAGCGCGTGATTCTCGGCCTGCTGCTGCTCGATCGCGCGCTGCAGCCGCCACAGATCAAGCAGGCTGCCCCGGCCGAACCACAACTGGCCCTGCAGAATGACGAGCAGGATCAGCAGTGCTCCGGCCAGGACCCTCAATGTCGCCTGCCTCCGCGCATCAGCGGCCGATCTTTCCCGGGAAGGCGTTGCGGCCCGGGTAGCTGGCGCGCTCGCCGAGCATTTCCTCGATGCGCAGCAACTGGTTGTACTTGGCGATGCGATCGGAGCGCGACATCGAGCCGGTCTTGATCTGCGTCGCGGTGGTGGCCACGGCCAGGTCCGCGATGGTCGCGTCCTCGGTTTCGCCCGAGCGATGCGAGACGACCGCGGTGTAGCCGTTGTCGGTGGCAAGGCGGATCGCTTCCAGCGTCTCGGTCAGCGTGCCGATCTGGTTCACCTTGATGAGGATGGAGTTGGCCACACCCTTGTCGATGCCCTCGCGCAGGATCTTCGGGTTGGTGACGAACAGGTCATCGCCGACCAGCTGCACCTTCGAACCGAGCCGGTCGGTCAGGTGCTTCCAGCCGTCCCAGTCGTTCTCCGCCATGCCGTCCTCGATGGTGACGATGGGATAGCGGTTGACGAGGTCCTCGAGGTAGGCGGCGAACTCGCTGGAGTCGAAGCGCTTGTTCTCGGACTCGAGGTGATACACGCCGTCGCGATGGAACTCGGTGCTGGCGACGTCAAGACCGAGCAGGATGTCCTTGCCCGCGGCATAACCCGCCTGCTCGATGGCCTCGATGATCACTTCCAGCGCCGCTTCGTTGGATGGCAGGTCCGGCGCAAAGCCGCCCTCGTCGCCGACCGCGGTGTTGAGCTTGCGCCCGTTCAACACCTTCCTGAGCGAATGGAACACTTCCGCGCCCTGGCGCAGCGCCTCGGAGAACGAGGCCGCACCCACGGGCAGGATCATGAACTCCTGCAGGTCCACGGAATTGTCGGCGTGCGCGCCGCCGTTGATGATGTTCATCATCGGCACCGGCATGCCGGTGGCCGACTCGCCGCCGAGATACTGGAACAGCGGCTTGTTCACCGCCTTCGCGCCGGCCTGTGCCGCGGCGAGCGACACCGCCAGGATGGCGTTCGCGCCGAGGCGGCCCTTGTTCTCCGTACCGTCGAGCTCGATCATGCGGCGGTCGATGGCGGCCTGGTCGGCGATGTCCATGCCCTTCAGCGCGTTGAGGATTTCGCCGTTGACGTTCGCGACCGCCTTGCGCACGCCCTTGCCGAGATAACGCGCCTTGTCGCCATCGCGCAGTTCAACCGCCTCGCGCGAACCGGTGGACGCGCCGGACGGCACCGCCGCGCGGCCCATCACGCCGTTGTCGAGATGCACATCCGCCTCGACGGTGGGATTGCCGCGCGAGTCGATGATTTCACGGGCACGAATGTCGACGATCTTGCTCATTGCTGCTCCCTTGAGAAGGGAGAAGTGAGAAGGGCGAAGTGAGAAGACTTCGGGTTACGAAGCTTCTACCTTCTTCCTTCCGCCTTCTCCCGGATTACTTGACCTTCTCTTCCACGTACCCGCGGGCCTTCACGGCTTCGTCCAGCGCCTTCAGGGCCACCAGCAGTTCCTCGGCGAGTTCCAGCGGCCAGGAGTTGGGGCCGTCGCAGAGCGCCTTGTCCGGGTCCGGGTGCGTTTCCATGAAGATGCCGGCGACCCCCGCGGCGATGGCCGCGCGGGCCAGCACGGGGATGTGTTCGCGCGCGCCGCCCGAGCTCGTGCCCTGCCCGCCCGGCATCTGCACCGAGTGAGTGGCATCGAAGATCACCGGGCAGCCGGTGTCGCGCATGATGGCGAGCCCGCGCATGTCGGAAACGAGATTGTTGTAGCCGAAGGAGAAGCCGCGCTCGCAGACCATGATCTGCTCGTTGCCGGTCTCGCGCGCCTTCTCGACCACGTTCTTCATCTCGTAGGGCGAAAGGAACTGGCCCTTCTTGATGTTGACCGGCTTCATGTGGCGCGCGGCTTCGTGGATGAAATCCGTCTGCCGGCACAGGAAGGCCGGCGTCTGGATGACGTCCACCACGGAGGCGACTTCGCCGATCGGCGTGTACTCGTGCACGTCGGTGGTCACCGGCACGCCGATGTCGTCCTTCACCTTCTGCAGGATGCGCAGGCCCTCTTCCATGCCCGGGCCGCGGTAGCTCTTGCCCGAGGTGCGGTTCGCCTTGTCGAACGAACCCTTGAAGACGTAGTGGATGCCAAGGCGCTGCGTGACCTCGCGCAGGTGACCGGCGACATCCATCGCCAGCTGCTCGGACTCCAGCGTGTCCGGGCCGGCGATCAGGAAGAACGGCAGGTCGTTGCCCGCCTCGAAATGACAGAGTTTCATCGCATGTCCTCGCCTCAGGCCTGCGCCTGCTGCTGTTTGCCTGCGGCCGCGTGCTCGCGCGCCGCACGGATGAAGCCGGAGAACAGCGGATGGCCATCGCGCGGCGTGGAAGTGAACTCCGGATGGAACTGGCAGCCGACGAACCAGGGATGTCCGGGAATCTCGGCGACCTCGACGAGATCGTCCACCGATTTTCCGGCAAAGCGCAGTCCCTTGCCTTCCAGTGTTTCGCGGTAATTGTTGTTGAACTCGTAGCGGTGGCGATGACGCTCGACGATCACGTCCGCGCCGTAGAGCTCGCGCGCCAGCGTGCCCGGCTCCAGGAAGCATTCCTGCGCGCCCAGCCGCATGGTGCCGCCAAGGTCGGATTGCTCGCTGCGCACTTCGACGGCGCCGCTGCGATCCTTCCATTCGGTGATCAGCGCGATCACCGGGTCCGGCGTATGCGGCGCGAACTCGGTGCTGTGCGCCTGCTTCAGCCCGCAGACATTGCGCGCGTACTCGATCACCGCGACCTGCATGCCGAGACAGATGCCGAGATAGGGAACGCCGTTCTCGCGCGCATACTGCGCGGCGAAGATCTTGCCCTCGATGCCGCGTTCGCCGAAGCCGGGGCCGACCAGGATCGCGTCCATGCCCTTCAGCGGGCTGACGTCGCCCTCGGCCATGTCCTCGGAATCGATGTAGTGGATGTTCACCTTGGTGCGGGTGTGGATGCCGGCGTGCACCAGCGCCTCGTTGATCGACATGTAGGCGTCGGCGAGATCGACGTACTTGCCGACGAAGGCGACGTTGACGCTGGCGTCCGGGTTGCGCTTGGCTTCGACCACGCGCTCCCACTCGGAAAGATCGGCGGGCTTCACGTCCAGGCCGAACTTCTCGCAGACGATGTCATCCAGCTTCTGCTCGTGCAGCAGCATGGGAATCTTGTAGACGTCATCGACATCCGCCGAGGTGATCACCGCGCGCTCCTCGACATTGGTGAACAGCGCGATCTTGCGGCGCGCATCCTCCGGCAGCGGCGCGGTCGCGCGGCAGACCAGGATGTCGGGCTGGATGCCGATGGAGCGCAGCTCCTTCACGGAATGCTGCGTGGGCTTGGTCTTGATCTCGCCGGAAGCGGCGATGTACGGCACCAGCGTCAGATGCATGAACAGCGCGCGGTTGCGGCCGAGCTCCACGGCAAGCTGGCGGATGGCTTCCAGGAAGGGCAGCGACTCGATGTCGCCGACCGTGCCGCCGATCTCCACCAGCAGCACGTCCACGTCGGTGGCCGCCTGCATGACGCAGCGCTTGATCTCGTCGGTGATGTGCGGAATCACCTGCACGGTGGCGCCAAGGTAGTCGCCGCGGCGCTCCTTCTGGATGACGTTGAGGTAAATGCGCCCGGCGGTGAAATTGTTGGCGCGGCCGGCGCGCATGCGCACGAAGCGCTCGTAGTGGCCGAGGTCGAGGTCGGTCTCGGCGCCGTCATGCGTGACGAACACTTCGCCATGCTGGAACGGGCTCATGGTGCCGGGATCGACGTTGATGTACGGGTCGAGCTTGACCATGCCGATCCGCAGTCCGCGGGATTCGAGAATGGCGCCAAGCGAGGCCGCGGCGATGCCTTTTCCAAGGGAAGAGACCACACCGCCGGTAACGAAAATGAATTTGGTCATGCGGATTTCCGATTCGAGGGACGCGGCCAGAATGGGCCGCGAATCGGAAGCACATCTTACTGGAACGGCCCCGGCCTCTCAATGAAATAAACCGGCCGGACGGGAACTTATGGCGGAGAAATTTCCAGAATGCGAGGCCGCCCGCGCCATTGCGGCCGCCAGCCGCGGGGCCTGAGCAGGTCGGCGTTCAGCCACAGGTCACCGATCGCCGCCAGCTCGCCATTCACATGGATGAACGGCAGCGCATCGCGCATCCACGGCAGCACGCCCGCCTCCTGGAACAGCTTCCTGACGCTGTGATGATGCTGCCGGCCGGGCAGGCGCAAGCGTTCCCCGCCCGCCCGCAGCCGGATTTCCACCTCGCCTTCCGGCAGGCCGGTGTCCGCCGCGACGCGCTCCAGCTCGCCCCAGCCCTCGCCGAGCGCGAACCTGCCACCCTGCCATGCGCCGGTGCGCGGCGCGGCCAGCCGGCGATCGGCATACAGCATGCCGCGGTAGCGGCGCACCGCCACGTCCGCCCAGTCCACGCAGGGCTCGCGGTCCGGCGCGGCATCGAGCACATCGCTCAGCACATGCTCGAGTTTCTTCTCCGAAGGCCGCGGAAAGCCCTGCCAGGCCAGCCAGTGCCGGACAAGGTTCCGCTGCCGCGGCGGATCGAGCCGCCGCAGCGCCACCACCCGGATGGCGCCTTCGACCCCGGTTTCGGCGAGATCCAGCGCCGCCATCTCGTCCAGCAGCCAGGCGGCTTCGGCACAGTGCCGCGCGCTGCGCGACACCGTCGCCGCGAGCTGCGGCCAGCGCTGCCGCAACGCGGGCAGGATTTCCAGCCTCAGGAAGTTGCGGTCGAAGCGAGCCTCGGCGTTGCTGGGATCGTCCAGCCATTCGAGCCCGCGTGCCCTCGCCCAGGCTTCCAGTTCGGCGCGGCTGAAATCCAGCAGCGGACGGCAAAGCCGGCCGCGGCCGAACGGCGCCTGGCGCGGCATGGCGGCAAGCCCGTGCGGGCCGGCGCCGCGGAAAGCCTGCAGCAGAAAGGTTTCCAGCTGGTCGTCCTGGTGATGCGCGGTCAGCAGGCACTCGTCGGCCGCGAGCAATTCGCCGAAGGCGTGGTAGCGCGACTCCCGGGCGGCGGCCTCGACGCTCTCGCCGTCAGCGGCGCGCACCGTCACCGAAAAGCATTCGAAGGGAATGTCGAGCGCGGCGCACGCCTCGGCGCAATGGCGCTGCCACTCCGCCGCCTGGGGCTGGAGGTTGTGATTGACGTGCACCGCGGCAAGCGGCGCGCCAAGATCCGCTCGCCGTTCCGCCATGGCGTGCAGGAGCACGGTGGAATCCAGGCCGCCGGAAAACGCGACCCAGTAGCGGGCCGGCGGCGCGGGATGCGCCGCGCGCAGGCCATCAAGCAGCAGCTGGGGTGAGAAATCGGCCACTGGCTACTCCTCGCCGGGCACGGGAGCGCCGCTGCGGCGCTCAGCTTTCCTCGAAGCGCCCGTAGCTCATCAGGCGGCGGTAACGCCGCTCGAGCAGCTCGTCGGTACCGATCTTGTCGAGCTGCGACAGCGCTTCGCCGAGGGCACGCTGCAGGGTCTGCGCCATCTCGTCGTAGTTGCGATGTGCGCCGCCCAGCGGTTCGTTCACCACCTGGTCGATCAGCTCGAGCTTCTTCAGCTTGTCGGCGGTGATGCCCATGGCCTCGGCGGCGTCCGCCGCCTTCTCGGCGCTCTTCCACAGGATGGAAGCACAGCCTTCCGGCGAGATCACCGAGTAGATGCTGTACTGGAGCATGTTGATGTGGTCGCCCACGCCGATGGCGAGCGCGCCGCCGGAGCCGCCCTCGCCGATCACGGTGCAGATGACCGGCACGCGCAGTTTCGCCATCTCGAACAGGTTGCGGGCGATGGCCTCGGACTGCCCGCGTTCTTCCGCGCCGACGCCTGGATAGGCGCCCGGGGTGTCGATGAAGGTCAGTATCGGCAGGCGGAAGCGCTCCGCCATCTTCATCAGCCTCAGCGCCTTGCGGTAACCCTCGGGGCGCGGCATGCCGAAGTTGCGGCGCAGCTTTTCCTTGGTGTCGCGACCCTTCTGGTGGCCGATCACCATCACCGGCCGGCCCTCGAAGCGCGCCAGGCCGCCGACAATGGCCGGGTCGTCCGCGAAGGCGCGGTCGCCGTGCAGCTCCTCGAAATGCGTGAAGATGCGACCGATGTAATCCAGCGTGTACGGCCGCTGCGGATGACGGGCAAGCTGCGCCATCTGCCAGGAAGTGAGGTTGGCGAAGATCGTCTCGGTGAGGCTGCGGCTCTTGGCCTGCAGGCGCGCGATCTCCTCGGAGATGTTCACCGCCGTGTCGTCGCCGACATAGCGCAGCTCTTCGATCTTCGCTTCCAGCTCCGCGATGGGCTGTTCGAAATCCAGGAAATTGAGATTCATCTGCCTTCCATTGAATGCGATTCTGGTGCGGCGTGCCCGCAACGCGCGGAGTATAGCAAGATCGTCCGCCCCGCTCAGGCGACCGCGAACTGTGCGGCCTCCAGCTGCAGACGGCCATAAACCACCTTCACGGCCTCGCGCCCGAACAGGTCCTGCAGGCCGCGGATCAGCACGTCATCCGGTGCGACCCGCCAGGCGTCGCCCAGCCTGAGCCGGGCGACGGCGCTGGCACTGCGGTAGACCACCCGCAGCGGGCAGTTGCCGCGCGCGCGGGCCAGCAGGGAACGCAGGGCCTGCAGGCGCCGCTCGTCGTCCTCGCGCGCCTGCCATTGGATCTCGATGCCACGCACGGCCGCGGCACGCGCGTCTTCCATGGCCAGTACCTGGCGTGCCGTGATCCGCCAGCCATTGATGAATTCGTCGAAGGACAGCTTGCCCTCGACGATCACCACCGCGTCCTTGCTCAGCAGGTGCCGGAAGCGGTTCCAGGTTTCCTCGAAGAAGGTGGCTTCCAGCCGGCCGGTGCGGTCGTCCAGGGTGATGGAGACGCGCCCGCCGCGGCGGCGCACGTCCAGCACCAGTCCCGCCACCGTCACCTGCTTCGCCGGCGCCCAGCGCCGCTCGCCATCGCCGCTCACTGGCGGCTCCTGCTCGGCGAGTTCGCCGAGGCGGTTGCTTACCAGGTGCCCAAGCTCCTCGGCGTAACGGTCGATCGGGTGGCCGGAGAGGAACAGTCCCAGGGTTTCGCGCTCGCCGGCAAGGCGCTCCTCCTCGCTCCATTCGGTCACCACCGGAATCTCGACCGCCGCCGTCTCCACCGGTCCGGCCAGGCCGAACATGTCGTCCTGCCCCGCCTGGCTGGCCTTGGAGGCCTGGTCGGCGGCGGCGAGCGCGGTGGGCAGCCAGGCCATGAGGCTGGCGCGGTTGGGACCGAGGCTGTCCATGGCGCCGGCGCGGATCAGCGCTTCCAGGGTGCGGCGGTTGAGCCTGGAGAGATCCACGCGCCGGCAGAAATCATCGAGGTCACGGAAGCGGCCATGCTGCTCACGCTCGGTGACGATGTTCTCGATCGCGCCGCGCCCCACGCCCTTGACCGCGCCGAGGCCATAACGGATGGCGGTGTCGCTGTGCACCGTGAAGTGGTAGGCGGACTCGTTCACCTCCGGCGGCAGGATCTCCAGCTCCATGCGGCGGCATTCGTCGATGAAGCCGACCACCTTGTCGGTGTTGTCCATGTCCGAGGAGAGCACCGCTGCCATGAAGGCCGCGGGGTAATGCGCCTTCAACCAGGCGGTCTGGTAGGACAGCAGCGCGTAGGCCGCGGAGTGCGACTTGTTGAAGCCGTAACCCGCGAACTTTTCCATCAGGTCGAAGATGTGTTCCGCAACCCTGGGATCCACGCCCTTCTTCGCCGCGCCTTCCAGGAAGATGGCGCGCTGCTTGGCCATCTCCTCCGGCTTCTTCTTGCCCATTGCGCGGCGCAGGAGGTCGGCGCCGCCGAGCGTGTAGCCGCCCAGCACCTGCGCGATCTGCATCACCTGCTCCTGGTAGAGGATGACGCCGTAGGTGGGCTTGAGGATAGGTTCGAGATCGGGATGCGGGTACTCGACCTTCTGCCGGCCGTGCTTGCGATTGATGAAATCATCCACCATGCCGGACTGCAGCGGGCCGGGACGGAACAGCGCCACCAGCGCGACGATGTCCTCGAAGTTGTCCGGCTGCAGGCGGCGGATGAGGTCCTTCATGCCGCGCGATTCCAGCTGGAACACCGCGGTGGTCTCGTGGCGCTTCAGGAGATCGAAGGTCGCCTGGTCATCCATCGCCAGCGCGTTGATGTCCAGCTCCGGCTCGCCGCGCGCCTTGCGCGCCTTGTTTATGGAGGCGAGCGCCCAGTCGATGATGGTCAGCGTGCGCAGGCCGAGGAAGTCGAACTTCACGAGGCCAACCGCCTCGACGTCGTCCTTGTCGAGCTGCGTGACCGTGCCTTCCGAGCCCTGTTCGCAGTACAGCGGCGTGAATTCCGTCAGCGGCCGCGGCGCGATCACGACGCCGCCGGCATGCTTGCCGGCGTTGCGCGCCAGGCCCTCGAGCTGGCGGGCGCGATCGATCAGCTCGCGCACTTCCTCTTCGTTGTTGTAGGCCTGCACCAGCTCGCTGTTCTCGTCCTCCAGCGCCTTGTCCAGCGTCATGCCGATCTCGAAGGGAATCAGCTTGGCGATGCGATCGACGAAACCATAGGGGTGGCCGAGCACGCGGCCGACGTCGCGCACCACCGCGCGCGCCGCCATGGAGCCATAGGTGATGATCTGCGAGACCTGCTCGCGGCCATACTTCTCGGCGACGTAATCGATGACCCGATCGCGGCCTTCCATGCAGAAGTCGACGTCGAAGTCGGGCATGGAGACGCGCTCGGGATTGAGGAAGCGCTCGAACAGCAGGTCGTAGGCCAGTGGATCGAGATCGGTGATGCCGAGCGCATAGGCCACCAGCGAACCCGCGCCGGAACCGCGCCCCGGCCCTACCGGCACGCCGTTGTTCTTCGCCCACTGGATGAAGTCCGCGACGATGAGGAAGTAGCCCGGAAAGCCCATCTGCACGATGACGTCGAGCTCGATTTCCAGCCGCTCCTCGTAGGCCTTGCGGCGTTCCGCGTAGTCCGGGGCGTTCGCATCCAGCAGCTTTTGCAGGCGTCGCTCCAGCCCCTGGCGCGACTGCTCGCGCAGCCAGCTGTCGATGCTGTGACCCGCCGGCACGGGGAAGTCCGGCAGGAAATATTCGCCGAGGCGCAGCTGAAAGCCGCAGCGGCGCGCGATGGCCAGCGTGTTGTCGATGGCTTCCGGCACGTCCGCGAACAGCTCGCGCATTTCCGCGGGCGTCTTGAGGTACTGCTCCTCGCTGTAGCGTCGCGGCCGGCGCGGATCGTTCAGCACGCGCCCGTCGTGGATGCAGACGCGCGTCTCGTGCGCCTCGAAATCCTCCTTGCGGATGAAGCGCACGTCGTTGCTTGCCACCACCGGCACGCCGCGGCGCGCGGCCAGCTGCACGCTGGCGGCGTTGCAGGTTTCCTCGTTCTCGCGGCCGGTGCGCTGCAGTTCCAGATAGAAGCGGTCACCGAACCACGCCAGCCACTGGTTGAGAAGTTCATCCGCCTGCTGCTCGCGTCCCGCCAGCAGAGCGCGGCCGATCTCGCCCTCGCGGCAGACGCTGATCGCGATCAGGCCGTCGGTGCGGCCGTGCAGCCATTCGCGCCGAACCACCGGCACGCCGCGCTCCTGGCCTTCGCGGAACCCCAGCGTGACCAGTTCGGAAAGATTGCGGTAGCCGGTCTCGTCCTGGCAGATCAGCGCCAGCGTCGACGGCGCCTCGCCGGCTTCCGGCGCGGACACCAGCACGTCGCAGCCAATCAGCGGCTGTATGCCCTTCTGCAACGCGGCGCGATAGAACTTCACCATCGCGAACATGTTGCTCTGGTCGGTGAGCGCAACCGCCGGCATGCGCGCCTCGGCGACCGCAGCCATCAGCTGCTTGACGCGCACCACCGAGTCGACCAGCGAATACTCGGTATGCACGCGCAGATGGACGAAGGAGCCGTTCATGCCGTGGCCCGCTCCAGCGCGCGCTGTACCGGCGCATAGGAACGGCGGTGCACGGGCGAAGGGCCGTGCTGCTCCAGCGCGGCGAGATGCTCGGGCGTGGGATAGCCCTTGTGACGGTCAAAGCCGTACTGCGGGAACTCGGCATGCAGGCGCTGCATCTCGGCATCGCGGTGCACCTTGGCGATGATCGACGCGGCGCTGATGCACGGCACGCTGTCGTCGCCGCCGATGATGGCTTCCGAAGGCACGCGCAGTTCCGGGCAGCGATTGCCGTCGACGCGCACGAATTCGGGAACGATGGCGAGCGCCTCGACCGCCCGGCGCATGGCCAGCATGGACGCCTGCAGGATATTGAGCGCGTCGATCTCCGCCGGCGTGCATATGCCTACGGCCCAGGCCAGCGCGCATTCGCGGATGATGAGATCGAGCTCCTCGCGCCGCGCGGCGTTGAGCTGCTTGGAATCACGCAGGCCCTCGATGGGGCAATCGGGATCGAGAATCACCGCGGCGGCGACCACCGGGCCCGCGAGCGGGCCGCGGCCCACCTCATCCACGCCCGCGATCCGCGTCAGCCCGTCGAAGAAAGCCAGTTCGGACTGTGCGTTCAAAGCCGCCCCTCGAATTCTCTTTATTGGTGAAAGATGGAAAGCGCGGGGGTCGGCGCCCCCTTCGCACATCAGGATACTAAAGAACCGCGGGAATTCCCGTCATTTATCTGGCGAACGGCCTGCCAGATCGAGCACGGCCTCCGCGGCGCGCGCATTCGCGTTGCAGCGCAGCCTGAGATGCTGCTCCCCGAACACCCGCATCTGCTCCTCGCGCAGCGGCGAAGGCGCGAGCAGTTCCTGCACCGCCGGGCCCAGCCGCTCGGGTTCGGCGTCATGCTGCAGGTACTCCGGCACGATCCTGCGCCCGGCCAGCACGTTCGGCAGCGACACGTATGGCAGCTTGAGCAACCGGAAGCTGCGCACCAGCAGGTAGGTCAGCGCGCTGACCTTGTAGGCGACCACCATCGGCCGGCGCAGCAGCATGGCTTCCAGCGCCGCCGTGCCCGAGGCGAGCAGCACGCAATCCGCGGCCGTCATCACCTCGCGCGACTGGCCGTCGGTGATCGTGACGTCCAGGCCAGGGAAAGCCGC
>JAJUFS010000058.1 GCA_029263725.1 Gammaproteobacteria bacterium | reverse complement strand
GGTGTCCGAGACGGTCCTGGAACGAACCAGCTCGTCAGCGTCCACGTGAACGACGCCTTTATGGCTGATCGATACGCCATCCCTGCTCAGGATGAACTCGCCCTTCGTCGCATCCTTCTCGTCGTGGGCCTGGCGGTTAGTTGAGGAGATGGCGGGCATGGTTGCTCCTTGACCGTATGACAGCATGGTTCCATCAAAGCGGATGATGTGCGAGGCCGAAGGATAGCCAAATCGACGAGGCGCAGGAATCGGGGGCAGGGAGGCGGGGGAGAACGAAAAAGGGCCCCCGACGGGGCCCTTTCCTTTTGTCTGGTGGGTGGTACTAGGATCGAACTAGTGACCCCTGCCGTGTGAAGGCAGTGCTCTACCGCTGAGCTAACCACCCGAAGAGGGGCGGGATTCTAAGGGGTTCCCGCAGCCCGGTCAACGCGGTTCAGGCGGTGTCGTCGGTCGGCGGCGGGGCCGGGCGCACCCGCACCCGGGCGATGCGCGGGCCGCGCATGGTCAGGACCTCGATGCGAAAGCCGTCGAACTCGGCGACGTCGCCGTTGCGGGGCACTCGCTGCAGGGCTTCCATGACCAGGCCGCCGACGCTGTTGACGTCGCCGAACTCGATGTCGCGGCTGAGCAGGCGCTCCAGGGAGTAGACGGGCAGGGAGCCCGCGCCCACGTAGCTGCCGTCCGGGGCGGCTTCCCAGTCGGGCTGCAGGTGCTCGAACTCGTCGCGCACGCCGCCGATCAGCGCGCCCATGACGTGGTCCATGGTGATGAAGCCGATCAGGTGGCCGAGCTCGTCGTAGACCACGGCGAAGTGCGGCGCGCCGCTCTGGAAACGGGCCAGCAGCTCGGGCGCCGGGGTGTCTTCCTCGACCCGCACCAGTGGCCGCAGCAGCGGCTTGAGGTCGGTGATCCTGCCGTGTTTCTGCTGCGCGGCGTAAAGGTCCTTGACGTGCACGAGGCCCAGGATCTCGTCGCGGTCGTTCTCGTACACGGGATAGCGTGAGAAGCGGTGACGGCCGATGATCGCAAGGTTCTCCTCGAGGCTGTCTTCCATGTCCAGGGCGATCATTTCCCGCGCCGGGCGCATCAGGTCGCCGGCGGTGAGGTCGCCGAGGTCGATGGCTCGGGTGAGGATTTCGGCCTCGGTGGCGTTCAGTTCGCCGTGCTGGTGGCTGGCCATCAGCACCTGGCGGATTTCCTCGGCGGAGTGGGCGTCGTCGCCTTCGTGCGACAGGTCGATGCCCATGACCTTCAGCACCAGCAGGGCGCTGCCGTTCAGCACCCAGATGAACGGGTACATCAGCCAGTAGAAGGCGAACAGCGGCACCGCGGTCCACAGCGATGAGGATTCCGGGAAGCGGATGGAGACCGATTTCGGGGCCAGCTCGCCGAGCACGATGTGCAGGAAGGAGATGATGGTGAAGGCGAGCACGAAGCTCACGCCATGCACCACGTCCGGCGAGCCGATCTCCATGGCGGTGAATACCGGCTCCAGCAGCCGGGCGAAGGCCGGCTCGCCGATCCAGCCCAGGCCCAGCGAGGCCAGCGTGATGCCCAGCTGGCAGGCGGAAAGATAGGCGTCGAGGTTGCTGCGCACCTTGTGGAGGATGCGGCCGCGGAAGCCGTGGGTGTCGGCGAGCTCGTCGGCCTGGGTCTGGCGCAGCTTGACGATGGCGAATTCCGCTGCGACGAAGAAGCCATTGGCCAGCACCAGCAGCAGGGCGAAGACGATATAGAGGATTTCGGACATCAGGAAGCAGGCGCCTCGCGCGGACTCCGTCCGCGAAAGCGCCAATTAGAACAAACCCGCCGCTCCGATTGGAAGGCCGCGGGGGCCGCGAGGGCTTTCGGGTGGTAGAATCCGCGCTTTCCCGAACCCCGCACTTCCCGAGGCAGTTGATGAAAGTCCGTACCCGTTTCGCTCCCAGTCCCACCGGCTACCTGCACATCGGCGGCGCGCGCACCGCGCTGTTCTGCTGGCTGTACGCGCGGCATCACGGCGGGGATTTCGTGCTGCGCATCGAGGACACCGACCGCGAGCGCTCCACGCCGGAAGCGGTGCAGGCGATCCTCGATGGCATGGCGTGGCTGCAGCTGGATGCGGACGAAGGCCCCTTCTACCAGACCCAGCGCTTTGACCGTTACAGGGAAGTCGTGCAGCAGCTGCTGGACGAAGGCAAGGCGTATCACTGCTATTGCACCAGGGAGGAGCTGGAGGAAATGCGCGCCCAGCAGATGGCGCGCAAGGAAAAGCCGCGCTACGACGGCCGCTGCCGCTCCCGCACCGAGCCGCGTCCCGGCGTCGATCCGGTGGTGCGCTTCCGCAACCCGCTGGAAGGCGAGGTGGTGGTGAAGGATCACGTGCGCGGCACCGTCGTGTTCCGCAACGAGGAGCTGGACGATCTCATCATCGCGCGCTCGGACGGCACGCCGACCTACAACTTCTGCGTGGTCGTCGATGACATGGACATGCAGATCACGCACGTCATCCGCGGCGACGATCACCTCAACAACACGCCGCGGCAGATCAACATCTTCCGCGCGCTCGGCGCGGAGCCGCCGGAGTTCGCGCACCTGCCGATGATCCTCGGTCCGGATGGCGCCAAGCTTTCCAAGCGTCACGGCGCGGTGTCGGTGATGGAATATCGCAACGACGGCTTCCTGCCCGAGGCCGTGCGCAACTATCTCGTGCGCCTCGGCTGGTCGCATGGCGACCAGGAAATCTTCTCCACCGAGGAGATGATCCGCCTTTTCGACATCGCCGACGTCAATCACTCGGCGTCCGCCATCAATCCGGACAAGCTTGCCTGGCTGAACCAGCACTACATCAAGGAAGGCGATCCGCAAAGGCTCGGCGAGGAACTCGGCTGGCATTTCGAGCGCATGGGCGTGGACACCTCCAACGGCCCCGCGCTTGCCGACGTGGTGCGCGCCAACGCCGAGCGAGCGAAGACGCTCAAGGAAATGGCCGAGAACAGCGTGTTCTTCTACCAGGATTTCGAGGAATACGAGGAGAAGGCGGCGCGCAAGAACCTGCAGCCGGATGCGGTCGAACCACTGACCAGGCTCAAGGAAGGCCTGGCGGCGCTCGAAGAGTGGAAGGCGCCGGCCATCCACGATGCCGTCAACGCGGTGGCCGAGGCGCTGGAGCTGAAGCTCGGCAAGGTGGCGCAGCCGCTGCGCGTCGCAGTCGCGGGCAAGGGCGTCTCGCCACCCATCGACATCACGCTGGAACTGCTCGGCCGCGAGAAGTCCATCGAACGCATCGAACGCGCCATAGGACATATCGTGCAGCACACTGCCTACGAGCATTGAGGGTTGCAATCCCGCGACACGCACTTATACTCCGACCCATAGCGCCGATTTGATACTCAGCTTGCGGGCGCTCTACAAATGCCGCTAAAGAGGGCCCCGAAAAAGCCTGCTTTAGCTTTCAAGCTGAGCGGGCTTTTTTGTTGCCCGCTGGGTGCCGCCGTTTAGGACGACTTCAGGGCGGTTGAACAAATTCTGTAAACAGTCAGGAGGCCGAATGGCTTACCGGATCGAGACGCTGGAACGATGTTTTCGTCGGCCGCCGAAAGTTTCCTTCGAGTTCTTCCCGCCGCGCAACGACGCCATGGAACGGACCCTGTGGCGTTCCATCGAGATGCTCCAGCCTTACGCCCCGCACTTCGTGTCGGTGACCTACGGCGCGGGCGGTTCGACACGCGAACGCACGCACGAGACCGTCTGCCGCATCAATCGCGAAACGCCGCTGACGCCGGCTGCGCATCTCACCTGCGTGGCGGCATCGAAGGACGAGGTGCTGGAGATCGCGCGCCGTTACCACGAAGCCGGCATCACGCATATCGTCGCGCTGCGCGGTGACATGCCGGAAGGCGGCGCCTTCCAGCCGCATCCCGATGGCTTCCGCAATGCCGCCGAACTGGTCGAAGGCCTGCGCGGGATCGCCGACTTCGACATCAGCGTCGCCGCGCATCCCGAGACGCATCCGGATGCCTGTTCACAGGACGCGGACATCGACAACCTGCGCCGCAAGCTGGATGCCGGCGCGAGTCGCGCCATCACGCAGTACTTCTTTGACGTCGAGACCTTCCTGCGCTTCCGCGACCGTGCCGCGGCCGCGGGCGTGAACGCGCCCATCGTGCCCGGCATCCTGCCGGTGACCAACTTCGAGCAGGTGGTGAACTTCAGCAAACGCTGTGGCGCGAGCATTCCCGCCTGGATGACGCGGCTGTTCGCGGATCTCGACGATGATCCGGACACCAGGCAGCTGGTGGCCGCAGGCGTTGCCGTCGAGCTTTGTCATGCGCTGCATGCCGAGGGCGTGGAGGAGTTTCATTTCTATACGCTCAACCGCGCCCAGCTCACCGTCGCCATCTGCCGCATGCTTGGCATACGTCCCGCGGCGAAAGTGGCGGGTGCGGCCATGGGCGCGGAAATGGCGGCGAGCGCATGAACGAACGGCGACTCGAAGAACTGCTCGTGCGGCGCGTGCTGGTGCTCGACGGCGCGATGGGCACCATGCTGCAGCGTCACCGCCTGGACGAGACCGCGTTCCGCGGCGAACGCCTGCGCGATCACCCGGCGGAGCTGCGCGGCAACAACGACATTCTCTGCATCACCCAGCCCGGCATCGTGCGCGCAGTGCATGAGGCGTATCTCGAGGCGGGCGCGGACATCATCGAGACCAACACCTTCAACGCCACGGCGGTCTCGCAGCGTGATTACCGTTGCGAGCATCTCGTGCGAGAGCTCAACCTTGCCGCTGCGCAACTCGCGCGCGAGGCGGCAGATGCGCATTCGACGCCGGAGAAACCGCGCTTCGTCGCCGGCATTCTTGGCCCCACCAACCAGACCGCGTCGATCTCGCCGGACGTGAACCGTCCCGGTCATCGCAGCATCGATTTCGCGACGCTGGCGGCCGCCTATCGCGAGGCGGTCGAAGCCTTGCTGGATGGCGGCGTGGACGTTCTCATGGTCGAAACCATCTTCGACACGCTGAACGCCAAGGCGGCGTTGTTCGCCATCGATGAAGTCTTCGAGGCGCGCGGCCGGCGCTGGCCGGTGATGATCTCCGCGACCATTACCGATGCTTCGGGACGCACGCTTTCCGGCCAGACCGTGGAAGCCTTCTGGAACTCCGTGCGGCACGCCCGCCCGCTGAGCGTCGGCCTGAACTGCGCGCTTGGCGCGGAGCAGTTGCGGCCCTACGTGCAGGCGCTGTCGCGCGTTGCGGATTGCGCGGTGAGCGCGCATCCCAATGCCGGGCTGCCGAATGCCTTCGGCGAATACGACCAGTCCGCGCAGGCGATGAGCGCGCTGGTCGACGAGTGGCTGCAGGAAGGTCTGGTGAACATCATCGGCGGCTGCTGCGGCACCACGCCTGAACACATCGCGGCGATCGCAGCCGTCGCAAACAAACATGCGCCGCGCCGGCCGCGCGATCTGCCGCCGCGGCTGCGGCTGTCGGGCCTGGAGCCCGTGGAAGTCGGCCCCGAGTCGCTGTTCGTGAACATCGGCGAGCGCACCAACATCACCGGCTCGGCGCGCTTTCGCAAGCTGATCACCGCGGGCGATTACGACACCGCGCTGGAAGTCGCGCGCCAGCAGGTGGACAACGGCGCACAGCTCATCGACGTCAACATGGACGAGGCCATGCTGGATGGCGCGGCCGCCATGCGCGAGTTCCTGCTGCGGGTCGCCTCCGAGCCGGACATTTCCCGTGTTCCGGTGATGCTGGATTCCTCGCGCTGGGAAGTGATCGAGGCCGGCCTGCAATGCGTGCAGGGCAAGCCGGTGGTCAACTCCATCAGTCTCAAGGAGGGTGAGCAGGAGTTCCTGCGCCAGGCGCGGCTGGCGCGACGTTACGGCGCGGCCGTGGTGGTGATGGCCTTCGACGAGAACGGGCAGGCGGATACGCTGGAGCGCCGCGTTGCCGTGTGCATGCGCGCCTACGAATTGCTGGTGAACGAGGCGGGCTTCGCGCCCGAAGACATCATCTTCGACCCGAACGTGTTCGCGGTTGCCACCGGCATCGAGGAACACGCCAGCTACGCGGTGGATTTCATCGAAGCGGTGCGCGAGATCAAGCGCCGCTGTCCCGGCAGCTACACCTCCGGCGGCATCAGCAACGTGTCCTTCTCCTTCCGTGGCAACGATGCCGTGCGCGAGGCGATGCACGCGGTGTTCCTCTACCACGCCATCAAGGCGGGGCTCGACATGGGCATCGTCAACGCCGGGCAGCTCGCGGTCTACGACGAGCTCGATCCGGAACTGCGTGAACACGTCGAGGACGTGATTCTCAACCGCCGCGAGGATGCCACCGAAAGGCTGCTGGCAATCGCCGGCCGGTACAGCACCGAGCGCCGCGAGCAGGGCCCCGATCTCGCGTGGCGTGAACTGCCGGTGGCGAAACGCATCGAACATGCGCTCGTCAACGGCATCGACGCCTTCATCGAAGAGGACGTCGAGGAAGCGCGGCAGCAACTGCCAAGGCCCATCGAGGTGATCGAAGGTCCGCTGATGGATGGCATGAACGTGGTCGGCGACCTGTTCGGCGCCGGGCGCATGTTCCTGCCGCAGGTGGTGAAGTCCGCGCGCGTGATGAAGAAGGCAGTGGCGTATCTCACGCCGTTCATCGAAGCGGAGAAGGAATCCGGCGCGCGCCACAAGGGCAGGGTGCTGCTGGCGACGGTTAAGGGTGACGTGCACGACATCGGCAAGAACATCGTCGACGTTGTGCTCCAGTGCAACAACTACGAGGTGATCAACCTCGGCGTGATGGTCCCGGCGCAGAAGATCCTCGAGACCGCGCGCGAGAAGCAGGTGGATGCCATCGGCCTTTCCGGGCTGATCACGCCATCGCTGGAAGAGATGAGCCACGTCGCCGCGGAAATGCAGCGCGCGGGCATGACGATTCCGCTGCTGATCGGCGGCGCGACCACCTCGCGCAGCCACACTGCGGTGAAGATCGATCCCGCGTACTCGGGCACGGTGGCCTGGGTGAAGGACGCCTCCCGCTGCATCGGCACGGTCTCGCAGCTGCTCGCCGAACCGGAGGCCAGCCGCGCGGCCTTCAAGCGCGAATACGAGACGCTGCGCGAACAGCACGCGCGGCGCGCGCCGAAGGATGACTTCATTTCCATCGCCGAGGCGAGAGCGAACGCGGAACGCACCGACTGGAAAAGCTATCGTCCGCCCGTGCCGCGCCATCTCGGTGTTCGCGCCTTCGACATTCCGCTCGCGACAGTGCGCAACTACATCGACTGGACGCCGTTCTTCCATGCCTGGGGAATGCGCGGCAGTTGGCCAGGCATCCTCCAGCACGCGGAGCAGGGCGAGGCGGCGCGCAGGCTGTTCGAGGATGCGCGCGCGCTGCTCGATCGCCTGTTGCGCGAGAACATCCTCTCGGCGCGCGGCGTTGCCGCCATTCATCCCGCGGCGAGTGACGGCGATGACGTCGTCGTGTTCGCCGACGAGTCGCGCCGGCATGTCGTGCAGCGCTTCCATTTCCTGCGCCAGCAGACGCGGCGTCCCGCAGGCAAGCCGAACCGCTGTCTTGCGGATTTCGTCGCGCCGCTCGATGGCCCGCCCGACTGGGTGGGCGCGTTCGCGGTCAGCGCGGGTTTCGGCGTCGAGGAATTCGCGGCGCGCTGCCGCGAGGAGAAGGATGACTACACCGCCATCCTCGCGCAGGCGCTGGCGGACAGGCTCGCGGAAGCCTCGGCCGAATGGCTGCATGAGCGCATCCGCCGCGAGGTGTGGGGTTATGCGCCGGCGGAACAGCTCGGCAACGACGATCTCATCGCCGAGCGCTATCGCGGCATCCGTCCCGCGCCGGGTTATCCCGCCTGTCCCGATCACACCGCCAAGGCGCAGCTGTGGCAATGGCTGGATGTGGAGCGCGCGACCGGCATGCGGCTTACCGACAGCTACGCGATGTGGCCTGCGGCCTCGGTCAGCGGCTTCTATTTCTCGCATCCCGAGGCGCGTTACTTCGGCGTCGGCAGGATCCAGGCCGACCAGGTGGAGGATTACGCGCGCCGCCGCAAGGTCTCGATGGAACAGGCGGAGAAGGATCTCGCACCGTCGCTGGGCTACACGCCGAGCGCATGGCAGGCGGCGGCGAACGAGTGAGTTCGCGGCCGGAAAACAGGCTTGACTTGATCAGGGTCATCCCGCAGAATGCCGCCTCCTCGCGTGGGGCTATAGCTCAGCTGGGAGAGCGCCTGCATGGCATGCAGGAGGTCGGCGGTTCGATCCCGCCTAGCTCCACCAAAAATACAAGTGGTTCCAAGCGACGCACTGCGTCCCCTTCGTCTAGAGGCCTAGGACACCGCCCTTTCACGGCGGCGACAGGGGTTCGAATCCCCTAGGGGACGCCACTTGATTCTCTTCCGCATTCCCGCCGCTCCCGGCACCGCTTTCGCGATCCAGTTCTGCGCAACCCGCTGCGAGCTGTCCTATCGTTCGCCCCGTGGTGGGGTTTCACGAAAGGTGTTGCCGTGCGAATCAAGGTAGACGTCGAGCAAGTCCAGATCGGGATGTACGTGGCGGCGCTGGACCGCCCCTGGCTGGACAGCCCGTTTCTTTTCCAGGGTTTCATCGTCGAGATGGAAGAAGAGCTCGCCATGCTGCGCGAGCACTGCAACTACGTATTCATCGACGACATCCAGTCGCGCGACACCGAGGCGTTGCGGCAGCTCAAGGAGCAGGCCAGCGCCACGCTGGTGGTCGAAAAGCCACGCAGCACCGGCGCCGATCCCGCTTCCGACACCTTCCGCAACCAGTTGCAGCGCGCGGTCAGGACCATCCAGCGCTCCACCGAGGGCGTGATCCGCTTCTTCAACGACATGCGCCTCGGCCGCAGCGTCGAAACCTCCGAAGCCAAGGCGGTGGTGAGCGAGCTCGTTTCGACCATCGCGACCAACAGCAATGCCGCGCTGTGGCTCACCAACCTGCGCGCCCGCCACGAGGAATCCGCGGCGCACTGCATGAACACCGCGATTCTTGCGCTCGCCTTCGCGCGCCATCTCGGCTACTCGCACGAGCAGATGCAGGTCATCGGCCTCGGCGCGCTGCTGCATGATCTCGGCATCGCGCGGCTGCCCGATCGCATCATCAAGAGCAGCGAGCCGCTCAGCGACGAGGACGAGGAACTGATCCGCCGTCATCCGCGCGACGCCTACAACGTGCTCAAGCTGACGCGCGACTTCCCGCCCGAGGCGCTGGACATCATTCTTCATCACCACGAGCGCGTCGATGGCACGGGCTATCCTGACGGGCTTGCAGGTGACGAGATCGCCGAGCCGGTGCGCATCGTCGCCATCGCCAATCGCTACGACTCCATCACCACGCCGCGCCCGTATCGTCCGGCGCTGATGCCGCCCGATGCGCTCGCCGAGATGCACAAGCGCGCCGAGCAGAATTTCGGCCGGCGGCTGATGGAGGAATTCATCAAGTGCGTCGGCATCTATCCCGTCGGCAGCGTGGTGCTGCTGTCCAGCGGCGCGGTCGGCGTGGTGGCCTCCTCCAACCCGGCCGCCCGCCTCAAGCCGCAGGTGCTGCTGGTCCGCGACGAGCACGGCCGCGACGTGCTGCCGCGGCGGCTTTTGGATCTCGCTGCGATGTCGAGCACGGGCCTCGGCCAATGGAGCATCTCGCGCGTGGTGGACCCCGGCGATTACGGCATCGACATCGCCCTGATCGCCGAGGAAGAACTGCGGGGCTGAGCCATGAGCGTGCGGCACCTGGGCTACGACCCTGAAGTGGCGGTGCGCCACCTGCGCCGCGATCCGCCAATGCGGGCACTCATCCGCAGCGCCGGTCCCTTCGAGCTTCGCATGCGCCGCCCGCGTGCACCGTTCCCGGCATTGATGCGCGCCATCGTTTACCAGCAGCTGTCCGGCAAGGCGGCCGCGACCATCCATTCGCGCGTGCTCGCGCTGTTTCCCGGCCGCGCCCATCCCACGCCCGAGCAGCTGCTCGCCGTCGATCCCGAATTGCTGCGCGCCGCCGGCCTGTCGCAGAACAAGGTGCGCTCGGTGCGCGATCTCGCCGAGAAGGTGCTGGACGGCACCGTGCCGACGCTGGCACGCCTGCAGCGCATGGACGACGAGGAAGTCGTCGCGCGGCTCACCGCGGTGCGTGGCATCGGCCGCTGGACCGTGGAGATGCTGCTTATCTTCACGCTGGGCCGTCCCGACGTGCTGCCGCTGGATGACCTCGGCATACGCCGCGGTTTCGAACGCTGCTATGGCCGCAGCGCCACCCCGGACCGCCTGCTCGAGGCAGGGGAAAACTGGAGACCGTACCGCTCCGTGGCGAGCTGGTACCTGTGGCGTGCAGGGGATCTCGGATTGAACCTGCTGCCCGGTTGATGGACAGTCTGCGGACACGGGCCGCAGGAGACCGGGGGTGGGAAAGTTCAGGCGCATCATGGTCGTCGTCGATCCGGCGATGCAGCGTTCCACGGCCTTCCGCCGCGGCGTGGCGCTGGCGAAGCGCAGCGGCGCGGAACTGGTGCTGCTGCTGGTCACCTATCACGCCGCCATCCTGCGGCCGCGCCTCGTCGATCCCGGGCTCACCGAACGTGCCATCGACGGTTACCTCGCCGCGCGGCGCCGCTGGTTGGACAGCGAGGCGGAGGCGCTGCGGCGGGAAGGCCTCGCCTCGGTCAGCACCCGCGCGGTCTGGCACAAGCGCGCCCACGTCGCCATCGCCCGGGAGGCGCTGGAGCTTGCGCCCGATCTGGTCATCCGCGACATCCAGCCGAGCAGCGCCCTGCAGCGCGCGGTGTTCACGCCCGCCGACTGGCATGTGCTGCGGCTGTGTCCCGCGCCGCTGATGCTGGTGGACGAGGATGCCGGCAGTTACCCGCAGCGCATCCTCGCCGCCGTGGACATCCTCGATTCGAACGACAAGCCAGGCGAGCTCAACGATGAAATCGTCACGCAGGCGCTGCGCATGGCGGCCGTCTGCGATGCCAGCGTGCACCTCGTGCATGCATCCAACGTCAGCCCGGCGCTCGCACTGGGCGAGTCCGTGATGATTGATCCTGCGCTCGGC